>NZ_CP076653.1:1005000-1340000 GCF_018966865.1 Bacillus sp. NP247 | reverse complement strand
ATATGATAAAATCGGGCAGTTTTCTGGAGCGGGATCAGCAGTACCAGTTACCGGATTTGCGAATTCTATGGCGAGTGCCGCACTAGAACATAGAAGTGAAGGGATTGTTCTAGGAATCGCTACTAACATGTTTAAGCTTGCAGGAAGTGTCATCGTATTTGGAGTCGTCGGTGCATACATTATCGGGTTAATAAGATATACATTTCAAATTTTAATGTCTTAAAGGAGGGGTGGGTATGAGATTGACAGGAAAACAAACGTGGGTATTTCAAAATGATATCTTCGTGAATGCAACTGGTACTGCTGTCGGTCCGAAAGAAGCTGAAGGCCCTCTTGGAAAGGATTTTGATATTTCATATTCTGACTTACATTGCGGAGAGGAAAACTGGGAACTTGCTGAACGAAGGTTAATGTCAGACTCAATTCAACAAGCGATGCAAAAAGGGAATATAAAAAAATCGCAAATTGATTTCTTTTTAGCGGGAGATTTATTAAACCAAACAGTGACAGCAAATTATGTTGCTCGTGAGTATGGTATTCCTTTTTTAGGGATGTTCAGCGCTTGTGCGACGTCAATGGAAACTTTAGCGGTTGGATCAGCATTTATAGACGGTGGATTTGCGAATCGTGTCTTAGCTACGGTAAGTAGTCATAATGCAACGGCTGAAAGGCAATTTCGTTATCCAACAGAGTATGGGGGACAAAAGCCAGAAACCGCAAATTCAACTGTTACAGGTGCAGGATCCATATTAATTAGCAAAGAAAAAAGTGCAATTAAAATTACGGCAGCAACAATTGGTAAAGTACAAGATTTAGGAATTGCTAATCCTTTAGATATGGGATCAGCGATGGCACCAGCTGCTGCTCATACAATTCAACAGCATTTTGAAGATTTGAGAAGAAGTGCAGCTGATTATGACCTTATTGTTACTGGAGATTTATCAGCTGTTGGGACACCAATTGCGAAACAACTTTTACTTGAGGAAGGGTATGATTTGGGGAATGTATACAATGATTGTGGATTAATGATTTACAATTCAAATCAAGAAGAAGTGTTTGCAGGGGGGAGTGGTTGTGCTTGTTCAGCTGTTGTAACATACGGCCATTTATTGCGTGAAATGCAAAAAGGGAATTTACAAAGAATTTTTGTCGTTGCAACTGGAGCTCTATTAAGCCCCATGATGATGCAGCAGAAGGAAACGATTCCAACGATTGCACATGGTGTTGTGTTTGAATGCGTTAAAGGAGAGTGAATTGTGGATTTTATATATGCATTTCTTGTAGGAGGAGCTATTTGTGTAATTGGACAAGTGTTGCTAGATTTCGCAAAGTTAACGCCGGCACATTTAATGGCAACTTTTGTAGTCGCCGGAGCTATTTTAGACGGATTTGGATTATACGATAAGCTTATAAAATTTGCAGGTGCTGGGGCAACAGTCCCTATTACAAGTTTTGGACACTCACTATTGCACGGGGCAATGCATGCGGCAGAAAAACATGGATATTTAGGAATTGGAATCGGTATGTTTAGCTTAACGTCTGCGGGGATTTCAGCAGCGATATTATTTTCATTTTTTGTTGCACTTATATGTAAACCGAAAGGATAAATCAAATGAGACGAAGGGTTGTTTTGGTAACAGATGGAGATGAATATGCAAAGCGGACAATTGAGCTGTTAACAAAGGAATTTGGGGGAAGGTGTATTTCAGCATCGCAAAGTAATCCGACCAAATTGACAGGGAAGAAAGTTGTTGAGCTTATTATGCAAACGCCATATGACCCTGTATTTGTCATGTTTGATGACAGCGGATTTATAGGAGAAGGATCTGGTGAAAAGGCGTTAAAGTATGTCGCAACACATAAACAAGTCGATGTACTGGGTATTTTAGCAGTAGCATCTAATACACATCATTGGGAATGGGCACGTGTAGATGTAAGTGTAGATCGGAATGGGAATTTGACAGAATATGGCGTTGATAAATTTGGACTCCCAGATGGTGAAATTGGCAGGATTAGTGGGGATACGATTTATTGTTTAGATGGTCTGAATGTTCCTGTCATAGTGGGGGTAGGTGATATTGGCAAGATGTGCGGAAATGATGAATGGGAGAGAGGATCACCTATTACTAGAAAAGCGATTCAATTAATTTTGGAAAGGAGTGGGTTTTATGACGAAGCCTAAAAAAGTGAATATCCCGATTTCATCTTTTTTAAGTGATAATGAAAATTATTTAAAGCAAACGGTCGGACTCGGTGTTACATACGATGTTGGTATTCGTAAATTTCAAATTTTAAATAAAGAAATTGGTGTGTTATTTGTAAATGGACTTTGTGATACGAATTATATTATCCCTATTTTAGAAGAAGCGGTGGATACAAATGAAATAAGGGATGTAGAAGAAGATACAGTGAAGCTTTTAGAGAATCGTTTAATTCATCAACAAGTAAGTAAAGTGAAAACGATGGATGAGGTAATGATCCAAGTATTATCAGGACTCATTATTATATTTGTGGAAGGCGAAACGGAAGCGTTCGCAATAGATGTTCGTAGTTATCCGGGCAGGACACCGACAGAACCAGATACAGAAAAGGTAGTGCGCGGTGCAAGGGATGGTTTTGTTGAAAATATCGTTGTAAATACAGCATTAATTCGTAGAAGGATACGCGATCCACGTCTTCGAAATGAAATGATTCGAGTCGGGGATAGATCGCAAACGGATATTTGTATTACATACGTTCAAGATGTTGCAAATCCAGATTTAGTAAAGATTATAAAACAAGAATTAAATAACATTGATGTAGACGGGATTACGATGGCGGATAAAACAGTAGAAGAATTTGTAGTGAAACAAGGCTATAATCCATTCCCGCTTATTCGATACACAGAAAGACCAGATGTAGCAGCAAATCATCTATTAGAAGGACATGTGTTAGTACTTGTTGACACATCACCAAGTGTTATGATCACTCCAACAACATATTTCCACCATTTACAGCATGCAGAAGAGTTTAGACAAAATCCAGCTGTAGGTACATTTTTACGTTGGGTACGTTTTTTAGGTGTTATATTTTCGCTGTTCTTACTGCCATTTTGGTTAGTTTTTGTTTTTAATCCAACTCTTTTACCGGATAGTCTTGCTTTCATTGGACCAAACAAGATGACGCACTTACCAATTTTATTACAAATTTTGATGGCGGAAGTCGGACTCGAATTTTTAAGAATGGCTGCCATCCATACACCGACATCATTGTCGTCTGCAGCAGGATTAATTTCTGCCATATTAATCGGTCAAATTGCAATTGATGTAGGTTTATTTGTACCAGAAGTTATTTTGTATGTAGCGGTTTCTATGATTGGATCATTTGCAACGCCGAGTTATGAACTTGGACTTGGAAATAAGGTCGGAAAATTGTTTGTTATTATTTTAACAGGCATATTCCATGAAATGGGATTTGTCATTGGAATGACGATGTTGATTCTATTTTTAACATCTATAAGAAGCTTGCAAACACCATATTTATGGCCGTTTTTACCGTTTGATTGGGGCGCGTTAACGAAAATTTTACTTCGTCCAACTATGTCTAGTTTAAAGGTTCGTCCAAGTATTGTAAGACCTCAAAATGTGCGAAGACAAAAATAAGCGGGATTATACTTCCGCTTATTTTTTATTGAAAATTTATTGTTTTTTTAACAAAAATCAAACATTTTTTTTGTACAATTAGAGTAGATATTGTGTATGAAAGGGGAAGAGGACATGATTAAACTATTTGTAAGTGATTTAGATGATACGCTCGTTTACAATGTGAATCATATGCAAAAAGAAGATGAACGAGCGCTTTGTTGGCTAGCTGAAAAAGGGACAAATATTTGTTTTGCCTCTGGCCGTTTTACTCACCGAATTGATGAGGCGGTAAAAAGGTTTTCGTTCCCATATTACACAACTAGTTTAAATGGAGCGACAATGATACTACCGGATGGAAAAGTATTTCATGAATCGAGTTTTGAAGATGGGGTTGCCCAGGAAATATATCGATATATACATAAAAAGGGACTAGCAGATATTGTTTGTGCAAATGAGCAGCGATATACAAAAAGGAAGAATAAACATCATCATACTTTTGAAGAGTATATGGGAGTGCATATTGCTGAAATTGAAGAATTAGAAGAGGAATTTGGGAAGACTGTACATCCTGCGAAATTATTTGTTTTTGGAGAAGAAGAAAAAATTGTAGCATTAGATCAAGAGTTGCGAGATACATTTCATAGCGAAGCGGAGGTCTTTATATCGGGTAAACGCTATGTTGACATTATGCCAAGAGGTGTAAGTAAAGGAAGCGCTCTGAAGCGATTAATGGAACATTTACAAATTGAAGCAAATGAAGTTGCATGTATTGGAGATTCTTTCAATGATATTTCTATGTTTGAAGCAACCCCGCACTCCTTCACCCTCCACCATGCTCATCCGTATGTGAAGGAGAAAGCAAATCATGTTGTTCGTTCGGTTGAAGAAGCTGTTATGAAATTACCGTTACTTGTATAAAAAAGAAGCTCGTCAGTGACGAGCTTCTTTTTTACTTGAATAAAGATTTAACGAAATCAATTATACTAGAGAAGAAATCTTTTACTTTATCTAGGAAACTTTGTCCTTCTTCAGATCCTAAGAAGGCAGACACATGGTCTTTTGCTTTATCTAATTGGCTACCAACTTGGTTCCAATCGATATTAAGATTTTTCATTTTATCAAATAACGATACTAAGTTATCCAACTGTTCATCTGTTAATGTAATGCCAAGTTGATCAGCAATTTTTTTTATTAATGAACGCAAATCTTCAGTTGTTTTTGGCTGTTCTTTTGCAATTTCTTCTTTAATTTTTACAACAAGTTGAACTGCTTTTTCTTCACCGATTTTATCACCAAGTTTTGCTGTTTGTACCATTTCTTCATTGGCTACTTTTTTAACATCTTCTGGAATTTCTTTGTTCGATGTTGTTTCATAGGCCTTCATTAAACCTGTTAAAGCAGCAGTTCCGGAAACCTTAAATGGTGCAGTAATTTGAATCTCTGCATCTTTCACACCTGCTGTAATAAGTGCATTTGTGTACATTGCATCTGTTATCGAATTAATGTTCTTTGAGCGTACAATGAGACCTGATCCTGGCTTTGTGTATGTAATCATAGAAGAGGAAATTGCTCTCGTACCAATTTGTGCTTTTGGAACAATTCCTTCTAGAAATTTATGTTCTTCCGTATTAGACACAGTGATGATTGTAGCATCTTTTGGTGCTTTCATTTCTTTTAGCAGCTCTTGTTTTTGTTGTTCAGATAAGTTTTCTCCTAGTGTAACAATTGATTCTCCCTCAATGATGTCTGCAAATGAAGCTGTTGGCATAATAAATACGGCTACAGCTAATAGCAGAGCTAGTAATTTCGCTTTCACGAAAAATCGCTCCCTTTCTCTTTCTGAAATTTTCGGGCAACACAGTTATTATAGTATATTTTTAAAATTTGTCACCTAGCTTTTTCCACATTTCGAAAAAGAAGTATGCAGATTGTCGGATTCTTTTTGTTTCTCGTCATGAATATGGTAATATAGTGCTGAGATAGTTGAAAGGAGACATATACATATGAAAACTTTAGGATACATATTAATGGAAAATGGCGAAAAGATCGATTTAGAATTTTTCCCAGAAGAGGCACCAAAAACAGTAGAAAACTTTAAAAAATTAGCAGAGCAAGGATTTTATGATGGTGTGACATTCCACCGCGTTATTCCTGGCTTCGTAAGCCAAGGTGGAGACCCAACAGGCACAGGTGCAGGTGGCCCAGGTTACTCTATTCCATGTGAGACTGATGGAAATCCTCATAGACATCTTGTAGGATCACTTTCTATGGCACATGCTGGTCGTAATACAGGTGGTAGCCAATTCTTTGTTGTTCATGAGCCACAACCGCATTTAGATGGCGTACATACTGTATTCGGTAAAGCAACAAGCGGTATTGAAACGGTATTAAACATGCGTCAAGGCGATGTAATGAAAGAAGTTAAAGTTTGGGAAGAATAAGTTATGAGAAAAAGAGAGCGATTTTGCTCTCTTTTTTATTTCCTATAAACAGGAATTGGTATATATTTTAAAGTATATGACACAAATAGGACGGCTACTAACGTTAAATTATATTGTTCATGAGAACATACTTTTAATAAAATACATAGAATGGAGTACGAATTATATGCTTCAATAAATGTATTTCTCTTAACATATTGCTTTTGGTAGAACTACTTTGTTCAAATGTGGTTAATAAGTGCAATGTGATGAGAAGGGGATTTTCCTTTTAGTTCCTATACAGTATTGTCTCTTTTTTGAGCAGTGTAATAGAAAGAAATAGCGTGGAAACATATATTTGACTTTCTTCTTAACGCTTTGTATGATTATCAAGTTGTTTCAGCCTCTTCTCACTCTGGTAAAAATATTGTAGAATGAATGTGATATGAAAAGAGTGATTGATGGGATAAATAGTTTATAACTTTTGTAAGAAGGGATAAGGGTTATGTTAATTCGTTTTAAAAAAAGTTATGAAAAAATTGCAATGGGGCTTCTTTCATTTATGCCAACTGAAAAAGATGTAAAAACATTACAATTGACAATGAAAGAGTATGAAGCGAAAGAGGATTGGCAATTGTATTTGTGGAAACAAAATGAAGATTTTGTTGGGATAATGGGAATTATAAAAAAAGAAGATCAGGTATTGGAAATTCAGCATTTGAGCGTGAATCCGTCTCACCGTCATATGGGGATTGGGACGAAGATGGTTCAAGAGCTTAAGAGTAAATTTCTTGAGTTTACAATTTGCGGAAATGAGCAAACAGCAAGTTTTTGCAAAAAGTGTAAAGAGCTTGAACAAAATATACATTCATGAAAGCAGGGATAAGTAGTTTATTATCTCTGCTTTCTTTTTTGTAGTTGTTCGTGTCGTTCAGAAATGACTTCTGTTCGATCACGCAAAGTGTGCTTATTTATGATGTATTCACCAGGAATGACGGTCACATCTTTCCAAGAGAGGTTTTGTTTCTTACATAACTGTATGCATTGTTTTTCTAACGATGCGTCTAATAATGGTAAAAATAACGGTGTGAAAATGTCTTCTGTATGGATAGATTGTAATCTTTCATTTAACAAGAATAGTAGCTGTTTATGATCTATTCCTAATTGTTGTAAAGATGTACTGTTCTTTTCTAAAAGTGCTATTGCGCTTTTTATCATCTTCTCTGCACCATTCCAGTTCGATCGTCTGTGATGGTATAAGGAAACAGCAATTTGAATGAGACCGACTAAGTAATTGTCGCGTTCTCCTCTAGGTTTTAATTTCCAATACTCTTCTAATATTTCATGACATTCAAAATAATCATAGTCTCCGTGAAAATGAATTAAAAATTGTATGTACTCGGTAGGATACATTTGTTTCACTCCTGTCTAACGGTTATATGTACAGTTTATCATAGAAATATTAACAATAAGCGACTAGGGAAATATCCCTAGTCGCTTTATTGCTTCCTATTAGCAGAAGCAAGCTGCTCCTACAATGATTAGTAAAATGAACAGTACAACAAGTAATGCGAACCCACCGCTAAAACCGCAATCAACGTGACCCATAGTTTTTTGACCTCCTACATTGTTCTTACTACATTGTTATCATATGAAGCGGTGGGCATTATGACATGGGCATAGGTCTATTTTTAATTAAATTTCTTAAAAAGGTTGGATAGAACATGAGTATGCTCTATACTTATGTTGTTATAGAAAAAATGTGGTGGGATGCTTTGTGCAGTATAATTTTAAAGTAGAGGCTTTTGAAGGGCCTTTAGATCTATTGTTACACTTAATACATCGTTACGAAATTGATATATATAATATTCCTGTAGCGGAAATTACAGAGCAATATCTATCTTATGTCCATACGATGAAAGAATTACAATTAGATGTTGCCAGTGAGTATTTAGTAATGGCTGCAACGTTATTACAAATTAAAAGTAAAATGTTGTTACCGAAACAAGAAGAAGATGTACCTGATAACGGTGAAGACTTTATAGATGACCCTCGTCAAGAATTGATGGAGAGGTTAATTGAATATAAGAAATATAAGCAAGTTGCTACTGAGTTAAAAGAAAGAGAACAAGAAAGAGCACAGCTATATACACGTCCGCCAATTGATTTTACATCATTTCAACAAGAAGAGGAGACAAGCTTACCTCTTGATGTTACGTTATATGATATGTTAGCGGCATTTCAAAAGCTAATGCGTCGTAAAAAAGCAAAGACCCCCGTAACAACGCGAATTACTCGCCAAGAAATACCAATTGCACAGCGAATGACTGATATTCTACAACAGTTAGAAGTAAAAGGCGGTCGTCAAAGCTTTTATGATTTGTTTGCTGATGAAGAACGCGAAATAATGGTTGTAACATTTTTAGCGGTTCTTGAGCTAATGAAAAATCAACAAATCATAATCGAGCAAGAACATAATTTTGATGAAATTTTCGTGTTAAGCTCTAATAAATCCTTATAGAGCCAGCATGTGAAGATGGAATAGAAACATTTTATCTTATGTTAGGTTTTAATGTATCGTTTGGAACGAGAGAAGAAATATTGAACCGAACGCATTTACTGTGATTCGGTTTTTTTATGTGTATTTTTATGGAAAATAGGAGGAAGGAGCTCGTAAAATGGACAGAAAAGAACAAAAAGCGATTATTGAAGGGCTTTTATTTGTTGCAGGTGACGAAGGGATTTATCCGGAACAGATAGCAAAAGTTTTGGAAGTTGAAGTGGAAGAAGTAATAAACAGTATAGAGGAAATGCAAAAAGAATGTGAAGGGTCGAATCGAGGTTTGCAAATTGTACAATATGCAAAAGTGTATCGTTTTGCAACAAAGAAAGAACATGCTGCATACTATCAAAAATTAATAAATACCCCAACAACGGCTTCATTGTCTCAAGCAGCTCTTGAAACGTTGGCAATCGTTGCGTACCGTCAACCGATTACAAGGACAGAAATGGAAGAGATTCGAGGAGTGAAAACAGACAAGGCATTACAAACGTTAGTTTCACACTTACTTATAAAAGAAACGGGAAGAGCGGAAGGGCCAGGGCGCCCTATTTTATACGGAACGACGAAAGAATTTTTAGATACGTTTGGGTTGAAAACATTAGATGATTTACCACCTCTTTCGGAAGAAAATGAACAAATGAATGAAGCAGATTTATTCTTTGGTTCTTTACAGGAATTATCAAAATAAAAGCTTAGCATTTTGCTAAGCTTTTTTTGTATATCAATTACAGAGCGTGCCATACTAAATGAAAAAAGGAGACGAGTTATGAAAGGTGTACGGAGTATTCTATTGTTGGTTTCTGTTTTATTATGTTTTTCGTTAAACAGCGCATCGGCTAAAAGATATATGATGTCTATTCATACTACGTCTTCTATACATATGCAGCGGCAACATTTTGGTAAAATGAAAGTGAGTTTTTTAAACGTTGGACAAGGTGATGCAACACTTATTACATTGCCAAATGGTCAAACGATGTTAATAGATGGGGGCCCTTATGAAGCGGGAGAGGTTATTATTCAAAAACTAATTGAAAAAGGAATTAATCATTTAGATGTGATTGTAAGTACTCATCCTGATATGGACCATATAGGGGGGCTTATTCCAATTGTAGAACAAATGCCGGTTTCACTCGTATTAGATAGTGGAAAAACATATAGTTCATTTACTTATCATACGTATCGGAATAATATTAAAAAAAGGGGCATACCTTTCATTTCAGTGAAGGAAGGACAATATATACCGCTAGATCCACATGTTTCTATACAAGTATTGAACAATGGTAAATCGAAAGACGAGAATAATGAGTCTTCAATTGTGTTAAAGATTCGATATGGTAAAGCGGACTTTTTATTAATGGGTGATGCTGATATACGGACGGAAAATGAAATATTAAAGCAATTTGATGTACATGCAGATGTATTAAAAGTTGGGCATCATGGCTCATATACTTCAACGAGTGAAACGTTCTTAAAAAAAGTAGATCCACAATTCGCTATTCTTTCGTACGGGAGTAGAAATCCGTATGGGCATCCTCATCAAAGTGTAGTAAGACGATTAAAACAGCGTGGTATAATGATATATGGAACAAACAAGCGTACTGTAGAAATAGAAACAGATGGCGAACAAATTACTATGGGGGCTAGCGGTCTTATGCCATTACTTAAGTAACTAATTATATAAGAGGGTATTTTCCATTTTGGAAAAAATGAATAATATATATTATAATGAAAAAGAAATCAATTTCCTTTTTTCGCTGAACGAAGAGGAAATTTCATTAGAATGTATAGACAACTACTTGTGTGTATATTAAGATGGAATTAGGCGAATAAGGTAATAATAATAAGTAGGTATTTCATGGGAAAGGATCGATGAAAATGAAAACGCAAGTTGTCATCAATGCCAAAATTTATACAGGTAAAGAAGTAGTGGGAAACGGATTTATTCGTTACGCAGAAACAGTTAAAGAAATTGGTTTGATGGCTCAATATGTATCACAAGAAAATGAAACTGTGTTAGATGTGGCAGGAAAGATTGTGATTCCAGGTATGATTGATGTTCATATTCATGGTGGATACGATATTGATGCGATGGATGCAAATAGCGATGGATTAGTAACTCTTGGTAAAGAAATGTTAAAAGAAGGAGTTACAACTTACTTCCCAACAACAATGACACAAGCTCCAGAAGCGATTGAAGCGGCGCTAAGTGCTGCGAAGGAAGCGAAAGATAAAGGAGCACATTTCGAATATATTCACTTAGAAGGACCATATGTTTCAAAAAAACGTGCGGGTGCACAACCACTTGAACATATTGTTCCTGCGAGTATCGAGCAATTTAAACAATGGCAGGAAGCAAGCGGTAATCTAATTAAATTAGTAACATATGCACCGGAAGAAGCAGGTGCGTTAGAGTTTGAACAGTATCTTGCTGAAACAGGTGTTGTTGGCACAATGGGGCATACAGATGCGATTGATGCACAACTGAAAAATAGAAAAATTACACATGCAACACATTTATACAATCAAATGCGTGGATTACATCATCGTGAACCAGGAGTTGTTGGTCATGTGTTATTAAATCCAGATGTAATGGTTGAAGTAATTACAGATGGTATTCACATTCACCCTGATATGGTGAAATTAGCATATAAATTAAAAGGACCGAAAAAAGTAAGTGTCATTACAGACGCAATGCGCGCAAAAGGTCTTGAAGATGGATTATATGAACTTGGCGGACAGCCAGTACATGTAAAAGATGGCAGTGCCCGATTAGAAGATGGAACGTTAGCTGGTAGTATTTTAAAAATGGATCAAGCTTTCCGAAATGTAATTGAATTTACAGGATGTTCAATCGAGGAGGCAGTGTTAATGACATCAGTTAACCAAGCAGAAGAGTTTGGATTAAATAATAAAGGTGCGTTAGCGGTAGGGAAAGATGCAGACTTTGTTGTGATGACTGAAAATTTACATGTATATGATACCGTTCGTTTAGGAATTCATATGAAGGAAGGGAAGTAATTAAATGAATATTCTTGTTGTAAAAACTCCAGAGGAATTAGCAGAAGCAGGTTATAAGTTAATTAAAGAGGTTGTAAAATCAAAAGAAAATCCAACTTTAGGAATGGCTACAGGAAGCTCTCCATTAGGTATTTATGCAGAAATGCGAAAAAATAAACTTGATACAAGTCATGCAACCACTGTAAACTTAGATGAGTACGTAAATTTACCACACGAAGATAAAAACAGCTATCACTATTTCATGCAAGAACAGTTGTTTGATCATCTTCCATTTAAACAAACTTATGTACCGAATGGGATGGCAAGTGATTTAGAGGAAGAGTGCAAGCGTTATGAAGGCATTCTAGTAGCTAACCCAGTTGACTTACAGATTCTTGGAATCGGTGAAAACGGTCACATCGGATTTAATGAGCCAGGAACACCATTTAATTCTCCAACTAACATTGTAGAATTAACAGAATCTACGCGCCAAGCAAACCTTCGCTTCTTTGAAAATGAAGAAGATGTGCCAACTCATGCGATTACAATGGGAATTGGAAGTATTATGAAAGCGAAACAAATTCTACTTGTTGCTATGGGATCTAAAAAGGCAGAAGCTATTAAAGAATTATTGCAAGGTGAATATAGTGAGGCGTGTCCTGCGACAGTTTTACAACGTCATCCGAATGTAACCGTAATCGCAGATCCAGAAGCTCTATCTTTATGCAGTGAGGCGATTGCTGATGAACATCGACAAGTATTCACCATTTCCGATCTATTATCAGATTCAAGAGTGGGTGAAACAGCTAATTGAGGAAGGTGAATGGAAGCCGGGAGATAAAATTCCATCTGAGAATGAACTTTGTGATAAGTTCGAAGTGAGTCGTATGACAATCAGACAGGCGATTAATAACTTAGTGGAACAAGGTTATTTATACCGGAAACGTGGGATTGGAACGTTCGTCCAACTTCCGAAAGTGGAGCAAAAGTTGCAAGGAATGACGGGATTCACAGAAGATATGATTTCTCGTGGTATGAAACCGAGCAGCCAGTTATTAAGTTTCCGCCTAGTTCCAGCTACTGCTAAAATAGCAGACCGGCTGAGAATACAAGAGGGAGAATCGGTTTATGAAGTGAGGCGTACGCGCTTAGCTGATGACGAACCGATTGCATTTGAGACGACTTATTTGTCACCAACTCTTGTGAAAGATATTAACGAAGAAATATTGCAACAATCTTTATATGAACATTTAGAGAAAAAACTGGGCTTTAAGCTTGTTCGCGCTACTCAATCAATTGAAGCTTCAATTGCAACGGATAATGAAGCTGAACATCTGCATATTCCTAAAAAGGCGCCTGTACTTGTAATGCGTCAATGGTCATATTCAGAAGGTGAGTTACCGTTAGAGTATGTGAAATGTATTTATCGTGGGGATCGTTACAAGTTTATTACGAATATCGCACGTAACAAGTAATATATTTCAGTTTGTGAAGTACAGTGAACTTTGATGTTTTCAACATGTAAAGAACTAAAAATACGACTCATCCTTATAAGGATCGAGTCGTATTTTTAGTTGCTTCTTCATTATAAACAAGTACTTGGTTAACGGCATCTTTGACAGTATCTACTACATAGTGAGCGTGCTCTTTTACCGCGTCATCAGCTTGAGACATAGCAAAACTATGAGGAGTTAAAGAAAACATTGGAATATCATTGTAAGAATCCCCTATGCACGCGATCTCTTCTGGTTGTATTTGAAACTCTTGTAATAAAACAGAAATAGCAGAACCTTTACTAATATTTGGTGGCATTACATCTAAACATTGTTCAGCTGAAATGAAAGTACTAACTTTTCCACGGAATTTTTCATCAATCTTTTTTTGAAGGAGTTGTAAGTTTTCCTTTGTTCCACCGATAGAAATTTTATTTGGAAAAATTGTATCATCGATTTTCTGTAATAAATTTGGTTCTTCAACAGAAGTCATTGTTATTTGTTTTTCGAGGTCATGAATAAAAGGTGTCTTTTCTTCAATATAGTAATTATGCTCATCACTTACATAACGGAAATAAGGGTCTTCATTTGTCATTGCTAACAAATCAGGTAGAATACTGGAATCGAATGTTGCAGATAATAGTTGTTTATTTTCTTGTGTATATACGAAAACACCATTCACACTAATGCGATGGAAATTTGTATTTACAGCCTTCATTAAGTCTGCGATTTCATTATCAAGTCGCCCGGAAGCGAAACAAAGAATAACATTTTGCTCAGCAAGACCGCGAAGTGCTACAATATCTTGTTCATCAATTAGACCTCCATGTTGCATCATTGTACCGTCAATATCACTTACAAACATTTTAATCATGTTGCAATCTCCTTTCTATGTACAGTTGCCCTTACATTATACGCATCATATACAAACATGTCTAAAAAATGAATTTTTATTAAATGGTAGATGTTTTATATTGACGAAAAAGAAGAATGTTCTGTAACATAAAAGTAGGCTATTTAAGTACGAGGGTGGTGTTATATGAGTAATTATCTAGAAATTAAAAAAGTTTTAAATAATAATGTCATCATTGCTAGCCATCCTGAACACGAGGAAGTAGTAGTGATCGGTAAAGGAATTGGATTTGGGAAAAAGGCTGAAGATGTGTTGGAGCAAGAACAAATTGAGAAAATGTTTGTTTTAAAAAATGAACGTGATCGAGAACAATACAAACTTTTAGTACCACATGTGAGTGAAAAGCTAATTGAATTGATGAATGATATTATGTTATATATTCAAGAAAAAGCGGAGTCTCCATTAAATGAACATATTCATATCGCTTTAACAGATCATATTTCTTTTGCAATTAAAAGACTGAAACAAGGATTTACAATAGATAATCCTTTTTTAGTTGAAACGAAAATGCTATATCCAGAGGAATATAAAATTGCTGAAGGAGTTGTGCAACTTTTAAATTCTCGTTTGCAAATTATATTGCCAGAAGGAGAAGTTGGCTTTATCGCACTCCATATTTACAGCTCGCTTACAAACTCTGATTTATCTTCTGTTAATCAAAATTCCCGTCTTATTGCACAACTTGTGTCTTTAATTGAGATAAACCTGCAAATTACATTAGACCAAGAAAGCATTCATTATTTACGCCTTATTCGTCATTTACAATATGCTATTGAACGGGTGAAAAAAGGAGAAAAAGTAGAAGAAGCACAAAGTTTTGCTGATTTATTAAAGATGGAATATCCAGTTTGTTATAATTTGGCGTGGAAACTAGTCAAAGTAATGCAGAAAGAATTGCAACTTCCTGTTTATGAAGCGGAGAGTATTTATTTAACGATGCATTTACAACGATTAGTGAAAGCAGAACATGTGTAAAAAGACATATATTTTTGTCTAAAATGAAAACGTTAAAAAAAATGATTGAATCGCTTACAATAGTTATGTATAATAACTATTGCAAAGTTATACAAAATTCGACAAACACATTAAGGTAAATAACGAAAACGTTTGCTTTAATTATAGTGAACTTATACGTAATCCTATTTTTGACACGTGTTACTGATTCGATCAGGCATGAGTGGAGAAAAGCTGGGAATGTAAGCTAAAGAAAGGGACATACTACCCTTTGTATAGCTATCGTTCTATCTTTTTTTCCTCATGCCTTTTTGGCGTTTGTCGAAAAGTATCAATATAGATAAGAGAGGAAGGGTTTCCATGTTTAAGAAGATCTTTGGTGTTCTTCAAAAAGTCGGAAAAGCGCTTATGCTTCCAGTAGCGATTTTACCGGCAGCAGGTATTTTACTTGGATTTGGTAATGCATTTCAAAATCCACAGCTAACAGATGTTATTCCTGCTTTAAAAGCAGATTGGTTCGTAATGGTTGCAAAAATTATGGAACAATCTGGTGATATTATTTTCGCTAACCTTGCATTATTATTCGCAGTTGGGGTAGCAATTGGTTTAGCTGGTGGAGACGGAGTAGCTGGTTTAGCAGCATTCGTCGGCTACTTAATTATGAACAAAACGATGAGTGTGTTCTTAGAAGTAGATAAGCTAGTGAAAGTAACAAGTTCTGGAACAGATCCAGTGAAAATTGGATTTGCAGATCCAGCATATGCAAACGTATTAGGAATTCCAACGTTACAAACAGGAGTATTTGGTGGTATTATCGTCGGGATAGTAGCTGCATATTGCTACAATAAATACTTCAACATTGAATTACCATCATACTTAGGTTTCTTTGCAGGTAAGCGTTTCGTACCGATCGCAACTGCAACATTCTCTTTAGTAGTAGGTATTATCATGTGCTTCGTTTGGCCATACATTCAAGGTGGCTTAAATACGTTCTCACATCAAATGATTGATGCAAATAGAACGTTAGCAGCATTTATATTCGGTTTAATCGAACGTTCATTAATTCCATTTGGATTACATCATATTTTCTATTCGCCGTTCTGGTTCGAATTCGGTCAGTATACAAATGCAGCTGGCGAATTAATCCGCGGTGACCAAAAAATCTTTATGGCACAGTTAAAAGATGGTGTGGAATTAACAGCAGGTACATTTACAACTGGTAAATATCCGTTCATGATGTTCGGTCTTCCAGCAGCAGCTTTAGCGATGTACCATGAAGCACGTCCAGAAAATAAAAAATTAGCAGCGGGTATTTTAGGATCTGCTGCATTAACATCATTCTTAACAGGTATTACAGAACCACTTGAATTTTCATTCTTATTCGTAGCACCAGTATTATTCGGAATTCACGCTGTATTCGCTGGTCTATCATTTATGACAATGCAAATTTTAGGTGTTAAAATTGGTATGACATTCTCTGGTGGTTTAATCGACTTTATCTTATTCGGTGTACTACCAGGTCGTACGGCATGGTGGTGGGTAATTGTTGTTGGTCTTGTACTAGCAGTTATTTACTACTTCGGATTCCGTTTTGCAATCCGTAAATGGAATTTAAAAACACCTGGTCGTGAAGTAGCAAATGCTAATGACGGTGCAGGAAAAACAGAAGCAGGAGAACTGCCACGTGAAGTATTAGTAGCACTTGGTGGTAAAGAAAACATCGCTTCTTTAGATGCTTGTATTACTCGTTTACGCGTTCAAGTTAACGAACAAAAGAATGTAAATAAAGACCGCTTAAAAGAGCTTGGAGCAGCTGGTGTACTTGAAGTTGGAAATAACATTCAAGCTATTTTTGGACCGAAATCTGACACATTAAAATCACAAATTCATGATATTATGTCAGGTCGTACACCTCATGTTGAAAAAGAAGAGCCTGTAAAAGTGGAAGAAACTCCTCAACAAGTTGATGAAAATGAAACAATCGTTTCACCAATTGAAGGGAAAATCTTACCGATTACAGAAGTACCTGACCAAGTATTCTCAGGGAAAATGATGGGAGATGGATTTGCGATTGAGCCAACAGAAGGAACAGTAGTTTCTCCAGTTAATGGTGAGATTGTAAATGTATTCCCTACAAAACATGCGATTGGTATTCAGTCTGAAGGCGGAAAAGAAATTTTAATCCACTTTGGTATTGATACTGTAAAATTAAATGGTGAAGGCTTTGAAGCGCTTGTAGCACAAGGTGATAAAGTGAAGCAAGGACAACCATTATTAAAAGTAGATCTTGCATTTGTAAAAGAAAATGCACCATCTATTATTACACCAATCGTCTTTACAAATTTACAACAAGGGCAACAAGTCGAATTGAAAAAAGATGGAAATGTTAAAAAGGGCGAAAACGCTATTATTGACATTCAATAGGAATTTGACGCAAAATGTTTATAATTATAATAGGCGATGTGGTTGACCGAACATCGCCTATTATATACAATAGGTGATGTAGTACTCACGTCTATACAACTAAAAAATACGTAATTTAAAGGAGATAAATTATCATGGAAAAAATCTTTAAAGTAACTAGCGACTCAGGAATTCATGCTCGTCCAGCAACTCTACTTGTAAACACTGCAAGCAAATTCGGTTCTGACATTAACTTAGAGTATAACGGGAAGAACGTTAACTTAAAATCAATCATGGGTGTTATGTCTTTAGGAATTCAACAAGGCGCGGAAATTAAGGTCACTGCAAATGGTGATGATGCAGCTCAAGCACTAGCAGCTATCGAAGAAACTATGAAAAACGAAGGATTAGGAGAATAATGACTCTTAACATTCAAGGGATCGCTGCATCAAGTGGGATTGCTATTGCAAAGGCTTTCAGACTTGAGAATCCTGAATTTAACATTGAAAAGAAATCAATTACAAACGAAGCTGCTGAAATTGCACGCTTAGACGCTGCGCTTGAGAAAGCAAAATCTGAACTAGAAGCTATTAAGGACCACGCTTTTGCTGAGCTAGGTGCTGATAAAGCTGCTATCTTTGAAGCACATTTATTAGTATTAAATGATCCAGAATTAGTAAATCCAGTAAAAGATAAAGTAAATAGCGAAAAAGTAAATGCTGAATTTGCAATGGATGAAGTTGCATCAATGTTTATTTCTATGTTTGAAAACATGGATAACGAATATATGAAAGAACGTGCTGCGGATATTCGCGATGTAACAAAACGTGTTCTTGCACATTTACTAGGAATTAACTTCTCAAATCCTGGTACAATTTCTGAAGAAGTAATCATCATTGCTGAAGATTTAACACCATCTGACACAGCTCAGTTAAACCGTAAGTACGCAAAAGGTTTCACGACTGATATTGGTGGACGTACATCTCACTCTGCAATTATGGCTCGTTCTATGGAAATTCCTGCAGTTGTTGGTACGAAAGTTGTTATGGAGAAAATCCAAAACGGCGATATCGTAATCATCGACGGCTTAGATGGAGAAGTAATTGTAAACCCATCTGAAGAAACTCTTCGTTCTTTTGAAGAAAAGAAAGCGAAATTTGAAGAGCAAAAAGCTGTATGGGCAAAATTAAAAGACCAAGCGACTGTAACAAGTGATGGACATCACGTTGAGCTTGTTGCTAATATCGGAACACCAAATGATGTACAAGGTATTATCGATAATGGCGGAGAAGGCGTTGGTTTATACCGTACAGAATTCTTATACATGGGCCGTGACAATCTTCCAACAGAAGAAGAGCAGTTCGAAGCGTATAAAGCAGTTCTTGAAGGTGTAAAAGAAGATCAACCAGTCGTTGTTCGTACACTTGACATCGGTGGAGATAAAGAGCTTCCATACTTACATTTACCAAAAGAAATGAACCCATTCTTAGGATACCGTGCAATTCGCTTATGTCTTGATGAGCAAGATGTGTTCCGTACACAACTTCGTGCATTACTTCGTGCTAGCGTATACGGTAACTTAAAAATTATGTTCCCAATGATTGCAACTCTTGATGAGTTCCGTCAAGCGAAAGCAATCTTATTAGAAGAGAAAGAAAGACTTGTTCAAGCGGGTACAACTGTTTCTGATTCCATTGAAGTTGGTATGATGGTTGAAATTCCAGCTTCAGCAGTATTAGCAGATCAATTCGCAAAAGAAGTTGATTTCTTCTCTATCGGAACAAATGACTTAATCCAATACACAATGGCTGCGGACCGTATGAACGAACAAGTAGCTTACTTATACCAACCATATAACCCATCAATTTTACGTCTTGTAAAAATGGTTATCGATGCTGCTCATAAAGAAGGCAAATGGGCTGGTATGTGTGGTGAGATGGCTGGAGATTCACTTGCTATCCCATTATTATTAGGCTTAGGTTTAGATGAGTTCAGTATGAGTGCAACATCTATTCTTCCTGCAAGAACACAACTAAGCAAGTTGTCAAAAGCAGAAATGGAAACATTAGCAGAAAAAGCATTAACAATGTCAACTGCTGAAGAAGTTGTTGAATTAGTTAAAAGCATATAATAAAAAAACCTGAGTCGATTTGAAATCGGTCTCAGGTTTTTTCTATGAGAAAAGTAAATCTTATTTTCTTACTATAGAGGATAAGGAACAGAATTAGATAGCGATTGCAATAATATCAGTTGGGCATACACGTAAAATGCCAGTAAAAGTATTTTGATTTTGATTGTTCTTATCGTCTTTATTATTATTATCTTTGTCGTTATTATTACGAGCTAAAGCAGAGAAAAGAGCAACACCGTTACAGAATCCTTCAAAAATTACATTGCGGAATGATTGATGGCCTCTAATGCTTAAAAGAGAAATTTCTGTTCCAACTGAAATGGTAGCAAGTACGTTACATACAGCAGGTCGGTGTGGTCTAACTTCTTCTCTTTCTCTCTCTTTCTCGCGATGGTCACACTCTCTTTCACGATGATGACATTCTCTAAAGTTATCACAGCATCCAAATGATCCAAACATAATCCTCATCACCCCCTTCACACTTATAATCTATGTAAGTTCGGTAGTCGGTGACTGGACAGATAATGGAAATTTTTCTAGGGGATTTTCTCATTTTAAATGACTAGATGGGTATTTAGTATGGAATGATGTTTAAAATAGGGGAAATGCCACAAAAAAATGTAAAGACCACCGAAATGAATGAAATAGGTAGCCTTTACACTTTTTTACTTTTATATAAAACGATGATATATACAGGAAGAGCTAAGAGTAGTGGTGCAATGGATCGTGCAGTATGTTTTTCTGCTTCTAATTGTAACGCTTCTTCTTTTGGGAATTGTAACACTGATATGTTTGCAGCATCGCCAATAAAATATAGCAATAGTACAGTTACTATGTAACTTAAAAGTGCGATAAAGCTTCCGTATGAACTCAATGAAAATCCCTCTCTTGTTATCTATTTGTTATCATTGTATCACAATTGTAACAAAAATACACGGTTATATTTCTATACTTTAACAAATTTCGACATAAAACGTCATATTTGTTTATGGGGATAGCATAAAAATTACGATTTCTCTATGTATAGATGTCGAATAATACATTGTAATATTACGGATGTGTGACAGAATAATAAAAAAACGAAGGTAATGAAATTACCTTCGTTTTTTTATTATTTCGCCCATTCACTCACTTGTTCTACGCTCATGCGTGGTGCAGGGTGACCTTTTAAAGTTGATTCACCAATTGTAATAAGCATAATTGGTACGTAACGAGATGAAACATTAAATTCTTCCATTAGTGCTTGTGGGTTGAAACCACCAATTGCGCAAGTATCCCAGCCAGTTGCTTTAGCAGCAAGCATAAGTTGCATTGCTGCTAAAGCAGCATTTGAAAAGGCAGCATCTCGTGGGTATTGCTCACGAGTATATGCAGATTCAATGTTTTTAGCTAAGCGCTCTTTTGCTTCTTCTTTCATAAATCCTTGTTCTACAATTGGACTGTAAACAGGTTCAACATTTTTATATGCTTCTAAATCACCTAAAATAGCGACTACGGCAGAAGCATCAAGAATTTGTTGTTGGTTATAAGCAATTGGGTGTAATCGTTTTTGTACGTCTTCGCCTTGGAAAACAAGGAATTTCCAGTGTTGCAAGTTCCAAGCAGAAGGTGCTTGAGCAGCTGCTTTTAAAATTTCGTGTAATTCTGTAGATGAAATTTCTTTTTCAGGGTTGAATGCACGTGTAGATGTGCGTTCATATAAAACGTTAAAAAAGTCACTGTTTGTCATTATATATCCTCCAAATTGCATATCAGCTTAATTTAAAATACATGAAATATATTCTACTTACATTTTGTAAGTTATTGAATTTAAGAATATAATAACTTTATTTTAATTGTCAAGTTTTAAGTAATAAGGAGGGCATTCATACAAACGATACAATTCATATAATCATACACTAAAAAAGGAATTTCTAGAGTAGATAAGCGAAGATAACATTCTCAATTAGCTTGTTAATATGTATCCCTCACTAATCGGATGTTTTTGAGAACAATCTTTTATAAAATGATTGTGAGGAATTCAGCAAAACAAGATATATGAAGTGAGTGAAGACTAGTGATGAACATACTACATTTTTTATTAGAGAATACTGTTTTCCAAAATGTATTACAAGATCTTCAGTTGAATGTCCTTTATATAGAAGATGGATGTACACATCAACAAACGATAGAAAATGTCCATCCAAAATGTATGTTTATAGCAAATAGTTTTGAAGAAGGCGAAACATTGTTTCATAAGACTAAACCACATATTGTAATTATGTATGTAACAGATTTTGCTCAAATAAAATATATAAAGAATATATATGATTCACGGAGTACATTCATTATCATTTGGGATCAACAGATAACAAACGAGTTTACAGAGGTGCTTACGTTAGGAATACGTAATATTGTGATAGCGCCAGTAACTCCACAAGTAGTGTTAGAGGAAGTGAATAAGAGTCTGTATCAACTTTCTTTAGTACGGCAAGTAAGTTTGCAACAAGAACTACTTCAGACGATGTTTGATTTTCAAAATGATCTATTATTTATAGTAGAAGATGATGAGATTGTTGATTGTAATACGAATTTTTTAGAGTTTTTCGGATATGAAAATTTGTTTGCTTATCGTGAGCAACATTTAGTATTTGCTGAACATTTTATTAGAGAAAATGGATATTATTCAACGACTCATGATATAACATGGTTAGATGATACATTATCATATGATAGAAGAATTAAGATGTCCAATTATGAAGGGATCGTATCAACATTTTTATTACGTGCGACACCGTTGCCAGAAGATTTATCGAGATTTATTGTAAAGTGTACAGAGATTACAGAATTAGACGAAATCTATCAAGAGCAAGAAAGACTTGCTATGATAGATTCATTGACAGAGATTTATAATCGTTTGAAGTTCCAACAAATACTAGAGCTAGAGTGGGACAATGCAATACGTAACGATGAAAAATTAGCACTTATTTTATTTGATATAGATAATTTTAAAACAGTAAATGACACATATGGCCATGATTTTGGCGATTTAGCATTAATACAACTTGCAGATCTTATGAAATCTAAAGTGGAACATCAACATATATTTGCAAGGTGGGGAGGAGAGGAATTCATAATATTAGTGACAAATACGGTAGAAAAAGAAGCTTTTCAAGTTGCGGAATCATTGCGTTTTTTCATTGAAACAAAGCAATTCACTGGAATCTCAAAATTAACAGCGAGTTTTGGAGTTGCGTTACATGAGAAAGGGATTACTAAAGAAGAATTAATGCAAAGAGCGGATATTGCATTATATGAAGCAAAAAAAAATGGGAAAAATCAAGTATGTATATATAGAAAAGAAAAAATGTGATTTTTCGCAACAAATTGTTGCGATTTTTTTTTATTGCCTGATAATAGAATAGGGGAGACCATTCTTCACGAAGTAATTATGGAGGAACAATATGAAAAAAAAAATAATGATTATGGCTTCACTGTCTGCTGTAGTTTGCGGCGGAGTATACTATTTTCTCTATAGTCCAGATTTAAAGGAACAAGCAGTATTAACAACAAAGGTAACTCCCGCTATTGAGTCAGAGGTACAGGATAATATAGAAGAAGTACAAAAAATTGATTATGCTAGTATATCTCAAAAGTTAGATCAATATTTAGTAGGAAAGCAATTTAATGGGACAGTTTTGGTGACAGATAAAGAGCATGTTATATTGAATAAAGGATATGGATATGCTGATATTCAAAATAAAATAGAAAATACGCCTCAAACAAAATATCGTATCGGTTCTATTACGAAAACAGTTGTTGCTACGTCCATTTTACAGTTGCAAGAACAAGGGAAGTTAAATATTCAAGAGAATGTAAATAAGTACATTCCTTCATTTCCAGCAGATAAAAATATCACGTTATATCATTTATTAACACATACTTCTGGTTTACCTGAACATGCCAAAGGAAATGTGAATGCAGCCTCCCGTTTACAGTTAATTAATTGGATTGGACGTCAAAATGTAGAATTTCCTGCAGGAACAGGTTGGAGGTATACAGATTATAATTATATGGTGCTTGCTTATATTATAGAAAATATATCGAAAAAGCCTTTAGGAGATTACATAAAGGAGAATATATTTACAAAAGCAGAGATGCATGAATCAGGTATGGGAAATATGGTGCCTGGAGATAAAAACTTCACGAAGGGTTATGTGAAGAAAGATCAAGAACTTGTACCAGCGCAAAAATTAGGAATGGACTGGTTATATGGATCTGGTGAGATGTATACGACAGTAGGGGATATGAAAAAATTAGATGAAGCGATTATAAATGGAAAGCTTCTTTCTGAACAAAGTATACAAGCGATGTTTACACCTTCAGCAGAACGGAAATATGCATTTAGTTTTTATATATATCCGGACTATTTTCATAATCATGGTGTATTATCTGGTTGGAACACTTTCAATAATTTTAATAAAGAAAAAGGAACTTTTGTTATTTTATTTTCAAATGTGAAAAATAGTATGGATGATGATTTTAATAAAGAGTTCCGAAAGATGGTAAATGATTTATTAGAACAAAGGGGATGAGAAAATGGAACGTAAAACTTTATCAATAGGTTTCATCGGTATTGGTGTAATGGGAAAAAGTATGGTATATCATTTAATGCAAGGCGGTCATAAAGTATATGTATATAATAGAACGAAAGCGAAGGCAGCTTCTTTAGTGCAAGATGGTGCCAATTGGTGCGATACACCGAAAGCGTTAGTAAAGCAAGTTGATGTTGTTATGACAATGGTTGGTTATCCTCATGATGTAGAAGAAGTGTATTTTGGGGTAGATGGAATTTTAGAACATGCAAATGAAGGTACGATAGCGATTGACTTTACAACATCTACACCGACATTGGCAAAACGTATCCATGAATTTGCGAAGAGTAAGAATATATATACACTGGATGCACCTGTATCTGGAGGAGATGTTGGCGCTAAAGAAGCAAGACTCGCAATTATGGTCGGTGGAGAGAACGAAGTATATGATAAATGTTTGCCGTTATTTGAAAAGCTAGGAACAAATATTCAGCTGCAAGGACCAGCTGGGAGTGGACAGCATACAAAAATGTGTAATCAAATTGCGATTGCTTCCAACATGATTGGAGTATGTGAAGCTGTTGCTTATGCGAAAAAGGCTGGACTTAATGCAGATAAAGTATTAGAGAGTATTTCGACAGGAGCAGCAGGTAGCTGGTCATTAAGTAATTTAGCTCCTCGAATGTTAAAAGGAGATTTTGAACCTGGTTTTTATGTAAAGCATTTTATGAAAGATATGAAGATTGCTTTAGATGAAGCTGAAAAAATACAATTACCAGTACCGGGTTTAACCTTAGCGAAGGAATTGTATGAAGAACTAATAGCAGATGGAGAAGAGAATAGTGGAACACAAGTATTATACAAAAAGTATATAAGGGGGTAAATGAGATGGATCTCCAAAAGTTTGATGAGATGATTGATGCTGTGCAGCAATCAACTTGTGTACAGATTAATGATAAGCAAAAAGAAGCTTTTAAACAAAAATACGATTTTGAGCCAAGTTTTGAATATGGACGAGATGAGAAAGGGCATTATGTTATCCGAACTTCGAAAAAGATGTTAGAGGAAATGGATTTTTATTTGGCATTGAAATATGATCGAGATGGAATTGCCCTTTATATGCATGCTGAGATTGAAGGGACATGTCACGTATCTGTTAGCTATAGTGAAGATGCACTTCATTTGCAAGAATTGTTTCAATTTCTAGAAGAAAATAAATAAAAAGTCCTCATCTGAGGACTTTTTATTTATTTAGGCAGGCATAATATTTAAGTTGGATAATTTATCCCGCTATTTGTGGGTAGTAAAACTCCCACCTCAAAATTCAGCTGGAGCAGAGAAGTTAGGTGGGAGATCAACTGCCCGTAAACGCCCGATTGGTGAAGGCTAATAATCAGTGGGGATGAACAAAACCCCACTGATTAAAGTTTCACTTTATAGGCTGGAAGCACGGCGGCATCGTTCAATTGGGAATGGAATAACTTGTGCAATGTGATTAGGACCAAACTGTTTCGCACGAGCATGGCGTAGTATATAAAATGCGCACAGGATAGAAACAGGAATAGCGCCGTACAAACCGAAAAATAAAGCGCTTACACAAGATGCGACAAAACCTAAAACACCAACTTCTAATTCTTCCATAATAGCTCCTAAAATGACAGGAATAGCTCCGCATATAACTCCTAGTATAAGTGCGATAAGTAAACTCATGATTATCCCCCTCTGCTTGCAATATTCTTTTCCTTCTTATTAGTTGTAGTATATCATATATAAAACAGAATTTTCAGAAAAAATTCAAAAAAGTTCAATGAATGTTCAAAAAGTGTTCCGAAATGCACTTGAAAAAATGAAAGTGTGATTTGAGATATTTAATTTGAATAAACGAAAGGGACAAAGTATTTTAGTGAATAAAAAATCAGGCTTACTTCAATGTTATGAAATAAGCCTGTTCCATAGGAGGATGTATATATGTAGAGTGAATAAAAGATTGGAAAAGGGGTTCCAATCTTTTATTCAACTAGCTACCTTAATAAATTGGAACCCAACCTTCTGTTGTAACAAAAATACGAATAGCTACAACTTGGCGATCATCTTGTAAGGTAAAATAATGTCTTGCATTTTCAGATACAGATATAAGATCACCAGGCTCAAGTTCAACGTCAAAGAATCGACCATCTTTTCCTTCAATAGCGAAGATGCCATGACCACTGACAATAAAGCGAACTTCATCGTCAGTATGATGGTGTTCTTTTTGGAAATTAATTAATAACTCGTCAAGGTTAGGTGTGCTACTAGAAAGTGAAATCACATCATATGCTTTATAACCTCGGCGCTCTGAAACATCAGCAATTTCTTTTGAAAACACCGTTAATATTTCAGCTTTGTTTTCATCTGTTAAGGAGTAATTTTCTTTTAAATGAGTAGGAAGTTTAGAAATATTCCATTTCTCATATAAAACATCTTCTCCTTGTAGAAAGTTTGATACCTCTACTTCATTTTCAATACGAGTATTTTCCTCATGAATACGAATTTGCGCCATTAGAAACGCCTCCTTGAATTGATAATAGTTTTATATGAAATTGGAATAAAAACTCATAAGCTTCTAATCTTTTTTTTGCATCAAAGCTGTCACGGCCCCATACGGTAATGCCATGGTTTCGAATTAATACTGCTCCTGAATCTCCTTGTATATGCTTTCGAAATTTCTCTCCAAGCGTTGGGATATGAGCATCATTTTCGATAATAGGAATGTTAATCGATGCATCTTCTTCCCAAATATCAAGAGCTTTAATAATTTCTTGATTTTGAAGGGTGACTTTATCGCTATACAAATTTGTGATGACATTATTATCAGTTGTATGAACATGAAGTACGCACCCGGCATTCGTACTGTTATAAATATGTGTATGCAATATTGTTTCTGCTGAAGGGCTTAACTCAGTTTCTAACACGGGAACTCCTTGATGATTTACTAATAGAAAATCATCTGGAGTGGTTTTTGTTTTATCTTTTCCACTTGCTGTAATAAGAAAAGTAAGGGGATCATGACTGACTTTTATAGAAATATTTCCACTTGTTGCTGGAAACCAATTCCGAGTTGTTAATTCTTTTTTTATTTCACTTAAGTCATACCATTGACGAAAAAGTTGTTTCATGATTTTACCTCCAACAAATGTTGTAATTCGACTTGAATATCGTGAAATGTGTTAAAGGGTGTATAAGCAATATGATTTTCTTCACATTTTGTAATAAGGAAGTCACGGGCAAATACTTTATCTGCTTGTTTTGCTGCTTGTAAATCAGTAATAGAATCTCCTATCACAATATGAAAATCATCTTTAGAGCTTAGTTTACGAATTAATGATGATTTACAGAGACCGCAACTATGCTGACATTGCTCGTCACAAGGGTGCGGCCATTTAACTTCAACAAATTCTCCTGAAAAGTTAGTTGCATTACAATAAATTTGTTCTTTAGGGATTATTTCTTGTAAGAGTGGATAGACGAAGAAATCCATTCCACCTGATATAACGTAAAAGGAAATGTTATTTTCATTAATAAATTGTATGAATTCATGAAAACCTGTACGGATTTCAGCAGTTTCTTGTAAAAACTGAATAATATCATCGTGTAGATTAATAGGTATTAATCGAAATAATTGAGAAACACCTTCTTGAATAGAAAGTTCTTGCGATAAAATTCTTTGCTTTATTTCCTCTGCTTCTGGTGGTGCGAATTTTTCCATAATGGACATAATGTTATCGTTATTTGTAATCGTACCATCGAAATCACAAAACACTTGAATACTCATAATTTCACCTCATGAGAGGGATTGCCCCATATTTGTAGTGCGCTATGCAAATTTATGTCATCTACTTCATGGAGTAGTTTACCTTGCAAAGTAGCATCAATTGCAGTACGGAAAGCTTTTCCACCACCTTGCGCCCCATACGGATGCCCATGTATGCCGCCGCCCGCATTAATAACAACATCTTTACCGAAATCTCGTAGAATAAAGGGAACGAAACCAGGATGAATGCCAGCAGATGGGACAGAGAAACTTTTTTTGAAAAATGCATCGTCTTCAGTTAAATAGTTTGAAATGTTGAGAGCATCTTCCTTTTCTAACGCAACACTTCCGTATGGGGACGGGAATAAAGAAAAATCAGCACCAGCATAACGTAGTAGCTTTCCAAGTAATAATGGAGATGAGACCCCATATAGCTTGGATGCTGAATAAGCACCACTTACAGCAGGGTGTGCCATAATAGGAACTGGGATTTCATCATCTTCTGCAAGTGATTGTAGTACATCTAGTCCGTAAGCAAATACATTAAATAATAGAATATCAGCACCAGCTTGCACTGCGCGTTTCGCATTTTCTTTTAAGTCGAAAGTTCGCCCTGTTAAATTTGCGGCATATAACGTTTTATGGCCGTATGTTTCATATACGGATTGTAAAACTTCTTTTCCAGATACAATTCGCTGCGCAAGTGGTGTTAAGGAGTTCTCAAATAAAATTTCATCATCTTTTACGATATCTACACCACCAATTGCTTGATCGCGTAATTGAGTTTTTAAGTATCCAATATTTCGCCCAATCATTCCTTTGAAAATGCTCATTAAAAGAGGACGGTCATACACTTGTACAAGATTTCGAATACCATCTATACCGAACTTTGGACCAGGGAAATGCTTTTTTAATTCGTCTGAAAACGTTAAGTCAATTAATTTCACTTCGCCATCAAGTGATAGTTTTCCGAATGTAGTTGTTAAAATCGCTGGTAAATCTGGACTGAAATTTAATAATGGATATTCGATTTTAATAATCCCACGTTTTACTTTTTTGCGTAGATACGAATTGATATGTTCTTGTTCATCTAATTCCTCAATATGAATGACGTTGCCTTTATGTTGTTTTAATTGTTCTTGTAATAAATGTGGCAAATGAGTCCAAGAGCCAATTGTTAAACCGAGTGCAATTTGCTCAGCCTTTTTGTCTAAGTTATGTGAATCGTCATGGATTAAATACGTCGCTATAATTCCGCTCATTGTTATAACCTCCTAGTTAAATAAAAAAACCTCTCAGCTAAGGAGAGGTTTTTTTACAACCAGCTCCTTATCTGTCAGCGTAATGCTGCGAGAATTAGCACCGTGTCTACAATTGTAGATCGGTTGCCGGGCTTCGTCGGGCTCGTCCCTCCACCTGCTCTTGATAAGAAGTATTTAGAAATGTTTAAATTTTTAAGATAACTGAATTTTGTCAGATATTTTTCATGTTGTCAATGACTTTTTGAAAAAATTTAATTTATCAATTCGATTAATTGCTTCTCGTAATCGTTCTTCTGTATGCAAGAGACCAACGCGGACGTATCCTTCACCGTGTTCACCAAATCCAACACCAGGAGCAACTGCAACGTGTGCTTTTTCTAGCAAAATATCAGAAAATTCCTCAGATGTATATCCTTCTGGTACAGGAAGCCATGCAAAGAATGATCCGGTTGGAATATCTACATTCCAACCGATGGAGTGACAAGCTGAAATAAGAGAGTTTCTACGAGATTCGTAACTATTTACAAGGTCTACGACGCAAGATTGTGAACTTAATAGCGCTTCGCGGGCAGCGTCTTGAACTGCACCAAAAATACTAACATACATATGATCTTGCAATAGGTTAATTGTTTCGATGACACTTTCATTCCCCACTGCAAAAGCAATACGCCATCCAGCCATATTGAAAGTTTTGGATAATGTGTAAATTTCAATTCCTGTATCCTTTGCACCGTCTGCTTGCAAGAAACTAACCGGCTTTTGACCATCAAACCCGATAGCACCGTAAGCAAAATCGTGAACGACTAATATATTATGTTTATTAGCAAAATGAATGGTTTCATCAAAGAAATCTTTTGATGCAGTAGCACCAGTAGGATTGTTTGGATAGTTTAAAAACATTAACTTTGTGCGCTCTGCAATAGAGTCATCAATCTTCGTATAATCCGGTAAAAATTTATTTTCCGCGATAAGAGGCATTGTTTCAAATTGCGCTTTTGCTAAAGCAACTCCGGATAAATAATCTGGATAGCCTGGATCTGGAACGAGAATGGTATCACCTGGATTTGTAAAACAAATCGGTAATTCTACTAATCCAGCCTTCCCACCAAACAAAATAGAAACTTCAGTTTTTGGATTTAACTTGACACCGTATTCACGGTTATAGAATGTTGCCACGGCTTCCTTTAAGCTTGCATGTCCGCGAAATGGCGGATATTTATGATGAATGGCCTTTTCCGCAGCATGTTGTAAAGCTTTTACGATATGCTGCGGTGTTGGTTGATCTGGATTACCTTGACCTAGATTAATAACATCGTGACCAGCCGCAACGACTTTGTTAACTTTTGCAACAAGTGAAGCGAAAAATTGTGTTGGCAATGATGTTACTATCTCAGAAGGTTGAAATAATTTCATACTTTCCACCTCTTTTGAAAGTTGTTACAATTCTAGTGACAAATGATATAATCTTTCCAGTATTTTGTAAAGAGAAAATTAAGAATGGGGCTGAAAAAATGAAAGTCGCATGTATTCAAATGGATATTGTATTTGGAGATGTAGAAAAAAATATGGAGAATGCTAAAATTAAAATAAGTGAAGCGATGAAGGAAAGACCAGATGTTATCGTTTTACCAGAACTATGGACAACAGGATATGATTTAACGAGGCTTTCTGAAATTGCAGATAGGGATGGATTAGAAACGAAAGAAAAGTTGAAAGAATGGTCGAAGCAATATGGTGTACATATTGTTGGTGGTTCCATAGCAAAGCAAACAGAGCAAGGGGTTACAAATACAATGTATGTTGTAACTAATAAAGGTCAGCTAGTCAATGAATATAGTAAAGTGCATTTATTTCAGCTTATGGATGAACATAAATATTTAATCGCTGGAAATAGTACAGGCGAATTTAAGCTAGATGATGTAGAGTGCGCCGGTACAATTTGTTATGACATTCGTTTTCCGGAGTGGATGCGTGTTCATACTGCTAAAGGTGCAAAAGTTTTATTTGTTGTAGCAGAATGGCCATTAGTTCGTTTAGCTCATTGGCGTTTGCTATTGCAAGCAAGAGCAGTTGAAAACCAGTGTTATGTTGTTGCGTGTAATAGGTCAGGAAAGGATCCGAATAATGAGTTTGCAGGTCATTCTCTAATTGTAGATCCTTGGGGTGAAGTTGTAGTAGAGGCAAATGAAGAGGAATCCATTTTATTTGGAGAACTTATATTTGAGAAGATTAAAGAGGTGCGTAAAGGAATTCCAGTTTTTGCAGATCGCCGTCCAGAATTATACAAATAAAATGTTGACAAGTGATTTTTATTCTTGGTATAGTCTTCAACATAAAGTTAAAAATTCTAAAAAATTATATAACTCTTATCAAGAGCAGGTGGAGGGATTTGGCCCGATGAAGCCCAGCAACCGACCGTAATACCATTGTGAAATGGGGCGTTTATGACGCCAAAAGGCACGGTGCTAATTCCAGCAGAAAGTAAAATTTCTGGCAGATAAGAGGGGAGAAGATAAACTTCAAACCTCTTTCTTAGTGGAAAGAGGTTTTTCTGCGTTAGAAAAACCTCTGAATTTAAAAAGGAGGAAAAGACGATGGGATATTATTCATTAACAGAAGTAACAGCTGTACAATATGCGAAAGAACATGGATATTTTGAAAAAAAAGCGAATGTAGTTTGTCATGAAATCGGAGATGGAAATTTAAATTACGTGTTCAAATTAGATGATGGAGAGAGATCAATTATAATAAAACAAGCACTTCCATATGCGAAAGTAGTTGGTGAGAGCTGGCCGTTGTCTATAAAAAGAGCAACGATTGAAAGCAAGGCATTAAAAATTTTTGCGAAGTATGTACCAGATTATGTTCCGGTAGTGTACAGTCATGATGAAGAGTTAGCAGTTACAGTAATAGAAGACTTATCAAGGCTAACAATTACACGAAAAGGATTAATAGATGGAGAAGGATATCCACTTCTATCCCAGCATATCGGTCGTTTTCTAGCGCATGTTTTATTTTATACTTCAGATTTCGGTTTACAGTCAGAAGAGAAAAGGTTACTAGAAGGTACATTTGTAAATCCAGACCTTAGTAAAATTACAGAAGATTTAGTTTTTACTGATCCGTTTGGACATTACGATACGAATGATTATGAGTCGGATTTACAGTCAGTGATTGATGAACTTTGGAGTGATAAAACTTTAAAACTAAAAGTAGCACAATATAAATATAAGTTTTTAACGAGAAAAGAAGCGCTTATTCATGGCGATTTACATACTGGTAGTATTTTTTCATCACCTTCTGAAACGAAAGTGATTGATCCAGAATTTGCAACGTACGGTCCATTTGGATTTGATATCGGTCAATTTATTGCAAATCTATTATTAAATGCTTTATCTAGAGAAGAAGAAAAGAGAAGTGTACTATTTTTCCATATAGAAAAGACATGGAGTTATTTTGTAGAAAGTTTTACGAAGTTATGGATTGGAGAAGGTGTAGAAGCATATACGAAAGAAAAACAATGGTTACCAATTATTTTGCAAAATATCTTTACTGATGCCGTAGGGTTTGCCGGATGTGAACTGATTCGTAGAACAATTGGCTTAGCTCATGTAGCGGATTTAGATGGAATAGCAAATAAAGAAAAAAGAATTCAAGCTAAGAAGCAAGCGCTGTACTTAGGAAAAGAACTAATAAAATATGAATCTAAGTGTGCTGATATTCAACTGTTTCGAACATTATTTCAACAGACAGTTCCAGGAGGCATAAAAGCATGAGTACAATTGTAACTGTTCCGAGGTCTGTAAGTTGGAAAGGTGATGCAATTGCGGTATTAAATCAAACAAAGCTGCCTCATAGTACAGAATACAAAACGTTAACGACTATTGAAGAGGTATGGAAAAGTATCATTATGTTAGAAGTACGCGGAGCACCTGCAATTGGAATTGTAGCTGCGTTTGGTTTGGCGCTTGCGGCAAAGAAATACGATGCTACAAATATCGATGAATTTCAAAAGAAGTTTAATAGAGATTGTAACTATTTGGGGACATCACGCCCGACGGCAGTCAATTTATTTTGGGCAATTGATCGCATGAGAGAAGCTATACGAAGAATTGCTACAATAAAAGAAGCACAAAAAATATTAGAAGAAGAAGCACTTTGTATTCAGCAAGAGGATGAAAAGGTATGCCGAAGTATTGGAGAACATGCTTTAACATGTTTTAAAGACGGTGATAAGATTTTAACAATTTGTAACGCTGGAAGTATTGCAACTGCTAGATATGGAACTGCATTAGCACCGTTTTATATTGGGAAAGAGAAAGGTGTGCGTTTACATGCGTATGCGTGTGAAACGAGACCAGTTTTACAAGGTGGTCGTTTAACGACATGGGAATTGAAGCAAGCAGACATTGATGTAACGCTTATTACGGATAATACTGCAGCACATGCAATTCGAACGAAAGAAATCAATGCGATTATCGTAGGGGCAGATCGAATCGTTGAAAACGGTGATACTGCTAATAAAATTGGAACATTAAATTTAGCTATATTAGCAAAGTATTTCGGTATCCCATTTTACGTTGCAGCACCGTTATCTACATTTGATACTACGAAACAAACAGGTGCTGAAATTGTCATTGAAGAAAGAGATGAAGCAGAAGTTACGAAAATTTTTGGGAAACAAGTGGCGCCACTTGGAACGCCTGTATTTAACCCTGCATTTGATGTAACGCCGCATGAATTAATTACAGGAATTATAACTGAGGAAGGTATTTTACGTGGAGATTATAAGCAAGAAATTACATCATTATTTGAAAAAACAAGCTAATCACAAATAGCTTGTTTTTTTTATGCCTAAGATTCTCTTTTCCTCTTATTTATGTAATGAAGGGAGGAGAGAAGGATGGAAGAGTGGATCTCGATGATAGGTAATGTTGGGTTTCCAATTGTTGTAACAATATATTTACTACATCGTATTGAAAGTAAATTAGACGGAGTAATTGTTGCAATTGAGAAACTCCCTCAGCAATTACTAAAGTATGAAGATCCTCGCGATAGAAAGTAAAATAAAGTTTGCTCTTCGTGAGCAAACTTTATTTTTATTGAGCGGTATAACCACCGTCGATAACGACAGCTTGACCAGTTATGCCTTTTGCTTTTTCACTCGCTAAAAACATAGCATAATCAGCAATTTCTTGTACTTGTAACAACCGCTTCTGTGGTACAAGTGGATAAATAACATCTTCTAATACATTTTCAAGTGGCACATTTCGTGTAGTAGCTAAATCCTCTAGTTGATTGCGTACAAGAGGGGTATCGACATAACCAGGACAAAGGGCATTTACAGTAATACCATGGGTAGCACCTTCTAAAGCAGCAACTTTTGTTAATCCAATTACGCCATGTTTTGCGCTATTGTAGGCAGCTTTTCCAGCGAATCCGACAAGGCCGTTAATAGAAGCGACGTTAATAATCCGGCCGTATTTTTGTTTTTTCATAATAGGAAAAGCGTGTTTGATGGCGATAAATGGAGCGATTTGCATAATTTTAATAAGAAGTTCGAATTTCTCAGTTGGAAAGTCTTCAATCGGTGAAACATGTTGCATTCCTGCATTGTTAATTAATACATCTAGTGAACCGAAATGACTAACTGTTTGAGAAAGCGCTGCTGTAATTTCTTCTTCAGATGTAACGTCACATTTTAAACCGATAGCTTGAAAGCCTTCTTTTTGTAATTGTTCAGCAGCTTCTTTCGCACGATCTTCAAGGCGATCAGTAATAACAACTTTTGCGCCTTCTTTTGCAAAAGCGTTCCCCATTTCATATCCAATACCACTAGCAGCACCTGTTAAAAAGACAACTCGATTTGTAACCATGATGAAAAACACTCCTTCATAATAAAAGTTCTCTTATTGCTCTATTTAGAGGGGGAACTATGAAATCCCTGCAAACATTTGGAAAAAAACATTAGCTATCTTGTAAAACAAGATAGTGGGAGGATTCGAATTATGTCGACAAGTCAAATGCTGAAAGGGATTTTAGAAGGATGCTTACTTGCTATTATTTCTGAAGGTGAAATATACGGTTATGAAATGAGTGAAAAGCTAGCAAAGTATGGTTTTACAATGGCGAGTGAGGGAAGTATTTATCCGTTATTAATACGGATGCAAAAAGAGGGGCTAATATCAAGTGTAATGAAGGAATCTCCATCTGGTCCGAAACGGAAGTATTATACGTTAACAGAAAAGGGAGAAGATGAACTAGATGAATTTATGGGTCGCTGGGAAGCGATGCAAAGTAGTGTAGAACGTTTACTTGAAGGGAAGGGAAGGAGAAAATAATGCTATCAAGTGAAGCGCAAAAGTTTTTGTTAGATATGAGATTATTTTTGAGCGCAAAGAGTGTGAAAGAAAGCGATATGGAAAGCTTTTTAGAAGATGCAGAGTTGCATTTAATAGAAGGTGAGAGTGACGGGAAAAGTGTAGAAGAAATTTTTGGAAGCTCGCCGAAAGAATATGCCAATGAACTTGTAAAAGTGATGGAAAGAGATAGACAGGAAACGTGGAAGCAGATCGGTTTTACGGTAATGAATATTGTAGCGTTTTGGGTTATTGCTTCTATTTTAATAGTGAATAATGGAATTTTACAGATTTCACTTATTCAGTGCATTGGTTATAGTTTCACATTAATGTTAGCTGTTATAGGTCCTAATTTTTTGCTTCGTAAAATGACCTTTGTAGCAAGCTTTACAAAAACATGGTTTTCTATGTGGTCTTTAGTCATGATCGCTCCAATGTTTTTATTAGGAGCGGTTACGATATTAGACGTGATATATCCTACAAAAATGATTACATTCACCCAAATGCAAAGTTATATATTAGCTGGAATTATCTTAATTGTACTGTTAGTTGCTGAAGCATATATACTTGGCTGGATTGGAATATTAGCTGTCATTATACCGCTATTAATTATGTTTGTATTTAAAGAGTTAGGAAAGCAAAACCCGTATTGGGGAATGGTAGAGCCCTTACTTTTGTACGGAAGTTTATATGTATTAATGCGATGGTCTTTAAAAAATGAAGAGCAAAAAACTGTAAACTAGTTTGATGCTAATAGTGAGTGGACGAAATTTTTTACTAAGAGGAGAACAAATATGCAAAGCATATTTCTAGGTATATTATCTATTGTATTTTTAGGTTTAACGATTTTTGGGCTATATACTACCTTTTCGAAAAAGGTACATGATGACTATTTCAATACTTTATTAGATGACACATCAGGATATATTTTGTTCTTCGGGTTAATAGGAAAAGGGCTGCTCTGGATATGCAAAAAATTATTTCCAAAGAAATATTATATAGGGATTTTTAGAGGGATTACATTTACGTTTAGTTGTCTATTTTTATTTTTAGCAGCCGGAATTTGGTTTGTTGATTGGAATATATTGTTTTAAACAGTAACAATATCGTTACTGTTTTTTTCTTTGTAATAAAGAGCTTTGTAAAGAGAGTTCCTTTTGTTCGTCCGTTAATAAGGAATGAATATGAACGTTTTCTGGACGAGGGACTATAGGATACATGAGATTTAATGGAGAAGGGTGGTGTTCCGAGCCAGTTGGAGAATGAGGATCTGCATGTGTAAGTTTTCCGTGAACACGCCTTGTGAATAAAATATGGCCAATTTCGTGAGCGAGCGTATATATATTTTTCATAGGAGCGGCTGAATTTGTTAAAACGATATAACCAGTAAGTTGTTGTTGTTTAGCTAAAGAGTAAGCGCAGGCAATTACTGCTGTTTCTTTAAAATAATCACTGCCAATATAACAAATATAAAGATCGCATTCTGGAGCTTCATTTACACACGTTTGGAAAAAGGATGCTAATTTTTCCTGACTTTGAATAGAATTTTTATAACTAATTTCACGGTCTGAAAAACGGAAAAGCTCATTTAATACAATTACTTCTTGAATTTGAAATGTAATGGGGTGCCAAATTGATTCTGCGACTGCTAAATCTTTTGCGATACGGTCTTCAGAAATATTGGCGCCTGGCGTAATGCAAATACATATATTGACGTATGGATCCATAAGGAACACCTCAAATGAAAAAATTCTTCCTATAATATATGTGAGAAAAAGGTGCTATGTATGGATAAACGCCTTATTTATTACATGAATATATAGACTACAAGTCGAAAAAATTTCATAGTTCTATAACGTAGTATGGTCATCTTTTTGATATAGTAAAGGAAAGGGGGAGAATATATGTATACATTAAAAATCGTTTCAGACAGAGAAGCTCTTTATCAATTTGCGAGTTATGTAAAAGTTGTGCAAGGGGTTGAAGATGTATATGTAGAGGTGGGAGAACCTGTATATGAACATCCATTAATGAAGTTTTACGTACATATTAAGCTTCAAGAAACATATGACCAACATAAAGCGTTACAAGAAGTAGCAAGATTAGTAGAATTGGGGCGTTTTACATACGTCCATTATCGTAATGATGAAATTGAAGAAGCTTTTGAAGCTGTAAAATATGAAAGTTTTAAGAAATAAAGTGAAAAAAGGGAGCGAAAGCTTCCTTTTTTTCTTGAAATTTACATCAACAAAATGAGAAAAATTTTGTTATGATAAGGGAGGGTGAGGAAAGGAGAGTTTACATATTGGGGTATATTGAAGAGTTACGTAAAGTCGTTGGTACAAGGCCACTTATTTTAGTAGGATCAGCAATTATTATATTAAATGATAGGCAAGAAGTATTGCTTCAATATCGTTCAGATACATATGATTGGGGTGTACCTGGCGGAGCGATGGAGCTAGGAGAAACGACAGAAGAAACTGCTCGCAGAGAACTATTTGAAGAGACGGGACTAAATGCGAAAATTATGCAATTTATCGGGGTTCTTTCGGGAAAAGAAGTGTACTTCCAATATCCAAATGGAGATGAAATTTTTAATGTCATTCATTTGTATCAGGGGCATCATGTGAGTGGGGAAGTTAAGCTCGATCATGAAGGATTACAGCTTCAATATTTTCCGGTGGATAAGTTACCGAATTTGAATAAAACAACAGAGAAGATTTTACAAAAATTCCTATACGCATTAACAGAATAGAAGGTTAATTCCTTCTATTTTTATTATATTAAATATTTTGATTTTTTAGTATGTTTATAGTATGATAGTTGTAGATATACATCTTATGGAATTTCACCTAAAAACTGACTAGGGTACATAAGAGAGGGGCAAGTACAAAATGCATAATGTTGTCATTACAGCTGCAGTTCGTTCACCAATTGGAACTTTCGGAGGAGCACTAAAAAATATAACACCAGTAGAATTAGCTGTTCCCGTACTTCAGGAAGCTGTAAAACGAGGCGGGGTAGAACCACATGAAGTTGATGAAGTAATTTTAGGTCATTGTATTCAAAGAACTGATGAAGCAAATACGGCGAGAACGGCTGCATTAGCGGCAGGATTTCCTGACACAGTTACGGGTTATACAATCCAACGCCAATGTTCTTCAGGTATGCAAGCAATTATGTCAGCTGCAATGCAAATTCAATTAGGTGTGAGTGATGTTGTTATTGCAGGTGGAGTAGAAGCGATGAGTTCGAGCCCTTATGCATTGAAACAGCACCGCTGGGGACAACGTCTACAGCACGGAGAAATTCGTGATACGGTGTGGGAAGTGCTAGAAGATCCGATTCATCATATTATGATGGGTGAAACAGCGGAAAATTTAGTTGAACAATATGAAATTACAAGAGAGGAACAAGATGAAGTTGCTCTTCGCAGTCATACATTAGCGTTACAAGCAATCGAGTCTGGATACTTTGACGATCAAATTGTTCCTATTTCGATAAAAGAACGTAGAAAAGAAGTTGTATTTTCGAAGGATGAACATCCACGTGCAGATATTACAGCGGAAAAATTAGCGGGATTAAAACCAGCTTTCCGTAAAGATGGATCAGTAACTGCAGGGAATTCATCTGGTCTTAATGACGGAAGTGCAGTTCTAGTATTAATGAGTGAAGAAAAAGCGAAAGAAAAAGGCTTACAACCGTTAGCTAGAATTGTTGGATATTCAGTAGCTGGGGTAGATCCTAAAATTATGGGGATTGGACCAGCACCAGCAATTCGTAAAGGATTAGAAAAAGTAGATTGGTCATTAGAAGATGCTGATTTACTTGAAATTAACGAAGCTTTCGCTGCACAATATTTAGCTGTAGAGAAAGAATTAGGCTTGGATCGTGAAAAAGTGAATGTAAACGGTAGTGGTGTAGGACTTGGACACCCAATCGGTTGTACAGGAGCTCGTATCACTGTAAGTTTAATTCATGAATTAAAAAGACGTGGATTAGAAAAAGGAATTGCCTCTTTATGCGTCGGTGGCGGTATCGGGGTTGCCTTATTTATAGAAGCATTATAAAAAAGAAGCAGCAAATGCTGCTTCTTTTTTACGACTCGAATAGATGATGGAATAATCGATCACGATTTTCAAAGAAAAGTTTCGTCGTTTGGTAATGCTCCGTTTCTTCTAAAGATGATTCGTGAATCCCTTCTTGTGTTAAAGAGTATATAGTGGATTCAGGATAAGCCATTAAAATGGGAGAATGCGTCGCGATAACAAATTGTGAACCTTGTTCAGCTAGCTCGTGCATGCGAATGAGCATTGAAAGTTGCCTCATCGGTGATAAAGCTGCCTCAGGCTCATCTAAAATATATAAACCTTGTCCTGAAAAGCGGTTCATAAATAATGAGAAGAATGATTCGCCGTGTGATTGTTCGTGAAGTGAAACGCCGCCATAAGATTTTATAGCATCTATTTCATCGATATAAGAAGCGACGTTATAAAATGATTCAGCACGAAGAAAGAAACCATCGTTTGGTGTATTGAAACTTTTTGAAATTCGAAGATATTCATGTAAAGATGAATGTGAATCGTTTGTGCTAAAACGGAAATTCTTCGTTCCACCTTCTGCATTAAAACCTAAAGCAACTGCAATCGCTTCGAGTAATGTTGATTTACCCGTTCCGTTTTCTCCAATAATGAATGTTACATTCGGATGGAAAAGGAGTGATTGTAATGTTCGTATAGCCGGTAAGCAGTATGGATATGCGGAAAAGCTAGGGATATGTTCTTTTTTTAATGTGACACTTTTTAAAAAGGGTACGTCAATCAATATATAAACCTCAATTCATAAAGAATTTTGTTTCTAAAAAAGCAACGAATACAAGTGTAAGACAACTTGCTATTAAAGTGAAACTTTAATCAGTGGGGGCATTCCCCACTGATTATTAGCCCGCACCAATCGGGCTGCTCTTAAATAGCGGGATAATAATGTATATTGAAGCATGCCAAAACCGAGGCCTTCCCAGCTAAAAGGCATTCTTTTCAATAAAAAAATGAAGAGAACGCTAATAAAGCCAACTAGAGCGGGTATATACTTTATAATTTTTAAATGCTTCCATTGAAAAAATCTTATGTACGTACTTAGTAAAAGAATAGAAAGAATAAGAAAAAAGACAAGTGTTAATGACAAGTGAACCTCCCCTTATTTTCTGAATATTCCATGTGGATTATAACATTTAAACTATCATATTCCAATGTGAAAATAAATATTGCATAGAGATTGTTCATATCGTTATGATAGTATGTATTCTATTGAAATTATGAAAAGGAGTTAAAGCATGCCGTTTACATTTGCACATCCAGCAGCTGTTCTCCCTTTTGCTAAGAAACATTCTAGTTATATTTCAGTGACGGCTCTTATATTAGGTAGTATGGCACCTGATTTTGAATATTTTTTATATTTTAGGCCATACGGTATTATTGGCCATACATGGGCTGGTTTCTTATATTTGAATTTACCACTCGTTTTTTTATTAGCATATGCATATCATCTTATTTTAAAAGGACCGTTTATAACACATCTACCTAAGCCGTTTGCTACGTACTATAAATATATAGCTGATGAAAAGTGGGGGCTTTATACATGGAAAAATATTTTTGTATTTTGTTATTCTGCTTTATTCGGTATGGTGACGCATGTAGTTTGGGATGCTTTTACCCATAAGACAGGCTATTTTGTTATGAAATTACCACTGTTACAGCAAGAAGTATATAGTATTCCAATTTATAAATTTTTACAGCATGGGAGTACTTGTTTTGGTCTACTATTACTAGTAGATATACTATGGAAATATAGAAGAAGAGTGGATAGAGATACTAGTTTAACTTCGGGAAAAAAGAAATATTGGGCTTCATCCATCGTTGTGGCAGCCACTATATTTATCGTTCACGCGTTATTAGACCCCTATTTTCATATTTTCCAAATAGGAGGTATAATAGTATCTGGACTGACAAGTTCGTTTTGTGGACTTCTCATTGTTTCTATAGTTTACAAAACAAGGGACTAATATATTTTAATGAATGATAGTGTTAGGAGAAATTAAATGATGAAAGCATGGAAAAGTATTTTTGTTTTATGTAGTTTTCTTCTTATGTTAAGTGGTTGCTTCCATCAAGAAGAAAAGAAGGCAGAACCTAAAAAGAAAGAATCTATTCCTGAAACAAAAGAGTATGGTGGGCGTGAGCTTAAAAAAGTAGGGCAAAAGGTGAAAGAAAAAGGATGGGGGACATTTGAATTAGAACAGATTCATTCTGTGAATCAGACATTTGAAGTAGCCCCAATGAAAATTCACGTACAAGACGTTAAAGTTATCTCATTATCACAAATGAGCAAAGATGCAAAAAATACATTGAAAGTGTATACTGCATTAACTCCTGAAGAAGTAAAGCGTAGATTGGGAGATAAAGTGAGTCAAGAAGATGCTGAATTATATGCATCGTTAAGTGGAACAGAGATTAGCGATACGATTCGGTATGTTGAAATTACATATAAGGTAGAAAATAGTGGGAATAAGAACATGCAATTTTTCTCTATGAATGATGTTACTATAAATGACAAACAACATTTTAATGTAGCGACTCAAAACTTTTTATATGATGAAGATACGCTCGTTGGTACAAAGAGTGTTTCAAGGGAAGATTATAAGCCTGGTGAGACACGAGAAGGAATTATCGGTTTAATACTTGATGATGGAAAAGAAAAAGTAAAGGATATCAAGTTTACGACAGATGATTTAGCAACAGGAGACACAAATGAAGCTGTTAAAGAACCGCAAATTTTTAATATTTCACTCTCTAAATAAAGTGTCTTTATAATAATTTAAGAAAAAACAGTCAGCATAAAAAGTTATGCTGACTGTTTTTTTAGCTCTTTCACATATGAATCTACACTTTGAAAAGGCACTGTAATTTTAAAAGCATCTTTTTGCTCGTTAAATTGTTTTTCATTATAAGGACCGAATCGTTTATTATGCTTTACGTCAATAATCCAATAATGTTCACTTTTTTTATTTGTAATTGCGGCGTCAGGATTATTTGGATCTGATTTTTCCTCAATTTGTTTTGTGATAATGTATTTATCATCCCAAGCAATTTCTGTAATTTTTGCAGGGATGTATTGTGTAGCATATACAGCATCCTGCGATGGGAAAAGCTCAAATGCATCTCCAGAAGTATGTATGAGTTCATATTCATCGTTAATTGTATAGGTTAAATGGTTTGTATTGCCTGTGCAACCTGTTAATAAGAGTGCGGCAAATAGGATTATCCATCTTTTCAATATGGGAACCTCCTTTACAATGCTGTTGTAACACATTGTACAAGAAAAGTAAGCGAAACGCCAGTTTACAATGTTTTTTAGAAGTGGTACGATGAAACGGGTAAAGAAGGATATGAAGGAGTCGACACAAAATGAAGTTAAAGATGCATCGTCCAGCGCTTGTAATGAATCGCATAGGTGCTGCCCTTATTGACATGTTTCTAATCTCGGTTACGTACGGTGCAGTAGCAGCTATTATTACCGGAAACTATAGTGATATTTTCAATCGTTTTAATATAAGTTTAGGTGACTATAGATATGACCTTACACTTGTTTTCATATTAATGGCTATAAATTTTATTATGTTACCTTTTCTTTGGAACGGTTCTACACTTGGTAAAAAGGTAACAAGAACAAAAATAATCTCGTTAACAAGTGAAAAACTAACGTTACAAACATTAATAATACGATTTTTGGTAGTATTATTACCAAGCATATTATTACTTGGAGTTCCATTAATATGCAATGTATATATGATGTTATTCCGTAAAGATAATTGTGGCTTCCATGATTTAATTGCAAAGACGAAAGTGATGAGTCTTGTATAAAAAATATTTAGATTATACGTACTACTAATGAAATAAGACTTTTTATTGTTTGTATATAAAAAGTCTTATTTTAAATTTCGTGAAAAATCTCATCATTCTCTTATTTTTCCGCAAAATTCGATAAATGGAAATTATATAGGGAGGATATCTCCTATATCGTATCCTCCATATTATTGATGGGTGTTTAAAGAAGTTGTAGCTAATTCAAACATCCTATCTTCGTTTTAAATAGATTGAAAATTAAGATAATGGTATAATGGATATAAATAATATCGTTATATAACAAAGGGGGATTTAAAATGACTGGAGGTAGCTTAATATTTTGGGGAATTCTTATTTTTATCGGCTTAATCTTTGATCAATATAATAGTAAGAAAAAAGAAGGAGTAAAAAAGTAATCGGTTACAATTTGTAGCGTTAACTTTTCCTGCTTGCAGACTAATCTAATAAAGGAGTATACTGAATGACGGTAAGACTTATAGAAGGGGTAATGAAAATGAAGCTTGCAGGAAAAGTTGCCATTGTAACTGGCGGTGGCATCGGTATTGGACGTAGTACAGCTCTTTTGTTGGCTCAGCAAGGCGCAAAAGTAATTGTGACGGACATTGATCAAGAAAGTGGACAAGCAACAGTAGAGGAAATTACGGATCTAGGCGGAGAGGCACTTTTTGTATCCTATGATATGGGAAAGCAAGGAGATTGGCAACGCGTTATCAGTTTTGCGATGGAAGCATATAGTCGTATTGATATGCTTTTTCAAAATGCTGGTTTATATAAAATAGATTCTATATTTTCTCACCAACAAGAGAACGATTCCAATGCACTTTGTATTAATGACGTTTGGATAGAGATAAAACAATTAACGTCATCTTTTATGAAACAGCAAGAAGAAGTGGTGCTCAGTGACTTACCGATTTTCGGTATTATTAGCACGAGAGGACAATCATTTCATACAATAGAAGCCCTAGTATAATAATGAAAAACCGCCCTCAGTATATATGTGGACGGTTTTTTTGTATGCTCTATAATAGAACTTTAATTTTTAACGAATACGTTGTTCGGTTTGGCTATCAAAGAAATGAGCTTTATTCATATCAAAAGCAAGTTTAATTTGGTCACCAGGTGAAAAAGTATGTCTTGCATCAACACGTGCTGCAAAATCTTGATTTCCAAGTTTCATATATATAATGGATTCAGCCCCTAACAACTCTGCAACTTCAATTTTTGTTGTGAAAGTAGTAGATTGTGAAGCTTCTAAAAATAATAGTTCATCATGAATATCTTCTGGACGAATACCTAAAACAATCTCTTTATTTACATACCCTTGTTCGCGTAATAACTTCATTTTTCCTTCAGACACTTTAATCTTTAGTGAATTGTCTATAACGAAATCGGTTTCAGTTAATTTTCCACGGAAGAAATTCATTGCGGGTGAACCGATAAAACCACCAACGAAAATATTTTCAGGTGTTTCATATACTTCTTTTGGAGTTCCGATTTGTTGGATTTTTCCGTCTTTCATAACAACAAGACGTGAAGCCATTGTCATTGCCTCAGTTTGATCATGTGTTACATAAATTGTCGTTGTGCCAAGGCGGTGGTGCAATTTAGAAATTTCTGATCGCATTGCAACACGTAGTTTAGCGTCTAAGTTTGATAATGGTTCATCCATTAAGAAGACTTTTGCGTCTCGAACAATTGCTCTACCTAATGCAACACGTTGGCGTTGTCCACCTGATAAAGCTTTCGGTTTTCTATCTAAATATTGTTCAAGCCCTAAAATTTGAGCTGCATGTTTCACTCGACGGTCGATTTCATCTTTTGGTATTTTTCGAAGTTTTAATCCAAATGCCATATTATCATACACACTCATATGTGGATAAAGAGCATAGTTCTGGAAGACCATTGCGATATCTCGATCTTTTGGAGGAACATCGTTCATTAGCTTACCATCAATTGAAAATTCTCCTTTTGAAATATCTTCAAGTCCGGCTACCATTCGTAGTGTTGTAGATTTTCCACAGCCAGAAGGACCAACGAATACGATAAATTCTTTATCTTGAATGTGTAAATTAAAATCTGTTACGGCTGTTACGTTATTATCATATATTTTATAAATATTTTCTAATTTAAGTTCTGCCATGATATTTCCCCCTAGAAAGTTTATGCAAACGTTTTCTTTGAATTTATTATAAACGAATAGATTCAAAAAAGAAATAAAAACACTATAAAAAAATAAAACGTTTTCATTATTCCTATGAATATATAATAAGTTCCACATGTTTTATTAGAAAATGAAAATAAATATTGTAAGCGCTATTTTAAATTTGGATAGAATCTGTTATCATTCAATAATGAAAACGTTTGCGCCTTAAAAAAGAAAAAAGAATCAATAGTATAGATGAAATGGGGTAGCATAATGGGAAAACAATGGTGGAAAGAAAGTGTAGTATATCAAATTTATCCTCGTAGTTTTATGGATAGCAACGGTGATGGTATAGGTGATCTTCGTGGTATTCTTGCGAAGCTAGATTACTTAAAAGAATTAGGTATTGATGTAATTTGGTTATCACCAGTCTATGAATCTCCAAACGACGATAATGGTTACGATATAAGTGATTATTGTAACATTATGAACGAGTTCGGAACAATGGAAGATTGGGATGAACTATTACATGAAATGCATAAACGTAATATGAAACTTATGATGGACCTAGTTGTTAATCATACTTCAGATGAACATAATTGGTTTATTGAATCATGTAAATCGAAAGATAATAAATATAGAGACTATTATATATGGCGCCCTGGAAAAGAAGGGAAAGAGCCGAATAACTGGGGAGCAGCATTTAGTGGATCTGCATGGCAATATGATGAGATGACAGATGAATATTATTTACATCTGTTTTCTAAAAAACAGCCAGATTTAAACTGGGATAATGAAAAGGTAAGACAAGATGTTTATGACATGATGAAGTTTTGGTTAGAAAAAGGAATTGATGGGTTCCGTATGGATGTTATTAATTTTATTTCTAAAGAAGATGGCTTACCAGCTGTTGAAACGGATGAAGAAGGATATGTTTCAGGGCATAAACATTTTATGAACGGTCCGAACATTCATAAGTATTTGCATGAAATGAATGAAGACGTATTGTCTCAGTATGACATTATGACGGTTGGGGAAATGCCTGGTGTAACGACAGAAGAAGCTAAATTGTATACAGGGGAAGCTAGAAAAGAACTGCAAATGGTATTCCAATTTGAACATATGGATTTAGATTCTGGAGAAGGTGGGAAATGGGATGTAAAACCATGCTCACTTCTTACTTTGAAACAAAATTTAACAAAGTGGCAAAAAGCATTAGAACAAACAGGATGGAATAGCCTTTATTGGAATAACCATGACCAGCCTCGCGTTGTATCTCGTTTTGGTAATGATGGAGCTTATCATACTGAATCAGCGAAAATGTTAGCGACAGTACTTCATATGATGAAAGGGACACCATATATTTATCAAGGAGAAGAAATCGGAATGACCAATGTTCGATTTGAATCAATTGATGAATACCGAGATATTGAAACACTAAATATGTATAAAGAAAAAGTTATAGAGCGCGGCGAAGATATAGATAAAGTGATGCAGTCTATATATATAAAGGGCCGAGATAATGCTAGAACGCCGATGCAGTGGGATGATAGAGAACATGCTGGATTCACAACGGGTGAGCCTTGGATTGCGGTAAACCCTAACTACAAAGAGATTAATGTGAAACAGGCGATCCAAGACGAAGAATCGATTTTTTATTACTATAAAAAATTGATTGAGTTACGTAAAAACAATGAAATAGTTGTGTATGGAACATATGATTTGATACTAGAAAATAACCCTTCTATTTTTGCTTATGTAAGAACATATGGAGAAGAAAAGCTTCTGGTGATTGCAAACTTCACTGCAGATGAATGTGTATTTGAATTGCCAGAGGATATTGTTTACAGTGAAGCAGAGTTATTAATACACAATTATGATGTAGAAAATGTATTGATAGAAAACATTACATTACGACCGTATGAAGCAATGGTATTTAAAGTGAAATAAGAAAAAGCCTTATGCCACCCTGGCATGAGGCTTTTTCTATTACCATTTTAAAATAGAGAATCCGTACGGTGGAAGTGTAACTTGTAATACACTTGCTTCCGCTGAAAATTCTTCGTTTGTATAAATGTTAATTATTTTCTTCCGAGTAATATGAAGAGGGAGTGAAGTTGTAACTTCACTGTTAGTAGGATTTAAAACGAAAAAGATAGTCTCATCTTCATATGTTTTTGTATAAGAAATATAATTATGTTCATCATTTGCCTCAATGAATTGAAAAATACCGTTTCCTCCAAATGCTTTATGTTGTTTCCGTAATGAAATTAATGTTTGTATATGTGTAAATAAAAGAGTATCTTGTTCTTTTTCATCCCATATCATGCATTTGCGGCAATCCGGGTCCATTCCACCATCCATACCGATTTCATCGCCGTAATAAATACAAGGAGAACCGATGAAAGAAAGGTGAAATACATAGAGTAACTTTAACTTATTTTTATCCCCATTACATGTTGCTAAAATTCTAGGTGTGTCATGACTGTCTAATAAATGAAATGCCGCTTCATTTACATTCATAGAGTAGGAATGTAGAGAATCTGTAATTTGTTTCATAAATTCACTTGCATTAATGGACTCGTTAGCAAAGTAAGAAAGTAGAGCGTTGGTAACAGGATAGCTCATGACAGCATCAAATTGATCTCCTTGTAGCCATGGGAGTGCATCGTGCCAAATTTCTCCTAAAATATATACTTCAGGATTTAATGCTTTTATCTCACTTCGGAATTCTCTCCAAAAGCTGTGATCGACTTCATTTGCGACATCAAGGCGCCAACCGTCAACATTAAATTCTCTTACCCAATAACGTCCTACTTCAAGTAAATATTCTTTTACATCTGGGTGTGCTGTATTTAATTTAGGCATATATGGTGTAAATGCGAAAGTATCATAATTAGGAAGCGGCTCAGTTATAATTGGAAATTCATGAATATGGAACCAATCTTTATAGGCGGAATTCTCACCATGGTTCAGCACGTCTTGAAATTTATCGAAGAAGTATCCGCTATGATTAAAAACAGCGTCGAGCATTACTTTTATACCATGTTTATGACACGCCTGAACGAGTTCTTTGAAAGTTTCTTTCGTCCCAAATTGTGGATCGATTTCCATGTAATCAATTGTGTCATATTTATGATTCGAATGAGCTTTGAAAATAGGAGTGAAATAAATGCCAGAGATTCCAAGCTTCACAAGGTAATCAAGATTTTGAAGAATGCCAGCGAAATCACCCCCGAAAAAATTAGTAGCAGTTGGCTCTGCACTTCCCCAAGGAAGGGTGTTTACCGGATTTAATGCGCTATCCCCGTTAGCGAATCGTTCCGGGAAGATTTGATACCATACTGTGTCTTTAATCCAAGATGGTGCCCTGAAAACGTCTTTTGCATGAATGAATGGAAAGCAGAAAAAGTTACCGACATCGTCATTTGGAATGTTAGAAAAAAATCCTCTTTCTGTATAAATAAGAGTGTCTACGTCGTTTTTTAATTCGAATCCATATCGTAAGCGTTTAAATGTCGGTTCGATTGAAACCGACCAATAATCAAATAACTCAGTAGATCCGGTTTTTTTCATCGGTGTACTCGCTGTAATCCATTTCCCATCTTGCCATTCGTATGGATCACCGTAGATGAGGGCGGCGCTGTGAACATCATCTCTTTTTGTGTGTATTCGGATGTGAATTGTTTTTTTGTTGTAAGCGTATGCATAATTATCTTTTGGCCTATGATAGATCGCTTCTTTAAGCATATAGAAAATCCCCCTTTAATATCTCTATACATATTGTTACCTAAAACGAAATAATAAAGATTATGTTGCAAACGATTTCCTTTAACATAACTTTAATATTGCTTATAAGAGTAGTATTCATTTTATGTAAAGTCAATGAATAAAGAGTATGAGGAGATTATTTTGAAAATTAATATTTGCAAAATGAATAAAAGAATGTATAATGATAGACAAATAGCGCAAACGTTTTCATAGATTGAGATATTGTTTGCGCTTCTATTAAACCATTCAATGCAAACGTTTTCAATTTATAAGGTACATAGACAATTTAGGGAGGTTTTTTGGGATGAAGAAAGCATTATCACTATTAACGATTTCAGCATTGTCAATCGGTATGTTATCTGCATGTGGACCGAAAGATTCAGGGAAAAAGGAAGCAAGTAAAGAGAAGAAAGATTATGATCTTCTCGTTTGGGAAGATGAGAAAAAAGGTGTGGGTCTAGAGCCGGCAGTGAAAAGTTTTGAAAAGAAATATAATGTGAAAGTAAAAGTTGAAGAGGTTCAGATGACGAAACAAATAGAAAAACTTCGTCTCGACGGTCCGGCTGGTACAGGGCCAGATGTTGTAACATTGCCACATGATCATATTGGTAATGCGGTAACAGAAGGGCTACTTTCAGAGGTGAAAGTGGATGATACGGTAAAAAATAAATTTACAGATTTATCAATAAAGGCACAAACATACGACGGAAAACTATACGGTTTACCAAAAGCAATTGAAACACCAATCTTTATTTATAATAAAAAATTAATGTCAAAAGCACCAGAAACGATGGATGAGCTGTATAACTTCTCAAAAGACTTTACGAAAGATGACAAGTACGGATTTTTAACATTAGGAGATAACTTCTATTTTGCTAACGCATTTATGGAGGGTATGGGCGGTTATGTATTTGGTGAAAAAGATGGAAAACTGACTCCGACAGATATTGGATTAAATAATAGTGGTGCAGTACAAGGTGCTGAATATATTCAAAAATGGTATAAAGAAAAATTATTACCAAAAGGAATTATTGGTGAATCTGGCGGTTCAGCTGCAGATGGATTATTTAATGAAGGAAAAGCAGCATCTATTATGAATGGTCCATGGGCATTCCAAGCGATGGAAAAGGCTGGAATTGATTATGGTGTTGCTCCAATGCCGAAATTACCAAATGGTCAACCGATGAAAACATTTGTTGGGGTAAAAGGATGGCATGTAACAAGTTTCTCTAAACAAAATGATTTAGCTACAAAATTTACTGAGTGGGTAACAAATGAAGAAAACGCGAAAATTCGATTTGAGAAAACAAAAGAAATTCCTCCAGTAAAATCAGTGATGGAAGATCCAATTATTAAAGATAATGAGGCTGCAAAAGCAGTTGCGACTCAATCAGAAAATGGAATTCCGATGCCGAATATTCCAGAAATGCAAGAAGTTTGGAAACCAGCTGGAGATGCGCTTCAATTAGTTGTATCAAATAAACAAGAGCCAAAAGCAGCACTTGATAATGCAGTGAAACAAATTAAAGGTAATATTGAGGCAAACCACAGCAATAAAAAATAAGGTGAAATTCGTGCCTCTAAATATGAGAGGCACGAATTCTCTCCCTTCCAAGTAGGAAGAAAAAAGGGGGAAGGAACATGCAAACATCTATAGAACCAACGAAAGATGTGAACGGTTCAAAGCATAGGAAAATGGCGACCATGTTATCAATCATTCCAGGCATTGGTCAACTATATAATAAACAATACGTAAAAGGTCTTATTTTTCTAGTATTAACAGGCTCATTTATTGTAGCATTTGCTGATTTGTTAAATATAGGATTATGGGGAATTGTAACGCTCGGTACAGAAGTTCCACGTGACCATTCTGTCTTTCTATTAGTAGAAGGGATTTTGGCACTTATTGTTGTCGTGTTTGGACTAGGGGTATATGCATTTAACTTATATGATGCATACCAAAATGGGAAAAAACGCGATATAGGGACACCATTAAACTCAGTAAAAGAGCAATATCGCAATTTATTAGATCAAGGTTTTCCGTATTTAATGGTTTCACCAGGGTTTCTATTACTTATCTTTGTTGTCGTATTTCCAATCATTTTTGTTATCTTAATTGGATTTACAAACTATGATTTATATCACTCCCCTCCAGCTAAATTAGTAGATTGGGTGGGCTTTAAAAACTTTATTGATATTTTCACATTACCAATGTGGAGAGATACATTTTTAAGTGTATTTTCTTGGACTGTCATTTGGACGTTTGTTGCAACAACATTACAAGTTGCACTTGGTATTTTTTTAGCGATTATCGTAAATCAGCCTGGTATTAAAGGTAAGGCAATTATTCGAACAATCTTTATTTTACCGTGGGCTGTTCCAGCATTCGTATCTATTCTTGTATTTGCCGGTATGTTTAATGAAACATTTGGAGCAATTAATAACCAAGTATTAGCTTTATTCGGGATTGAAAAGATTGCTTGGATGACAGACCCATTTTGGGCGAAGATTGCTTTAATTATGATTCAAACGTGGCTTGGTTTCCCGTTCGTCTTTGCAATGACAACAGGTATATTGCAATCGATTCCAGGAGAATTATATGAAGCGGCTACAGTAGATGGAGCAACAGCTTGGCAACAGTTCCGCAAAATTACATTGCCACTTGTTTTATATGCAACAGCGCCAATATTAATTACGCAATATACGTTTAACTTTAATAATTTTAGTATTATTTATCTATTTAATAGCGGGGGACCTGCTGTGTCTGGACAAAATGCAGGTGGAACGGATATTTTAATTTCATGGATTTATAAGTTAACGATGACTTCGGCTCAGTACGGAAAAGCAGCAGCTCTTACAATGATTTTATCGTTAATCGTTATTACAGTTGCGTTATGGCAATTTAAGAGAACAAAATCATTCCAAGAAGAGGATATGATGTAAATGAATATTAAACGACAAAAGATGTTACGTCTTTCATTAAGTTATTTAGTTATCTTCATAATGTGTGCGATTATTTTCTATCCATTATTATGGATAATTGGCTCATCGTTTAATCCAGGGGATAGTTTATCTGGGTCAAGTATTATTCCGAAAAATGCCACGTTAGATCATTATCGCAAGCTACTTGATCTCGATTCAAGTAATTACTTACTTTGGTATAAAAATACTTTAAAAGTTAGCGTAATGACGATGATTTTCTCTGTGCTAGCCATTAGCTTTACTGCTTATGCATTTTCGAGATATCGTTTTGTTGGAAGAAAGAATGGTTTATTAACATTTTTAATTCTACAAATGATTCCGAACTTTGCAGCGTTAATCGCACTATATATATTAGCTCAGTTAACAGGATTACTTGATACACATCTTGCATTAATTTTAATTTATGTGGGCGGAGCAATTCCGATGAATACTTGGCTTATGAAAGGGTATTTTGATACGATTCCGAAAGAGTTGGATGAATCAGCTCGAATGGATGGAGCAGGGCATTTTCGTATTTTCTGGCAAATCATTATGCCGCTTGCAAAACCAATCGTAGCGGTTGTAGCTTTATTCACTTTCATCGGTCCATTTACAGATTTCATTTTAGCGAGTATTATTTTGCGCACGCCGGAAAATTATACTTTAGCAGTTGGACTATATGAAATGGTAGCGAAAAAATTTGGTAATGAATTTACGACATTTGCAGCTGGCTCAGTATTAATTGCAATTCCGATTTCTATTTTATTCTTATCGCTGCAAAAATATTTTGTTTCCGGTTTAACAGCTGGAGGTACGAAAGGATGAAAATGGGACATTACGTCCCATTTCTCTTTTCATCTCCCTATAAAAAATTTGTAGGGAGATGAAAAGAGATTTGACATTAAATGTGAAAAGAAGTGAAATAAATAGTATATTATAGTATAGGAAAAAAGAGCTATATCCCTTACAATACATGGAGAGGGAGAATATGATAGGTTTTGCAAGATAGAATAAATAAATGAAAGTTTATGACTTCTCCTATGACTTGCAATGAGTGCAAGATAAAATATATGAAAAATGGCAGAGAAGTGAGAGGAGGGGATTTTTATGACAGTTACAATTAAAGATGTGGCGAAGAAAGCAAATGTTGCACCATCGACGGTTTCCCGTGTAATTGCTGATAATCCAAGTATAAGTGAAAAGACAAAGCGCCGTGTTCGAAAAGTAATGAGTGAACTAGGCTATCATCCAAATTTAAATGCAAGAAACCTTGCGAACCAGACAACAAAAACGCTTGGGCTCGTTATGCCGAGCTCTGCAAGTAAAGCTTTTCAAAATCCGTTTTTCCCAGAAGTTATAAGAGGAATAAGCTCATTCGCACACATGGAAGGGTATGCGCTCTATATGTCGACAGGTGAAACGGAAGAAGAAATTTTTAATGGTGTTATAAAGATGGTACAAGGGCGTCAAATTGGTGGCATTATTCTTTTATATTCAAGAGAGAACGATCGGATTATTCAATATTTGCATGAACAAAATTTCCCGTTTGTTTTAATAGGAAAGCCATATGATCGAAAAGATGAAATTACATATGTAGATAATGACAATTATACAGCAGCAAGAGAAGTAGCTGAATATTTGATTTCATTAGGTCATAAACAAATCGCGTTCATCGGCGGTGGATCAGATTTACTTGTAACGAGAGATCGTTTGGCGGGGATGAGTGATGCTTTAAAACTAGCAGATATTCTATTACCGAAAGAGTATATTTTACACTTTGATTTTTCAAGAGAGAGTGGTCAACAGGCTGTTGAGGAATTAATGGGACTAAAGCAACCACCGACGGCAATTATGGCAACGGATGATTTAATTGGACTTGGCGTGTTAAGTGCGCTTTCTAAAAAAGGATTTGTTGTACCGAAAGATGTTTCGATTGTAAGCTTTAACAATGCTTTATTATCAGAAATTGCTAGTCCACCACTTTCGACAGTTGATGTGAATATTTATCAATTAGGGTATGAAGCGGCGAAAGCTTTAGTTGATAAGGTGGAGCATTCGGAGTCTACTGCAAAATGTATTATCATTCCACATAAATTATTGAAGCGTCAAACTTGTGATCAGTATGCAACAAAAAGCTAAGAGTTTAACTCTTAGCTTTTTGCTTTAGAAAGGCTTCTAAACGGTCACAGCCTTCTTTTAAAGTTTCGATACTATAAGCATAGGAAAGACGAAGATAACCTTCACCATATTCAGAAAATGCTGTTCCAGGAACAAGGGCTAGCCCAGCTTCTTTTACAAGATCAAGTGCAAAATCAAATGATGAAGATGTTAAATGTCCAACATATGGGAATAAATAAAATGCACCTGTGGGCTTCTCAACCGTTAAACCCATTTGAATGAGTCTATTATACACGTAATCACGGCGTTTTTTGTATTGATAGCGCATCATCTTCGGTGCATCTTTAGCAGCTGTTAAAGCTTCGATTGCAGCATATTGAGCAATTGAAGTAGCGCATGTAACATTGTATTGATGAACTTTTAAAATGTGTTTTGCTAAATAACTTGGGGCAAATAAAAGTCCGATACGCCAGCCAGTCATAGAATGTGATTTTGATAAGCCGTTAATGACAATAGTCTTATCACGCATTTCTGGGAAATGAGCGATAGATGTGTGTTTGTCTTCATATACAAGTTCGCTATAAATTTCATCGGAAAGAACGAAAATATTTTTATCTTTTAAGATAGATACAATATCTTCCAATTCTTCTTTTGATAAGGTAACACCAGTTGGATTAGAAGGATACGGTAAAACGACGCATCTTGTTCGTTCTGTAATTGCATTTTGCAGAGCTTCAGCTGTTAAACGAAATCCAGTTTCACGAACATCTATAAAAATAGGAGTTGCACCGCATAGTCGAATAATCGGCTCGTAACCAGGATAAATAGGAACAGGTAAAATTACTTCCGTTCCTGGTTCTAAAATAGTTCGGAATGCAACATCAATCGCTTCACTAGCGCCGATTGTAACAATGGCTTCGTTTTCAGGTGAATAGTGTAAATCGTAATTATCTTTTACAAAGTTACAAGCCGCCTCGCGTAATTCTAATAAACCAGCGTTGTGTGTATAGCTTGTATAATTTTCTGTAATGGCCCGTTTAGCAGCTTCTTTTACTAAAGAAGGTGTAGGGAAGTCGGGTTGCCCAATTGTTAAAGAGATGAGATTATCATAGTTTTGAATCATGTTAGAGAATTGACGGATTCCAGAAATTTGGATGTCCTTCACTCTAGGATTAATGAATTGTTCCATTGTATCTCCCTTTCTTCCGTTTGAAAATTAAGTTCATTTTATCATATTTTTAACTATTACGCTTTTTTTATAAAATTTCCCCTGCTATTTGTGAAAGATAAGAATCGTAGCTTAAAATTCAGTGGAAGTAAGAAATTATGTGAGGATTCAAATGTCCATAAGAGTATAAGCTGTGTGAGTTAATTAAAGTTTCACTCCATTTGTTTAAGCATAAACACAAAAAAAGCCGCTGCAAGCGACTTTTTAATAACCATATTCCCAATCTATTTCATCTTCGTTCCAAAGTACGGAAGATACTTTGCCAAGATGGACAACGGATTCATTTACAGCATATGTACAGTCTTCGTCCCCTGCTTTATGTTGCAATTCTTCGTATACTGATTTTTCAACGTTTTCTAGCACAACCAAATTTTCTTCTTTTAAAACAAGCGTAGTACCCGCCATATTTATCTTCCTCCTACTAAAGTAATGATCACTTATTTGTAAACATAGATAGTATGGATTATATGCTGTATTTTGCGATAGTTGTCCGTCTAGTGAAGTGTTTTTTATTTTCTTTGTAATCCGTATTCATTGTATACTGCACGAAGGAAATTTGGTACAGGGTTTACAATCATTTCGGAAATTTGTAACATTTATTATTAGTTGTTAACAAATAATTAACAAAAATGTTAAGAAAAATCAAAATTTTAAAACAAATAGACCTATAAAATGATATAATCATATCAAAATACATATAGGGGATGAGAGGCTATGGAGCTGATTCGTGATTTAATGATCCAAATTGCCATCATTATTTTACCATTATTTTTATATGAAGCGATTCGTTTAAATCGTTATCAAGAAATGCTTCCGAAGCCTAATCGCTACTTTATTATGTTTTTATCTAGCGTTACACTTGTTCTCTCCATGACATACTCTATTTGTTTTGGTACCGTTTGCGGATACAATTTTCATCCAATCCCAATTGTTAGTGGTTTTTTATATGGTGGGATTGTTGGGCTCATCCCTGCCATTATTTTTGTTGCACATGAATGGATTCTTAAGGGGCTCAGTTGGTTGCCTATCGTAGAAGTTATATTTCTTTCGATAATTCCATTGTTTTTGTCAAAGAAATGGTCTCTTTTTTCAAGGGATAAGAAGCTAATATCAGCTTTTATGATTGCATCATTTTATGTTCTTGTTTCATTAGTAGTCGGGATGTTGAATGTCCTTTTAGAAACAGGTTTTACACCGTACATATCTAATCTATATAGTGGGTATATATTTGCATCACTTATTATGGTTATGACAATGGTATTTCAAGTGTATTTGACTGAGTATTTAAATGAAAATGCATTATTGCGTACAGAAATGCAAAAATCAGAAAAACTTAATATTGTAAGTGAGTTAGCTGCAAGTGTTGCACATGAAGTTCGAAACCCTCTCACTGTTGTACGAGGGTTTATTCAATTGCTAGAGAGTACGGAAGACGTAAAAAACAAAGATTATATGCGTCTCGTATTAGCTGAACTGGATCGTGCTGAACAGATTATTTCAGATTATTTAAATTTAGCAAGGCCTCAAATTGAAAAAAAAGAACATATTTGTTTATCAGCACAATTAATTGAAATGACAACTCTTATGTCATCATTTGCAGCGATGCAGGGCGTTTATTTGCAAGTTGAGATTTCTGAGAGCCTTTATACTATCGGCGATAAGACGAAATTGAAGCAAGCTATTATGAATGTTGTTAAAAACGGTATTGAAGCAATTCAAGGAAACAAAGGGTACTTAAAAGTAACAGCTATTCAAAAAGATGAAATGATAATAATAAGAGTTAAAGATAGTGGTGTTGGAATGACAAAAGAACAGTTAGTAAGGCTTGGACAACCATATTATTCTTTAAAAGAAAAAGGAACAGGTTTAGGTCTTATGGTAACATTTAGTATTTTACAAGCGCATAATGGTACATTGGAATATAAAAGTGAAAGCGGAAAAGGAACTGAAGCTATTATTATATTGCCAGCTGTACGATATAAGGAATAAAAGTTACCGGTAGAAGGTAACTTTTTATTTTATTGTGAATTAGAAAAATATACGAAATTTCATTCATTTATTTTTTCTTGTTTTGTTCGAACGAATAAACTTTTAAATGATTGAAAGAAGCTTTGCTCTTTTGAGGCGGCGACTAATCTTTTTGTTTCTTGAATTTCGCGAATAACTTGCATAAGTTGTGCATCACGGTTGCTGTCTTTATTGTAAATTTGATTGACAAGTTTATTCATTTTTTCTTCTTGTTTGGATTCTCGCTTATACATATGATTCATTAATAAGTCCATCTTTTCTTTTTGGAGTGCATCTGTTTGGGCGGCATGAACAACTAGCTCTTGTAACATTTTTTCCTGAGAGCCTTCTTTTACATAAACTTGTTGCATTAGTTCATCTAATTTCTCGTCTTTTAAACGATTTTGTGTAATGAGAGTAGAGTTTTGATGAATAATTGCTTCATTTAATTGAGCAAGCATTTCAAGTTTTAACATGAACTCCTCAAAGTTACGTCCATCTTCTTTTGATTGTATCTCTTGTTTATCTTGAATAACAGGTGCAGGCGGGGCCTCTTTTTCTTTTAAAATAATAGGTATTGTTTCTGAAATGTCTTCTTGTAATGTAGCAGCTCTTTCATGTATAGATTTCAATAGTTTTAAATCATCCAATTTATAAATACGAGCATCAGCTGTTTTTGAAATGATATAACCGTGTTCCTCTAAGAGTTGGCTATATTTTCGGACTATATGTTTTGGGATACCTGTTTTATTTGTAACATCTTTCGTTTTATAAATAGCGTCCATGATAGTTCCTCCCCAAAAAGTATCGTATATATCATTTCAATCTTTTATGAGGACTTCCTTTAAAAAAGAATGTCGGAAGCTTATTAGTTTTCTACAGCATTAGTGAAAAGATGAGGAAAAATGAATGTTTTTGACGGAATGGAGAGGAAGAGCAAAAATAATGTCTGAAAACATACATAGAAGAAGTTTGTTATAATAACTGAGGAAAAGAAATTGGTAGGAACACGGAGGTACACATGAAGCAATTTAAAGGTATTATCATTTCAATTATTGCAATTCTTTCTCTTTTGGTAGCGGTATATGAAGTACTTGTGCCAGAGGAGACAAGTACTAAAAAAACAACTACGTATGATCAAATTCTAGAGTTCCCGAAAGAACGATATCCAGAGACCGGGAAACATATAACAGATGCTATAAAAGATGGGCATTCAGAAATGTGTACAATTGATCGTAATGGTGCAGCGGATAGAAGGAAATTATCGTTAGCGCCATATCCGACGAAGAAAGGTTATGATCGTGATGAATGGCCGATGGCGATGTGTAAGGAAGGCGGAAAAGGAGCTCATATTGAATATATAAGTCCAGCAGATAACCGCGGTGCAGGTTCTTGGGTAGGGAATAAGCTAGACAAATATCCAGATGGTACGCGTGTGAAATTTGAAGTGAAATAGTAATTGGCATACATTTCATAGTGGAGGAGAAGGATAGTTATGGAATTAACAATTTCATATTCGCAATTAATGATAATGAACTATGATGGTCAGCAGCCTTATGTAGATTGGACTCCTGAAGATTTTGAAAGAGGCTATGCTGAGGTGGATGGAGCTATTATTTTTGAGGCAATCTCTGACTATACTTGTGAAGTGGAAGTTACTTGCGGAAATCATATTGAGAAAGAAGAAGTGGTTAGAACGATATCAGTTCCTTTCACAGTGAAGAATGAAGAAGTATATATAACAAGTATTCTTTCTAATAAATTTCATATTCCTATTCCGAACGGGGAATATATGGTAGTCTTGCAGGCAACTCCTCTTGAAGAGCCAACAGACGATGAATTGTATAAAGTACAATACGACTTCTATTTTGAGAGTGTAGAATAAAAAAAACGTGTCATCCTTTTTGAAGGATGACACGTTTTTTATTATGCGTTTGTTTTTAGGAGAGAACGAGCGTCTTTTGCTGCCTGAACCATGTGCTCTAAAGCAGGTATAACTTCCTCAGTTCTTCGTGTTTTTAAGCCACAGTCTGGATTAATCCAGAAATATTTAGGGTCACATACTTGTAAAGATTGTTCTACGATTGTGAACATTTCATCTTTACTTGGGACACGTGGGCTATGAATATCATATACACCTAGACCAATTCCTTTTTCATATGTTGTATGTTTTAATGTATTAATAAATTCTCCATGGCTTCTTGATGTTTCGATAGAAATAACATCTGCATCTAACGCGCGAATTGCATCTACAATATCTTCGAAGTTACTGTAACACATATGAGTATGAATTTGTGTTTCATTTTCTACAGAAGATGTTGCTAAAAGGAATGATTGAACTGCCCATGTAATATATGTATCCCAATCTTTTTCTTTTAACGGCATACCTTCACGAAGTGCAGGCTCATCGACTTGGATCACTCTAATTCCGGAAGATTCAAGTAATTCAATTTCATGACGAAGTGCTAATGCAATTTGATATGAAACTTCTTTTCTTGCAATATCGTTTCGAACGAATGACCAATTTAAAATAGTGACAGGTCCAGTTAGCATACCTTTTACTACTTTCTCTGTTAAGCTTTGTGCATATACAGTTTCTTTAATAGTCATTCCACTTATAAAGGCAACATCACCATAAATAACAGGTGGCTTTACGCAGCGAGAACCGTATGATTGTACCCATCCGTTTTTAGTAAAGGAGAAACCAGCAAGTCTTTCTCCAAAATACTCCACCATGTCAGTTCTTTCGAATTCACCATGTACTAGTACATCAAGACCAATATCTTCTTGGTAACGAATCCACTTTGCAGTTTCTTTTTCAATGAATTGATTATATTGCTCATTTGTAATGTCGCCGTTACGCCACTGTTTACGTGTTTGACGAACTTCAGATGTTTGCGGGAAGCTACCGATAGTTGTTGTTGGTAACAACGGTAATTGTAAAGCTACTTGCTGTAGTTCATATCGTTTTTCAAATGGAAGAGGACGTGAGAAATCATCTTCTTTAAGTGATGTACGTGCCACTTTTACATCTTCACGATTACGTGCAGCTGATGAGCGGATTGCATTATGTGCATTACGATATGTTGTCAAATCGCTACTGATGCTTTCTACACCTTTAGTAAGAGCAGAATGGATAAGGACTAATTCTTCTAATTTTTGATTAGCAAATGCAAGTGCATCAAATAATTCAGTTGCTAAGTGTGTTTCTTCCGTTTTATCAATTGGAGTATGCAATAAGCTACAAGAAGGTTGAACAATTAAACCTTTTGCTGTGATTTGATTTTGTAATGTTGTAAATAAAGAAAGTACATCATCAAGATCAGCTCTCCAAATGTTACGGCCATCTATACAACCGATAGCTAAAATTTTATCAGCTGGGAATCCATATTTTGAAATAGCATTTACATTACCTTCTTTGCCATGAACAAAGTCTAATCCAATACCAGAAACAGGGAATGTAATAATTTCTTCATAGTTCTCTTCTACACTATCAAAATATGTTTGTAGAAGAAGATTAGCATTCGGAACTTCTTTATGAATAGCTTCGTAAAGTTCTTTCGCTTGATTAATTTCATCTTTTGTTAAAGATGCGAAGATTGGTTCGTCAACTTGAATAATTTGTGCTCCAGCTGCGTGTAATTCAGAGAATAATTGTACATAAGGTGCAACTAGCTCTTTTAAAATAGTGGCAAATTGCTCTTCGTTATAACCTTTTGCTAGTTTTAGGAATGTATAAGGGCCTAAAATAACTGGTTTTCCATCAACGCCTAACTCTTTTTTCGCTTCTTCATATAAACGAAGAGGACGATTGTCTTTTAAAGAGATTTGTAATCCTTCTTCATATTCAGGAACAATGTAATGATAGTTTGTGTTAAACCATTTTGTCATTTCAGAAGCAACGTGATCTTTAGAGCCGCGTGCCATTGCAAAATATACATCAAGGTAAGAGGTAAACTCTGAAAAACGTGACGGGATGAATCCTAACATGTAGGCCGTATCCAGAACGTGATCATAATATGTAAAATCGCCAACTGGAATTAATTCAATTCCTTTTTCTTGCTGTACTTTGACGTGTTGAAGGCGAATTTCTTTCATTGTCGTTAAAAATTGTTCTTCATCAATTTTATTGGACCAAAAAGCTTCCAATGTTTTTTTCCACTCTCGTTGTAGTCCGATACGTGGATAACCTAAGTTACTTGTTTGAATTGCCATTTTAAATTCCTCCCTAATTGAAAGTAAGCATTTCCGTTTACTCGGAAATACCTATAACAAAAAGCATAAAGGCATAGAAAAATAAGCCTTCCTTTTTGTTCTTAACACCTCATCATCATCCGTGAGTCTATCAGTGTTGTTAAAATAGGCAGGTCTCCTGACTTATGCTTCATATAATTCCTTTCACCTTCCCGTTTTCACAGTGGCACAAAAAAGAAATCTCAGCATTTACAGTGGCGGGACCGTGTTGGAGTTTCACCAAACTTCCCTTTTAAACACGAAGTGAAATATTCGTGTACCTATTTTCCTTTTGAAAGGAATTTAACAAGCGATATGATATTGAAACAAATTCTAACACAATTTTCGGAATTTTGTCCACTGTTTTAAAATAAGAAAATTCTAAAGTTTTTTTATTCCTATCCATTCAGAAAATTAAGGATTTTTAATAGTTATTTATTATTAAAATGAGGGTGTTTTGAGTTGCGAGGAATAATTATAGTGTTAAGTTTTTCTAAAAGAGGAGGCACCTCTTTTAGAAAAACTTAATCATTATCTACACCTATTTCTGAAAGACGACCTGCAGTTGCATCTTGTAAGAGTGTGTTTAGCCAACGTAATTCAACATTAATATGCTCAATGACGCTTTGTAGAATATATAGTTGAGCACGAGGAACTAGTTGTTTATTATGATCGTATATCGTTTGCATTGTATGTAAATATAGCATTGTATCATCTCTCTTTTTTTCCAAAATAGGAACTAGTGCTTGTTCGTCGCTAAAGTGAGCGAAAGAGAGCGCTGAATAAATAGGTTTATATATTTGGCTTTTCGCTTCAAATTGTTTTAATAATAAAGTATGGAAAAGGGTTTTTCCGTCCCCTGTTATATGGAAGATTGTTTTATCTGGTCTATTCGTATCTCGAACAATATTGGTAACGCTAATCGCACCTTGTTTTTCTAATTGCTCGAAGGCATAGTATAGCGATCCTTTGGCATATTTAATATAACAATCCATTTGTCGTTCTTTCATTATATGTTGAACTTCATATGGGTGTTTATCTCCTTCGAGTAACAAGCCGAGAATGACTAACTTCATGCTCATGCTGCCTCAACTCCTGTATATAGAAACTTTATATATTATAAACGGTATATCCTCTTTCATAAAGGGATATACCGTTTCGTTTTTCTATATTAGCTTACTTGTTTTTGTTTTTGCTTTGTTTTTGGTCCTGTGAAAAGACGTTCATTTCCCATAAGTAAAATACAAATTATACTTAGCGTAGCTGGGATAAGTGCCCAGAAAAATGTATTAGCAATAGATGTTGCAAGAGCCTCTTTAATTCCGATCAGTACTTCAGGAGGTAGCTTTTCAGTAGCATTTGGTGATAATAAAAAGCTTGTGTCTCCACCTTTAGGAGCCATTTTTTCTAGTTCAGGAGGGAAGACTGCTTTTAATTTATCAGTGAAAACATGATTTTGAATCGTACCGAAAATCGTGACGCCAAGGGTCATTCCAAGTGAACGGAAGAATGAGTTCGTGGATGTAGCAGAACCGCGATCTCTCATTTCTAGTTTGTGGATAGATGCCATACTTAAAACTGAGAAGGAGAATCCAACTCCAAGTCCAGCAAGCACCATAAACATAGTTACGAGTGTACGAGGTGTTTCCATTGTTAAAGTACTTAGTAAATAAATACCAAGAACGAAGAAAACTCCAGATACTATCATGATGTTACGATAACTTGTTCGTGAAGCTAACTGTCCACCAGTTTGACTTCCAATTACAGATCCTACCATCATAGGTGTCAAAATTAATCCAGCATTTGAGGCTGAACCACCGAGAACACCTTGAACGAAGATTGGAATATAAACTGTACAGATGATAAAAGCTGCGCCATAGAAAAAGGCAACACCTTGGCTAGCTGCAAATAAAGGTTTTTTAAATAAATGGAAAGAAATAATAGGCTCGGTTGCGTTTCTTTCTACGAAGAAGAAAATAATAAGCATAATAATAACAGTTGAAAATAAACCAATAATCACATTAGAGTCCCATGCATATTCCTTACCGCCAAGTTCTAGGGCAAACATTAAGCAAATGATACTAATGACAAGTGTAATGGCACCAGCCCAGTCAATTTTTTGTTTTCGATATTCTAGAGACTCGTTATAGTATTTAGTAATGAAGAAGAAAGAAATAAGTCCTAATGGAATATTAATATAGAAGACCCAGTGCCAACTTATATAATCTGTAATGTAAGCACCTAATAAAGGTCCGAAAACACTAGATGTTCCGAAAACAGCACCAAATAGTCCGGTCATTTTTCCGCGCTTTTCAGGCGGGAATATATCATACATAATGGTAAATGCGATAGGCATAAGAGCGCCGCCACCAATTCCTTGAATGGCTCTATAAATACTTAGTTGTTCAATACTTGATGCTGTCCCGCAAAGTGCAGAACCAAATAAGAAGAGAATTAATCCGCCAATATAAAAGCGTTTCCGTCCGTACATATCAGATAGCTTACCGAAAATAGGCATACCGGCCATGGTTGCTACCATATATGCAGATGTGACCCAAACGAATTTGTCGAACCCTCCTAAGTCTCCAACGATTGTTGCCATTGCAGTTGCGACTATTGTGTTATCCATTGCTGCCATTAGAATACCAAGTAGTAAACCAGCAACAACAAATTTTGTATTGTTGGAGTCTTTTTTTGATAATTGAGATTCCAAATATAACCCTCCTTTAATAATAAGTAAACAATATTAACTTTCGAGTGCAGCGCATAAAAATTTAAAGTATAGTTCTTTCAAATCAATTCACACAAGTGCACTGACAAAGCCATAAAGAATATTATAGTCAAATTTGACTAAAAGGCAAACTTTTTCTTCCGTCAAAATATTCTGTTGTATGGACAGAGAAAGAGTGAGTAATACTTAGTATTGGTATAAAGTCAATGAAGGAAATTGTAAAAAAATATTTCAGTAAGAATACCTTCTGTTAACAGAGGGAAAATGGTTTTTTCTTTATATTGTCGAATAGGATAAAAGGAAGAGTAATAACTATATATCGTTTGTAACAAGCTTTATTAATATTGTGTAGAGAGGCAGAATAAGGTCGTATGGATATGATGCATTTGAAATGGGGTGAATATTATTATGAAAATATGGAAACGAATTTCGGATCAAGGAAGGTATTCTATACCGTTACAGCCGGTTTTGTGGATGGATGGTTCTAAAAAGGACACGGAAGCACCGAATGTAGCAGTCACATTGCAAATCCGTAGTATGTATAAAGAAAAATTTTCATATGAACTGACCTATGATGTAAATGACATACTTATTATTCGAATTGAAGTTGAAAATAAAGGAATGGAAATGATTTCACGAGTTGTAGTAAGTCATATGATTCGAGATTATTTTGCATATATTCCAAACTCATTAAAGGCTGATAAGGGGATGAGTGAGTTCCTGTTCCAGCTTGTAAGGTGGCGAATCGATAATTTATTACCGAATGAGAAGGTAGAACTAATTTGTAAAATAAAAGCAAATAAAGATAAAGCACTCAAAAATGCATTATTTCAGGCTACATATACATTTCAATATAAAGAAGTATCATATGGTCCACTGCAAACAAATGAAGTTGTTGTGCGGCAATGATAAAAAGGAACCTGTACGAAAGGTTCCTTTTTTTAATGGAGGTTGTGTTTTTTGAGTACTTTTTTTTGCTCGATTCCTTTTTTTCCTACATAATTATTTTTATAACCAAAATATAGAATGAAAAGAAAGGAAGCAACATTTACAATAGCATCAATTTGATCGTTTGTAATAAAGTTCACTCCGAAAGAATTAAATAGTAATTTTAACGATAACAGAAAACCTGCTAGTAAACGTATAATATCTGATAGATTTTCTTTTTGTAGCATATAGGTCACCTCTTTCTAAAACGATATATAGTATATATATGAAATAGAATAGAAATGGTAGACAAGCTTAAGCGGAAATGTACATTGAACATGTACATTTTTTATTTTGTAGGAAAACATAATTGTTATAGAAACATATATTGGTATAGAAAGGAGGAGAAATATGAAACATAAAGGGAAAATTAGTGGGTTATTACTCGGGAATACAGTGGCAGTTACAGAATGGATTGCGCTTCAGGATGTAATTACAAAACTGGATTCGCGATCATTTTATACCGTCTTTATTATTTATATATTGCAAATGATACTCAGCTATTATTTTGGACATTGGTATGATAAAAGAGCGAGTGGGCGTATGGATACGGAAGTAGGGGGAATGGCGAGTAATGATTTTGTAGTTGATTTCTTTGAGAAAGTAGCTGCTTTATCAGAACGGGATTCTCATAATATTACAGTGTACATTCTTTCTGTGAAAGAATGGAAAGAACTAAAAGAAACAGTGCACGAAAAAAAATTGGAGGTGTTAGTACAAAAATTAGAGAGTACGATTGTAAAGACAATTCGTAAAGGGGATGTCGTTACTAAGTGGAATGAAAATAAGTATGTTGTTGTGGCGGTTGATAACGGACATGAAAAATCGACAATAACAAACCGATTAATGAAAAATATTGAAAGTGAAATAGAAAATGGCTTGTTAAGTATGACTCTATTATTTGGAGCTGCTAGTTATCCAGTAGAAGGAAAAACTTTTGAAGAATTGTTAAGAAAGGCACAAAATCAATTGTACCAGCATAGGAATTTGTAAGGAAATAAGTAAAACTTTGATTTAAAGAAATATGATATGAAGAAGTTTTGAATGTAACATTTTTTTGACTTTTATTACAAAAAGAACTTTTTTTGTAATAAAAGTCTTTAAAAATATATGGAATAAGCATATAATTATGATGGATGTGTCAATGCATTTTGCACAATGTGTTTCATTTTAAAAGTGTAGAGGAAAGCATGCTCTACACTTTTCCTTTTTAGGGAATGACAAGAATAATTGTAACTTGTTGCAAGGTAGCGTTTGTACTGTGTAAAATGAACAAAGAGATTATTTGATAGAAAGCGGGAAAGGGAATGATAGATGTGAGAGAACAACGAATATCTTTTATCAGGTGAATTATTACTGTTGTTCTTCAAATTATTATGGCTGTGATGAATTCCGTTGTACTTTTATGTAATACATAGTATGAACAGGTTTTAAAAAGTGCCAAGTAAAAGTATATGTAAAGATGGATACGAAACTGCTATTTAGTTCAAAAATGTAAAATGTGATTTCAAGTAATACAATTTGTACAAGCATTATAAATAATATCAATGATTTTCGTAAAAAGGTGCGAGTGCGGAGTTTATAGAAGGATATATAATTTTCATAGCTTTTTACACGATAATCGTATATAAGTAGGAGGAAAAAGATGTTGAAATATAGTAAATTAGCAATTGTAACTGCATTATCAATGACTTTACTAGCTGGTTGTTTCGGCCCAAAACCAGAAGAGGAGCTATATGTTGCATTTGAAAATGCTGCCAAGCAAGAAAAAACAATGTTTGAAGATGCGAAAAAATTAGAGTCATTAGAGAAAGAGGGGCAAGTATTATATAATCAAATTGTCCAAGAAGGAAAAGATAATAATCAGGCTGTTAAGGATAAGCTTGATCAAGCAGTGAAAAATACAGCTGAACGAGAAAAAGTTCTTATTAAAGAAAAAGAGGCGTTAAATAAAGCGCAAGAAGAAGTGAAGTCAGCTGATAAGCATGTAAAGAAAATTGAAGATAATAAATTAAAAGACCAGGCGGATAAAGTAAAGAGTACTTATGAGAAACGACATGATTCATTCCAAAAGATGTACGATAGCTATAATAAATCTTTAAAGCAAGAAAAAGAATTATATACAATGCTACAAGATAAAGGTACAAAATTAAAAGATATTAGCGAGAAAGTAAAGTTAGTAAACCAAGCATATAAAGATATTGAGACAGAAAAAGATAAGTTTAATGAATATACGAAATCATATAATACAGAAAAAGTTGCATTCTATAAACAAGCGAATATTAAAATTAAGGAAGATAAAAAATAAAACAGTTTGGCCTAATATGGGCCAAACTGTTTTATTTTTTTGTATAGGTACGGCTATACCATGGAACTGGTTCGCTTAATTTTTTTTCTTGTTTTAATGCTTCAGGACCAATATAATCTTGAAGTGTTTTTTTTGCTATTGTTAAAGATAAGGTTGTTTTCGGATTTCGATAGGAGGATTCAAGGTGACCAAGATGTGGTAGGGTGCGAAAATCATCTTTCGTAGGAGGGATATGGAAAAAATAATCACCTAAACGTATAAGAACATCGGATTGTTGTTGACTAAAACGTGGATTTCTAGAAAAATGTAATCCTTCTTTGATAGCCTTTTTTTCAGTAATTAAGCGTTCTAAAGCAGTCTTTTTTAACCAATATAAGTACTTAGGATTAGTTGCAGCTTTAGCATGACGATTCACAACGAAAATAGATTGAGCTAGTCTATTAATAGAATGTTGATTATGTAATTGAGATTGTGGTTGTGAAGGTTTCATATTGAATCTCCTTTCAAGTTTTCCTTATTATAGCATAAATAAAATGGGTTTTTATTATATGCAAAAAGTAATTGTATATATTTTCAATATTAAAGCAATATTGTTATAAAAAACAACTATTTTGTATAATAGTGATAGAATATGTTTCAGAAATTTGATAATGAAAGAGTGAGAAGTTTGAAAGAAATATTAAAACTACAATATGCCATTATAGACATTGGTTCTAATACAATGCGTTTAGTTATTTATGAAAAACAAAGCGGGGGTTTTTATAAAGAGATTGAAAATACGAAAGTGGTCGCTAGGTTAAGAAATTATTTAGTAAATGGTGTATTAAGTGAAGAAGGAATAGAAGTATTATTACAAACATTATTTCAATTTCAAGAAAGTACACGATTCCATAAGTTACATCATGTACTTTGTGTTGCAACGGCAACAATTAGACAGGCTGAAAATCAAGATGAAATTAAAAAACTTGTTGAAGGGCAAACAGATTTTACTCTTAGAGTTTTATCAGAATATGAAGAAGCGCGTTACGGTTATTTAGCAGTTATGAATTCTACTTCATTTTCAGAAGGAATTACAGTTGATATTGGTGGGGGGAGTACAGAAGTTACATACTTCCGAAATAGAGAAATTTTAGAATATCATAGCTTTCCTTTTGGAGCACTTTCTTTAAAGCAACAATTTATTCAAGGTGATATTCCTACTACTGAAGAGTTAGATGAGCTTAAGAGGTATTTATGGTATCAATTTCAAACGCTGCCGTGGTTAATAGCTAAAAAATTGCCTCTTATCGCAATTGGGGGTAGTGCGAGGAACATGGTGAAAATTCATCAAAATTTAATTTGTTATCCTATAGCTGGATTACATTTATACAAAATGAAAGAAGAAGATATTAAAAATGTAAAAGATGAATTAAAAGAATTGTCGTTCATAGAACTACAAAAATTGGAAGGGTTAGCAAAAGATCGAGCAGATACAATTATTCCAGCGGTCGAAGTCTTTCATATGCTTGTAAACGTGATAGAGGCACCGGCATTTGTATTGAGTAAAAAAGGATTAAGAGAAGGTGTTTTTTATGAAGAATTAACGAAAGATTTGGGGATTTCGTACTATCCGAACGTAGTAGAAGAAAGTTTATATTTATTATCATATGAATACGAAATGGATATGGAATTTGTAATTCAACTTATTAAACAAGGAACATTGATTTGTAAACAACTTGAAGGAGCAGGACTTATTTCTATGTCGGAAAAAGACTGGGAAATATTCCATCAAGCGGCGAAAGTATTTAATATAGGGAAGTACATTGATGAAGAAGCGAGCCGCTTACATACGTTTTATTTACTAGCGAATAAAACAATTGATGGTATGATGCATAAAGATCGAGTTAGATTAGCACTTATTGCTTCATACAAATCAAAAATGTTATTTAAACAACATTTAGCCCCATATGAAGGGTGGTTTGATAAAAGTGAACAAAAAAAAATCCGATTATTAGGAGCTGTTTTGCAATTTTCAGCCGCTTTACATGTGAGACAAAGAGCGCTTGTTGAAACGATATCTATAACAGAAAGTAAAGAAGGATTAACATTTAGAATTGTATGTGAGCAATCGGCATTAGCGGAAAAAGTACAAGCTGAAAAACAAAAAAAGCAGCTAGAAAGAGTATTAAAAACGAATATTAACTTATCATTCGAATCAAAATGTTAAGTTGTACGGATGTCTTTACGAAAAATTAACACTTTGGAATATTATAATTTGATAAAATGAAAGTAACTAAATTATAGTGAAAAAGTTTCAAAGGGAAGTGTGAAGAGAATGGAATTGCTAAAGGGGAATTTAGTAAATTTAAATGATACAGCGTATTATAATAACCGTGAGTTGAGCTGGCTAGCTTTTAATGAACGTGTACTACAAGAAGCGCAAGATGAAAAAAATCCACTTTTAGAAAGATTAAAGTTTATTAGTATTTTTAGTTCAAATTTAGATGAGTTTTTTATGGTGCGCGTAGCAGGTTTGAAAGATCAAGTAAGTGCCGGATTTAATCAGCCAGAAAATAAAGCAGGTTTAACACCGAAGAAACAGTTAAATAAGATTGCGATAAAAGCTCATGAATTAATGACTGTACAGTATGATACGTTTAAAAGTTACGTATTGCCAGCGCTTGAACTAGAGGGGATTGAGCGTCTAACATTCCATGATTTGACGAAAGAACAGAGGGAATTTATCGAAGAGTATTTTGATGAACAAATCTTTCCAGTGTTAACTCCTGTAGCTATTGATGCGTATCGTCCATTTCCTATGTTATTAAATAAAAGCTTGAATTTAGCTACTATTTTATACGATGAGAAGCAGGCAGAGGAAGAAAATCGCACGAAGTTAGGAATTGTCCAAGTGCCTTCTTTACTGGAGCGTTTCATATTTTTACCGAGTGAAGGGCAAAAACATAAATTTATTTTATTAGAAGATGTAATTAGTGGATTTACCCATAAATTATTCACAGGATATAACGTATCACCTGTTACTCGTTTCCGTATTACACGTAATGCTGATTTAACAATCCATGAAGAAGGTGCACGCGATTTATTAAAAGTAATTGAAAAAGAATTGAAAAAGAATTGAAAAAGCGTAAGTGGGGAGCTGCCGTTCGTTTAGAAATTGGTAAAGAACACATTGATGAAAGAGTGTTAGCGTTATTGTATGAGGTGTTGGAAGTAAAAGATGAAGATGTGTACATGATGGATGGACCGTTAGATTTAACATGTTTATTCTCCTTATATAAAAAATTAGCGCCTCTATATGAACATCTAGTATATCCGGCTCTTATTCCTCAACCTCCTCAAGATTTAGGTGATGAGGAAGATGTATTTGAAAAAGCGATAGAACATGATATTTTATTACACCATCCCTTTGAGTCGTTTCAGCCGGTCGTTGATTTTGTCCGTGATGCGGCAGATGACTCGAATGTACTTGCAATCAAACAAACATTATATCGTGTAAGTGGAGATTCTCCAATAATTCAGGCATTGAAGGTAGCAGCTGAAAAAGGAAAACAAGTGACGGTATTGGTTGAGCTAAAGGCGCGGTTTGATGAAGAAAATAATGTTCATTGGGCTAAAGAATTGGAACAGGCCGGATGTCACGTTATTTACGGAGTAAGTCACTTGAAAACGCATAGTAAAATTACGTTAGTTGTAAGAAGAAGAAACGGAAAAATTGAAAGGTTTGTACATCTTGGAACCGGAAATTATAATGATGCAACAGCGAAGTTATATACCGATTTTGGATATATTACATCGCGAAAAGACTTTGGTATAGATGCAACAAATTTCTTTAATTATTTGAGTGGCTATACAACGAAACCGCATTTTCATCATTTATCTGTTGCACCATTTGATATAAGAGAGCAATTTATGGATTTAATAGATGAGGAAATCCGTTACCATAGACAATATGGAAATGGATATATTATCGCTAAGATGAATTCGTTAACAGATAAACCGTTAATAAAAAAAATGTATGAAGCATCGCAAGCTGGGGTAAGGGTAGAGCTCATCGTTAGAGGGACATGTTGTTTAAGACCTGGGATTCCAAATGTAAGTGAAAATATTCGTGTAGTTAGTGTTGTGGGAAGATATTTAGAACATAGTCGTATTTATTATTTCCATCATAATGGAGATGAGAAAATATACTTATCTTCAGCTGATTTGATGACGCGGAATATGGAAAAACGAGTAGAAATATCCTTCCCAATTCTAGATATTGAAATGAAAGCGAGAATAAATTCAATTTTACAGCTTATTTTAGCTGATAATGTGAAAACACGTGAACAAAATAAAGATGGTGACTATTATTATATAACTAATAGTAGTATAGAAGAAATTGATAGCCAATTGAATTTATTTAAGATGGCGTATCAAAATACAGACACTGAATAATAGAAAAAAATAAAAACCTCTTAATCGAAATTAAGAGGTTTTTATTTTTTTCTCTACTTATATGTTCCGTAAATGGAAGAATGAGTAGAGAGGATAGTTTTTATCCCCCTATTTACGGGCAGTAAGACTCCCACCTCAAAATTCGGCGAATGCGAGGAGATTAAGTGGGAAATCAACTGCCCGTAAAAGCCCGATTGGTGAAGGCTAATAATCAGTGAGGATGTCCCCCACTGAATAAAGTTTCACTTTATTATAAGCGTGTGATGCGTCGGTTCGTTGAGAGAGTAATATTTGGAAGAATCGTTGTTTTAAATTAGTAATAGTATGGTTGTTGACAAGGCCCTCCGTAACAAGGAAAGGGTGCCGGTGGTGGGAAAGGCGGTGGATATGGCGGATAAAACGGTCTAGGGCCGAAAGCTAATGCTCCACCGAGTAACCCTCCAGCAATTCCAGCTAGAAATGGAATACCGAAAAATGGAAAGAAGCGTGAGTCGCCTGCTGGGCCAATAGGTGCTGAACGAAATGGGATTGGTTGATAATATGGATACATGAACAAACCTCCTTTACTGGACTCATTTTTATCATATGGTGGACCAAGTGTGGATGAGCGCGTACAAGAAAGGATATGTAAGAAAATAGGCGAATTGTTACGAATGTTGTAGGATGAAGAGTGTAATTTCAGGTTTTGACATAAAGCGGAATGGGACACGTGTTCTTCCAATACCTCGATTGACATAGAGAGTCAAACCTTGAATGTTATAGAAACCTTCAATATATTCTTTTGCAAGCGACGGGGTAATAATAGCACCTAAAAAAGGAATTTGTACTTGTCCGCCATGGCTATGACCAGAAAGTTGAAGATTGATTGGATATGTAGCGATTTGTGGCGCGATATCTGGTTCGTGAACGAGAACAATTGTATAAATATTTTGTTTTGCATGTTGTAAAGTTTCCACTATTTTTGGTTTACCTAGTAGCATATCATCGAGCCCGAAAATAGAAATTTCACTATTATCCAGTAAACGAATTCGCTTTTCGCTATTTTGCAAAAGTTCAAATCCAGATTCGCGCATGATGTGATCATAGTATTCAGTTCCATATCCACCATGGTCGTGGTTACCATAAATAGAAAATTTACCGAAGGGTGCCTGTATATTCTTTAAAATGGATGCAACAAAAGGAGCCTCGGTATATGTTTGGTAATCATCAATGAGATCACCAGTAAAAAGGACAATATCTGGCTTTTCAGCATTAATCTTGGAAACGATTTGAGATAAATGTTGGAGAGAGAAATAGTATCCTAGATGTAAATCGCTAAATTGAAGGATCTTCATACCATGAAAACCTTTTGGTATGAGCTGTGATTTAAGTGTGTGTTGCGTAAAAGAAAGCAAATAGGGCTCTATATATTTAGCATAATAATAGCCGATACTAGCGGTTATAAATGAATATAGACAAGTGTTTATTATAGATTTCAAAAAATCTCTTCTTGTAATTTTCTTCATATATGGGTTACTCGAATCTCCCTTCAGTTTTTTTAAAATATATTTTAAACACTAAAAAAGTAGTATAGATTACGAAAAAAAATGAACGAAAAGAAACCTCTTTACGTCAAAAAAGTCAGAAAAAATTGAAAAATATAAAGATTTCTATCAAATATAGTGATAAAATGAATGTATATTCATTTTTTGGAGGGGATGTATGTGAAAGAGAAGGTAGTTATTATAACAGGTGGATCAAGTGGAATGGGAAAAGGGATGGCTACTCGTTTTGCAAAAGAAGGGGCACGAGTTGTTATTACAGGGCGTACAAAAGAAAAGCTAGAAGAAGCAAAGTTAGAAATTGAACAGTTTCCAGGGCAAGTATTATCTGTACAAATGGATGTACGAAATACTGATGATATTCAAAAAATGATTGAACATATTGATGAGAAGTTTGGACGAATTGATATTTTAATAAATAATGCAGCCGGAAACTTTATTTGTCCAGCAGAGGACTTATCTGTGAATGGCTGGAATTCGGTAATTAATATTGTATTAAATGGTACATTTTATTGTAGTCAGGCTATCGGTAAATATTGGATCGATAAAGGTATAAAAGGAAATATTATTAACATGGTGGCAACATATGCATGGGATGCAGGCCCAGGGGTTATCCATTCGGCAGCAGCTAAAGCTGGTGTATTAGCGATGACAAAGACTCTTGCTGTTGAGTGGGGACGTAAATATGGGATACGAGTTAACGCTATCGCACCAGGACCAATTGAACGTACAGGTGGTGCCGATAAATTATGGATTTCAGAAGAAATGGCTAAGCGTACAATACAAAGTGTCCCACTTGGTAGGCTGGGGACACCAGAAGAAATTGCGGGTCTAGCTTATTATTTATGTTCAGATGAAGCTGCATACATAAATGGAACTTGTATGACAATGGATGGTGGCCAGCATTTGCACCAATATCCATTTTAAAAGGAATGAAAAATGAATGATTTATTAATTTTTCTTCGGTGAAATGTGACGAAGTTGTGACATGTGAGAGAAAGGTGTTTACAAAGGGGAATATATACGTTATATTTAAGACCTCTTTTTTCTTCATAGTAGAATTGCTAATTCCCCTTAGCATTTTACCCCTCTAATCCCTTCAGGAAAACTGAAGGGATTTTTTATTATTTTTCCGTAAATATCGTGTTATAATTTTTGAAAAGTAAAGGGAGGGAAGCACGTTGATAGATGCATTAGATGTAATGAGTAACTTGGATAAAGTCCTTCCTTATTATCAAGCTATTTTTAGTGCTGATGAACATACAGTAATTGGATATGAAGTTGTAGGACGTATTCAAACAGAAGAGGGTATACAAAGTTTAGCATCTTTCTTCCATGATGATTCTATTCCGAGTGAGTTCCAACTTGAAGCGGATAACATCATTGTAGAAAAAGCGTTAAATAGGTATTTAGAAACGGATCAAAAATTATTATTATTTATACATCGGAATGCTAATGTATTAATGAATGATGAAGATGAAAGTTTACTTCAACTTTTGCTGATGTATGAAGAACAAGGTTTGAACTTACAACGCATTGTTCTGGAAATAACAGAACATGAATGTAAAGAAGATATAGAACAATTTAATCATTTACTCATGTATTATCGTACATATGGTATTCAAATTTCGATTAATAAAGTCGGAACGGGTACAAGTAATTTGGAGCGTATTAGCGTGTTAGCACCGGATATTTTAAAAGTAGATTTAACAAATTTAAGGCAAACTGCACTTTTACAATCTTATCAAGATATTTTATATTCCTTATCTTTACTTGCTAGAAGAATTGGTGCGACATTGTTATATGAAGAAATTGATGCTTTTTATCAACTACAATATGCTTGGAAAAACGGTGGTAGATATTATCAAGGTAATTATTTGAAAGAATGTTTACCTGATTTTATTGAAACGAATGTTTTAAAAGAGCGACTTGGTAATGAATGTCATCAATTTATTCTGCATGAGAAGAAGAAGTTGCAAAAAATTTATAATTTAACAGAGATGTTACGTGATCGAATTGGTGATGTTCTGTCAAAACAAAAAAAGAATGAAGATATAAATGATTGGTTATTACAATTTAGCCAAAGCATATCACAATATAGTTTTCGGATATTTATTTGTAATGAAGATGGTTTTCAACAATCTGGTAATATTATGAAAAAAGATGGTGAATGGATCATTATGCCAGAGTATTATATGAAGAACTGGAGCTGGCGCCCGTATTTTCTAGAAAATATAATGAAAATGCGTTTTGAGAATAAGGCAAGACTTTCAGATTTATATGCTGATATCGAAACTGGTGAAATGGTACGAACATTTTCATTCCCGATTGATGATGAAAACTTTTTATTTATAGATTTATCGTACGAATATTTATATGAAGAAGATGTTTTATTTTAATGCACGAAGAGATTCGTGCATTTTTTTTGTTTGTTTTTATCATAAATTGGTAATAGTGAAAATGATGATGAAAATGCTGTCTATCGTTGTAAAGATTTTACGAACGAAATCATCCCTTTCTTTGCATAATCATTGTTACAATGAATACTACAAAGACAAGCTCTTTTAAAAGGAAGGTGAAAAAATGAAGAAATATGGAATATGGTTTGTTCTATTTATATGTGTTGCCTTTCTAGTTGGCTATAGTGTCACAACTGTTTTAGGAAAAGAAGAAGTGAAAGTGGATCGGAAAGAAGTGTTTACAACGATACAAAAAGGTTATGAGACGCAATTTTCAATTCGTGGGAAGCAAATATCTATGAATAAGATGATAGAGACGCTATCACCATATTTTACAAATAATTTCCTTCAAGTTTTTACAGATGAAAACAGTAGAAATGAAAAACAAAGTGGTGAATATTTACTTCCAGCAAAAGAAGCTCCGTTTTCCTTTAATTCAGAAACAAAAATGTCTTATGATGAAGAACATAAAAATTTATATGTCTATGAGCGGGCAAAGAGTGGACAATATCAAATTGTGACATTGCAAAAGGATAATGGAAAATGGAAATTAGCAGGGTATCATGAAAGTCAGGAACTATTGACTGAAATAAAAAGGTTACAACAATTATGAGAATAGGAATAGGTATCCCTATTCTTATTCTATACCGAGTAGTTGTTGTAATTTTTCAATTTGAAAACCTGCGACAACTTCTCCGTCAATTACAACTGTTGGAGTTGAATAGGATTCATAGTCAGATAAAAGACGATTGCGTGCAGCAGCGTCTTTTTTTACGTCAAATTCTTCATATACAACGTTATTATGTTTTAAAAATTCTTTCACAATGGTACAAGGCGGACAATCAGGTTGTGTATAAACCTCAATTTTTTTCATTGTAATTCCTCCCTTTTTCTGTTTTTTATTATATTCTGCCAGTATAAAAAGCGCAATAAAGAAGTAAAAAGATGCTCTTTCATCTTTTTACTTCGTATTTCGACAAATTTTAGTTGAGTTTCTGGCCAAGAACCTTTATCCTAGATTGTGGAACGTTTTTTCTGTTATGACGGATAGAATGAGTATAGCTGTAAAACCTATTGGTAGGAAGATCAGAGAAAGGAGAGATTTCATGTCTCTACTCCAAGGAATTTTAACTCGACTTGTTAGTCTACAAGAACAAGCTGAAAGCGGTGAAGTAGCACAACGCTATTTTGAAGTGAACGGTGAGCGCAAATGTAGCGTGAAATTTTTCGATAAAAGTGAAATGTATGAATTAGAAGTGTATCAACAAGGTGAAAAACCTCAAGTGTATCAATTCGATAACATCGATATGGTTGCAATTGAGATTTATGATATCATTAATTGATACATATAAAAAAGGTACTGCCAATGGCGGTACCTTTTTTAGTTATATTAATTAATGGGCTATACAGGTAGTAGAAGTTGCAATTTAAGTCGCGATTAAATAAAAGAGTTTTTACAAATGTATATGTATAGGAATTTTTTATTTTTCCTACAATGATAGTAAATATTAATAGGAGGTGCAAAGGATGGAACGCTTACCGATTGTTATTTGTCCTAATTGTCACAGTCATGCTGAAATTAATCATGTATTAACCGCCCAGTCTAATCAAAATGTAATTTATACATGTAAGTTTTGTAATTATGTAATTCGAAATATTGAAACGAATAAAGGGTAGTAAGTTATAATTTTTGTTTTTGTCCCATACAATGAGAATACGAAAAGTCTGCCTAATTGAAAGGACGTGACTATGTGGACGGTGAGCATACATTTTATAATGTTTCAGAGAGACATTTGAATTTTGATATGGTATTTAACCGTATTTGTAGTTTCATTGAAAAGGATCCACGAAATTTATATCGATTATCTATTGGGACAGACTCACAAGCGCATCAAAAGGATACGAGGTTTATTACAGCGATACATATTCATCGGGTTGGAAAAGGAGCATGGGGATGTTTGCATCATAAATCAGTGAAAAATAAGCCAGCAACGTTGCGAGAGAAAATATATTTAGAAACACAGTTTAGTCAAGAAATCGCCTATCTATTTACTCCCAATCATATACAAGCAATATGGGATTTATTGCACCCATACGCTCAAGATGGAGCAGGATTCATAATGGAAATTCATTTAGATATCGGGAATGATGGTTTAACAAAAGAATTTATTTTAGATATGACGATGAAAATTCAAGCAATGGGATTAACAGCAAAAATTAAACCAGATGCTTATGCGGCATTTAGTTATGCGAACAGATATACGAAATAATGTCTATATATTCGCAGTCGTTAAGTATTTTTATCGAAAACTGAATATTACGTCTGTTAAATAAGCTGAAAAATTTATATAATGAGAGTGCAAGGAGAGGAGCATATGGAAAAGGAATTTGTTTTAACAAGAGAAGAAGAAAATTTATTGTTGGACATTCTGTTTCGGCAAAATTACGCGAGCGAAATTTTAGCGGTGGAGCTTACAGACATTGAGAATGGTTTAAAACAGGCAGATGTGACGCAATATAAAAAAATCACAAGATTGTTTTACCGATTAAAAAATAAAGGGTATTAAGCGCTACCGGAATGGTAGTCTTTTTTTTATGTTGTATGCTAAAATAGTTGTGTATCTTTATTTTTATTAGAAGAATGTTAGGACAAAATAATAATGTGAAAACGCTATCATAAAATGTGAATAGGATTGGAGAATATAAGCAGGGGAAATGGGGGATGTAACATGATTAGTATTCCGAAAGATGAGTTTCAACAAATTCTTGTGAAGGATTTAATAATTTCATCAGAAAAAGTAGCACATGTCCAAATAGGGAATGGTTTAGAACATGCGTTACTCGTTCTTGTGAAATCTGGATATTCGGCGATTCCTGTTTTAGACCCTATGTATAAATTACATGGGTTAATTAGTACTGCTATGATTTTAGATGGTATTTTAGGATTAGAGCGCATTGAGTTTGAAAGACTTGAGAATATGAAAGTTGAACAAGTGATGAAGGAAGAGATTCCAGTTCTTATGTTAGAAGATTCTTTTGCAAAAGCTTTAGAAATGACAATTGATCATCCTTTTATTTGCGCTGTCAATGAAGAAGGTTACTTCGAGGGTATTTTAACACGTCGGGCTATTTTAAAATTGTTGAATAAAAAAGTGAGACAGCATAATCGATAACGTAGGGAAAGTGACTTCACAGAAAAGGCGAAGTCACTTTTTTTCGTGCATATCAGTTGTGTATGTATTATATTTAAAAAGACATAAAACATAAGAAAAGTTTGAACTAATAAACCGTTCTAATGTATAAAAGTATTCAATTAAATTAAGAATGAAATGCTTATTAAAATTAGGTGTATGGAAGCTAAGGAAAGAGGGAGAAAGTTGCAAATTGATGATTTTCAAATGATGGTTGTGTTAGCTCAGGAATCAAATATGAGAAAAGCGGCGGAACGTTTATTTGTTTCCCAACCTGCGCTTAGTCAACGATTACAATCTATGGAGAAACAATGGGGAATGAAATTTTTTATTCGTTCACAAAAAGGATTAACAATTACACCTGAAGGGGAAAAAGTTGCAAATTATGCAAAGGAAATGTTACAACGGGAAGAGGATATTAAAAGTGAACTGGCTCTTTTTAGAACGGAAACATACGGTACGTTAAAAATAGCTGTTGCATCAGTCATTGGTCAATATTGGCTTCCACCTGTTTTGAAAAAATTTGTGCATAAGTATCCTTCTGTGAAGATATCTCTGTTTACTGGCTGGAGTAGCGAAGTGCAAAAGCAATTTTATGAAGGAGACGTTCATGTCGCCATATTAAGAGGAACACAAGAATATAAAGGTCAGAAGCAACAATTATTTGAAGATGAATTATACTTAGTTGATAAAGAAATAAAAGATATTTCGATGTTAAAAGAGACAAATAGACCATTTATTCAATTTAAAAGTGATTCGACCTACTATGGACAAATACAAAATTGGTGGTACGGATTATTTTCAAATCCACCTAAGCGAACGATTGTAGTTGACCAAATTGAAACGTGCAAACAGCTTGTTTTAAATGGAATAGGTTATGCTCTTTTACCTTCGACTGTTTTAAGAGAAGTGCAGGAAAATATGTATAAAACACCTGTTCAATTAACGAGAGAAACATGGTTATTGACGAGTGACTCGGCAAGGCAGTTGAAGCAAGTACAAGCATTTTTAGAAATTATAGAAGAAATTCAAATGGAAAAATAAGATTATTGTCTTGCTACTCGCTCTATCGTTTGGTAGAGTAACATTATAAATGGATTTAGGAGGCAACAAGAATGAAAATGATGGACGCTAACGAAATTATTTCGTTTATTCAAAACAGTGAAAAGAAAACACCTGTAAAGGTATACATAAAAGGGGATTTAAAAGAGGTAACATTCCCTGAAACAGTACAAGCATTTGTAAATAAAAAATCTGGTGTATTATTCGGAGAATGGTCTGAAATTAAGGCAATTCTTGATGAAAATAACACGCACATTGTTGATTATGTAGTTGAGAACGACCGTCGTAATTCTGCAATTCCAATGCTTGATTTAAAAGGTATTAAAGCTCGTATTGAGCCAGGCGCGATTATTCGTGACCATGTAGAAATTGGTGACAACGCTGTTATCATGATGAATGCAACAATTAACATTGGTGCTGTAATTGGTGAAGGTACTATGATCGACATGAACGCAGTGCTTGGTGGACGTGCAACAGTTGGTAAGAACTGTCACGTAGGTGCAGGTGCTGTACTTGCAGGTGTTATTGAGCCACCTTCTGCAAAACCAGTTATCGTTGAAGATGATGTTGTAATTGGTGCAAATGTAGTTGTTCTAGAAGGTGTTACAGTAGGTAAAGGTGCAGTTGTAGCAGCAGGAGCTGTTGTAACAGAAGATGTGCCTCCATATACAGTTGTTGCGGGAACTCCGGCACGTGTAATTAAAGAAATTGATGAGAAGACAAAAGCAAAAACTGAAATTAAACAAGAGCTTCGTCAATTAAACCCAGAGAAATAAAAAACAAAAAGCGTAAGAGCATGAATGTGCTCTTACGCTTTTTATAGATAGAGGTGCAAAAATGACAGTAAGCAAATTTGTCCAAGTTCGTAGAGATTTACATAAAATTCCGGAAATCGGATTTAAAGAGTGGAAAACACAACGGTATATTTTAGATTATATAGGAACGCTTTCTAATGAATATTTGGAAGTGAAAACATGGAAAACAGGTGTAATTGTTAAAGTAAATGGAAAAAAACCAGAAAAAATAATAGGTTATCGTGCAGATATAGACGGTCTACCAATTACAGAGGAAACGGGATATGAATTCTCTTCCGTCCATGAAGGAATGATGCATGCATGTGGGCATGATTTGCATACAACAATTGGCTTAGGACTTCTAACAGCGGCTGTAAGCGAAAGAATAGATGATGATCTTGTGTTTATATTCCAACCAGCTGAAGAAGGTCCAGGTGGTGCACTTCCTATGTTAGAAAGCGATGAGTTAAAAGAATGGAAGCCTAATATGATTCTTGGACTTCATATTGCGCCTGAATACTCTGTGGGAACAATTGCTACAAAAGAAGGTTTATTATTTGCGAATACATCAGAGTTATACGTTGATTTAAAAGGAAAAGGTGGACATGCTGCATATCCCCATACAGCAAATGATATGATTGTTGCAGCGAGTCATCTCGTTACACAACTTCAATCAGTTATTAGTCGTAATGTAAACCCTCTTGACAGTGCGGTAATTACGATTGGGAAAATTACAGGTGGTACAGTTCAAAACATTATCGCAGACAAGTCTCGTTTAGAAGGAACAATTCGAACGCTATCAGTGGAATCAATGAAACGTGTTAAAAGCCGAATTGAGGCAATTGTTGCGGGAATAGAAGCTTCTTTTCAATGTGAAACTGTTATTGACTACGGAGCGATGTATCATCAAGTGTATAACCATGAAGAGTTAACGAGAGAGTTTATGCAATTTACACGTGAACAAACGAATATGGACGTAATTACATGTACGGAGGCAATGACAGGTGAAGACTTTGGTTATATGCTTCGAGAGATACCTGGATTTATGTTTTGGCTTGGAGTAAATTCAGAATATGGTTTACATCATGCGAAATTAAAACCAGACGAAGAGGTTATTGAGAAAGCGATTGTATTTTTAAATCAATATGTGAAGTGGAAGGGAAATAGAAAGTGAACTTACTCGCTAATTGTGCAATAGTTTAGAGTAGGGACTTCTTAGTTCAGAGACGAAAACATCTTTTGTATTTGTTAGTGTTAGACATCTTCACACAAATGAGTAAAGTTAAATTTGATGTCTTAATAATGAGCAGGGGGTTTTTTAGCCACTGCTCATTATTAATTATTGCTAATAGGGAAGATAATTATTTAACTACCCTATATATGTTTACTTTTAGTATGAAAAGTGTGTAAAATCAATGTGATACATAGAAAAAAGGGTGGGGAATTACGTGCAAATTAGCAGTGCGATTTTATGTTTCGTCTTATATGCATATGTTATTATTGCGGCGGTTTATTTTGGGATAAGTTTTTACGCCTATCGTTTAGCAAATAATAGTGAATATGAAGAAACATACAAATGGGTGAAAAGATATTTGTCACCTGTACTAGAAATTATGAATGGATTTGTTCTTTTTTTATTTATTGGATTAATTGCTTTCTCAACGAGTTTAGTAGGGAATAAGACTACATTATTTGTACTAGGTATCATTATTTTTATGCTATTAGGAATTCGGATTGGTAATACGGTGTTTTGGAACGAAAGAAAAATAGATGGTTGGACAGGGATGTTTATTCCATGTATGTTAGCTGCAATCGTGACGAATATAGAACATGAATATTATCAATTACATTTTTGGCTTATCATTGTTTTAACAATCCTTTCTGTTTTGTATATAAGTACTGTCGTGCTAACATACATTGCAAATGAAAAAGGAGATGCAAAAGGTGCACGCTTCTTTAGAGGGCGTGCATTATTATGGAGTGTACCTACGATGGCGGTTATAGGAATTATTGCGATATTAGTAAATGGATATCAATTTACTAATTGGCAACTGTTTTTAGAAACTTGGTGGATCTTCATTGTTTCGCTTGTAGCTTTTTTAGGCGCAACACATTATTTATTCCATCAACATCATTACATATTGGCACTGTTATTCGCATTTACACAACTTTTATTTGCTTTTTTCGGACAAGAAACGCTATTGTTCGTTTTTGAAACATTTAGTTCATTTGGAAATATATTTGTATTTGGTATGTTAATTTTCGGTGTCGCGTTTTATTTACAACAGTATTTTTATATGCAAAAACAAAAATAAGAATTATATACGGGTTTTTGTAGCAAATTTAAAGTATGTTACAATAAAAGTACATAGTACTTGATGTTATTGGAGGAATTCCTGTGGGCGAAAAAGAGAAAGAATTTGCTGTTATTGGGCTTGGCCGTTTTGGTGGAAGTATTTGCCGAGAACTCGCTCAATTAGGTATGGAAGTAATGGCAATTGATTCAGATGAGGATAAAATTAATGAGTTTGCAAATATAGCTTCGCATGCTGTAATTGCAGATTCAACAGATGAGATGGTATTAAAAAGTCTTGGTATTCGTAATTTTGATCATGTAGTCGTTGCTATTGGAGATAATTTGAATTCAAGTATTTTAACAACGTTAATTTTGAAAGAATTAGGTGTGAAAAATATTACTGTGAAAGCTCAAAATGACTATCATGAAAAAGTGTTAAGTAAAATAGGGGCAGATCATATTGTGCATCCAGAACGAGACATGGGAAAAAGGATTGCTAATAATATCGCATCAAGTAATGTGTTAGATTACCTAGAGCTTTCAGATGAGCATAGTATTGTAGAGATTATCGCAAATAAAAAAATTGATGGGCATTCTTTAATTGAATTAGATATTCGTGCGAAGTTTGGTTTGAACATTGTAGCAATTAAACGTGGAAAAGAAGTTATTGTATCTCCTCGAGCTACAGAAAACATTCAGGCGGGAGATATATTAATTGTAATTGGTCATGACGATGAAGTAGATCGTTTTAAGCATTTTTTAAGATAAGAGAAAAGGACAATGCCGAGGAGGCATTGTCCTTTTTCTTATATTTCCATAATGATTGGTAAAATCATTGGACGACGTTTCGTTTTTTCGTATAGGAATGGTGCTAATGTGTCTGTAATCTCATTTTTAATTTCAGACCATTGTGTTGTTTTTCGTTCCATTACTTTTTCTAAATGTGTTGTAATTAATGTTTGAGCATCGTTGATTAAATCGCTGCTTTCACGCATATAAACGAAACCACGCGAGATGATATCAGGTCCTGCTGCAACTTTAAATTCTTTCATATCAATGCTTACAACTACAATAACAAGTCCTTCTTCAGAAAGAATGCGACGATCACGTAATACGATATTACCGATATCTCCAATACCATTTCCATCGATATAGACAGAGCCAGATGGGATTTTCCCAGCTACGCTTGCTTCATCTGAACGTAAAGCAAGAACATCTCCATTATCCATGGTGAAACAGTTTTCTTCTGGAATACCACAATCATTCGCTAATTTCATATGCATACGTTGCATACGATACTCACCATGAATTGGCATGAAATACTTCGGTTTAATTAGACGTAGCATTAGTTTTTGCTCTTCTTGTCCACCGTGTCCACTCGTATGAATATTTGAGAGTTTGCCATGGATTACATCAGCACCAGCACGATACAACATGTTAATTGTACGGCTTACACTAATTGTATTGCCTGGGATTGGTGAAGAAGAGAAAACAACTGTATCGCCAGGGATAATTTGAATTTGACGATGTGTACCATTGGCAATACGTGAAAGTGCTGCCATTGGCTCCCCTTGACTACCTGTACATAACATAACAACTTTATTAGCTGGTAGGCGGTTTAGCTGAGATGTGTCTATGAATGTATCCTTTGGACACCGGATATAACCAAGGTTTTGTCCGATCTCAATAGCTGCCTCCATACTGCGGCCGAATACAGCTACTTTACGATTGTTTTCAACAGCAGCCTCAACGACTTGTTGTAAACGATGGATATTCGATGCAAAGGTTGCGAATATAATACGACCGTCTACTTTGCGGAATATATCTTGAATACTATCACCAACGCGGCGCTCAGACATCGTAAAGTTTGGCACTTCACTGTTTGTACTATCAGATAAGAGACAAAGTACACCATCTTTTCCGATTTCGGCCATTTTTGTTAAATCTGCTGGCTCACCTACTGGTGTGAAATCAAATTTGAAATCACCTGTATGAACGACTTGTCCTTGAGGTGTTTTCACAACAACTCCGTATGAATCCGGAATACTGTGAGTTGTACGGAAGAAGGAAACAGATGTCTTTTTAAATTTAATAACATCATCTTCTTGGATTTCGTAAAGTTTTGCTTTACGAAGTAATCCGTGCTCTTCTAATTTGTTTTTTATTAGGGCAATTGCTAATTTTCCACCGTAAATTGGAATGTTTACTTGACGTAATAGATAAGGAATTCCACCGATATGATCTTCGTGACCATGTGTAATGAATAACCCTTTAATTTTATCTTCGTTTCGCACAAAATAAGTGTAATCTGGTATTACATAATCGATCCCGAGGAGTTCGTCTTCTGGAAATTTAATTCCAGCGTCAATTATAATAATTTCATCTTGAAATTGAACAGCATATGTATTTTTACCGATTTCACCAAGACCACCGAGAGCAAAAACGGCAACTTGATCATTTTTTAGGAATTTCATATGACTATACGATCTCCGCTAATATTAAATCAGCGTTTTGTTTTTCATATTCAAGATGAGCGCCAGTAACAGACTGAACGAACTCGATATTATATGCGAACTTCTGTAATTTTTTACGAACATCCTTTTGAGACGTAGCCTCTAAATATAAAACTTTTGTATTTTCACGTACTGGGACCTCAGTTAATTTTTCTTGATAAAATACTTTAAAAATCATTTGGAAAACCTCTCCTTGTCTATGTTTTGCATTATCTGTTACTTATTATAAAGCAAACAGTCACGATTTTCATGTTTTTTCGAATGAGAATGAAGAAAAAGCCCGAAATGGGCACAATTTAAGCGATTGTCTTCTTACGGACTAAATCGTTTAAATAACGCTTGAGCTTTTTCTTCAGCTTCTTCAGCATGATTACTCCTTCCTTTCCTTATTTTAAACATGCATATTACTAATGATAACTCCGTCTCCCATACAAGAAAGAAGATTAGAAGTGAATAGTGAATCTTGTTCTTTTTAGTATAGTGTAAGTTATCCTGTAGTAACGATTAGTAGCCGTTAGTTATAGATATAGTATGAGGAAGAATAGAAAAGAAAATTCATCCGAACAAGTATCCACATTTTTTTGCTAATAGTATATGCACATTTCATAAATAAGGTCAGAAAGTGAACGCTTTCTTCACAGATGTTTAATATGTTATACTTTTTTTTGAAATTTGAAAAGTGATAATCAAATTAGGAATATAGAGTGCCAGAAAGGATTTTGACAAATGAATGATAAAATTGTCTTTTTTGATATTGATGGAACATTATTAGATCATGATAAAAAAATTCCGCAATCTACAAGAGATGCAGTAAGAGATTTACAAGAAAAAGGTGTGCATGTAGCGATTGCGACAGGGCGTGCGCCATTTATGTTTGAAGATATTCGTGAGGAACTCAATATACATAATTATGTTAGTTTTAACGGGCAGTACGTTGTATTTGAAGATGAGGTAATATTTAATAATCCGTTACACCCAGCTGCTCTACATAAGTTTACTCAGTTTGCAAAACAAGAAGGATATCCACTTGTATATCTTGACCATCAAGAAATGAGAGCGTCAGTGGAATATCATGACTATGTAAAAGAAGGTTTTGGAAGCTTACAATTCGAGCATCCAGCATATGAACCTGATTTTTATGAGAAACGCGATATTTATCAAACGCTTCTTTTTTGTGAAGTAAACGAAGAAGAAAAGTTTATTCATCATTATCCAGATTTTCATTTTATACGCTGGCATGCATATTCAATGGATATTATTCCTAATGGTGGTTCTAAGGCAAAAGGGATTGAGAAGTTTATTGAGAAAATAGGATTTAATCGTGAACAAGTATATGCATTTGGGGACGGATTAAATGATTTAGAAATGATTGAAGCAGTAGGAACGGGCATCGTGATGGGGAATGGTCATGAGGATTTGAAAAAACTTGCTAATTATGTGACAAAAGATGTTAATGAAGACGGTATTTATCACGGATTAAAGTGGGCTGGCTTGTTATAAGTAAGTGTGGAACCCATTTCATATAATAAAAAGGCGGAAGGTTAACTTCCGCCTTTTTATTATTATCGCTCTAGAGGTTTTGAGTCATCGGGAGCCACAAATGGATTATCTTTATTAATATGGTCATAGAACATAACACCGTTTAAATGGTCGATTTCATGTTGGAATACAATTGCTGGTAAACCTTTTAATCGCAGTTTTACGTCTTCACCGTTAATCGCTGTTGCCTTTACTGTAATTCTTGTGTAACGAGGGACATAACCAGGTACTTCACGGTCTACAGATAGACAACCTTCACCATTTTGTAAATATGTACGTTCAACAGAATGACTAATGATTTTTGGGTTAAATAATGCGTAGCTATATAACGTACCGTTCGTATCAGTTACATGAACCGCAATCATTTTCTTTGAAATACCGATTTGCGGAGCCGCTAATCCGATTCCGGGGCGTAAATTATATTTTTCAGCCATTTCAGGGTCCTGGCTATTTATTACAAATTCAATCATTTCTTCAAGGGTATTTGTATCTTCCTCGCTAGCAGGTAAGGAGACCTCTTCTGCGACGTCGCGCAAAACTGGATTTCCTTCACGAATTACCTCATTCATTGTAAGCATATGTAATCTCTCCTTTCTTCTTTAGTCTACCAAAGGAGATAAAAAAAGTCATCGGCAAGTAAGGAAGAGCTACTTGGAAACAAATCTTCTACAGATAAGTTATGTAATAAAAAGAAAAGACGGCAAAGCCGTCTGTTTCTTTCCATAGTTGTTTTATTTTACATTAATTAGCGAATGCAAGCAGCACCAACGATAATTAAAAGGATAAACAACACAACGATTAAGGCGAAGCCGCGTCCAGATCCGCCACAAGAACCGCCATAACCGTAGGAAGGATATGAACAAGTTGTTGGATAGCAATATGAGTATCCGTACATGAGATGACCTCCTTTATCAGTTCCCGCTAATACTGCGGTTACTATAATGTATGGAGGAATGATCAGAAATGTATAGGTATTTACCTATAAAAGGAAGAAGTGTTTGTATAATTTTATTGAGAAGAGAGAAAAACTAAAGAGAATTAAATCGTTTACATATTATTCTAAGAGAAAAAATAAGTTAAAAAGGGAATAATATAACAGTAGGTTATTGCTTACTAATACAGATGTGAAAAATAAAAACACGTTTGTGTAGAGGAAACCTGCATATTATTTATAAAAAAACGTATTCAAAGTAATTGACATCGTAATTAGAATAGTTGTAAACTAAAAAACGTGATCAAGATTGTATTAATATGTTTTTGAAAAAACATTAGTACAGATTGTTAGGTACACAAAATTATTCTCAACCGACAGACAAATTTGTTGGTTTACATTGTTGCGCTTTCAGTCTAGTTAATAGATAGTGAAAGCGTTTCAGAATATGGTTCAAGAGAGGAAGAGGTGAACGGAATGGGTACTAAAACAAAAAAGACCCTATTTAATGTTGATGAGCAAATGAAAGCTATCGCAGCTCAATTTGAAACATTACAAATTTTAAATGAAAAAGGCGAAGTTGTGAATGAAGCAGCTATGCCTGAATTATCTGATGATCAATTAAAAGAATTAATGCGCCGTATGGTGTATACTCGCGTACTAGATCAACGTTCTATTTCTTTAAACCGTCAAGGACGTCTAGGCTTCTACGCACCAACTGCTGGACAAGAGGCTTCTCAATTAGCAAGTCATTTCGCACTTGAAGCAGAAGATTTCATCTTACCAGGATATCGTGATGTTCCACAATTAGTGTGGCACGGTCTACCATTATATCAAGCATTCTTATTCTCTCGTGGACATTTCATGGGTAACCAAATGCCTGAGAATGTAAATGCACTTGCTCCACAAATCATTATCGGTGCGCAAATCATCCAAACTGCTGGTGTTGCGTTAGGTATGAAATTACGTGGTAAAAAATCTGTTGCAATTACTTACACTGGTGACGGTGGTGCTTCACAAGGTGACTTCTACGAAGGTATGAACTTTGCGGGTGCATTCAAAGCTCCAGCAATCTTCGTTGTACAAAACAACCGTTATGCAATCTCTACTCCAGTAGAAAAACAATCAGCAGCTAAAACTGTAGCACAAAAAGCAGTAGCAGCAGGTATTTACGGAATTCAAGTAGACGGTATGGATCCATTAGCTGTATACGCAGCAACTGCTTTCGCTCGTGAGCGCGCAGTAAATGGCGAAGGCCCTACTCTAATCGAGACTTTAACATTCCGTTATGGTCCACATACAATGGCTGGTGATGACCCAACTCGTTACCGCACAAAAGATATCGAAAACGAATGGGAACAAAAAGATCCAATCGTACGCTTCCGTGCATTCTTAGAAAACAAAGGCCTATGGTCTCAAGAAGTTGAAGAGAAAGTAATCGAAGAAGCAAAAGAAGATATCAAACAAGCAATTGCTAAGGCTGACCAAGCTCCAAAACAAAAAGTTACTGATTTAATGGAAATCATGTACGAAAAAATGCCTTACAACTTAGCTGAACAATATGAAATTTACAAAGAAAAGGAGTCGAAGTAAGCCATGGCTCAAATGACAATGATTCAAGCAATCACTGATGCTTTACGCGTTGAAATGAAAAATGATCCTAACGTACTTGTGTTTGGTGAAGACGTTGGTGTAAACGGCGGAGTATTCCGTGCTACTGAAGGTTTACAAGCTGAATTCGGTGAAGATCGTGTAATGGATACTCCACTTGCAGAGTCTGGTATTGGTGGACTTGCAGTTGGACTTGCACTTGAAGGTTTCCGTCCAGTTCCAGAAATCCAATTCTTCGGTTTCATTTATGAAGTAATGGATTCAGTTTCTGGTCAATTAGCTCGTATGCGTTACCGTTCTGGTGGACGTTGGACTGCTCCAGTAACAATCCGTTCTCCATTCGGTGGTGGTGTTCATACTCCTGAACTACATGCTGATAGCTTAGAAGGATTAGTGGCTCAACAACCTGGTCTAAAAGTTGTTATTCCATCTACTCCATACGATGCAAAAGGTCTTTTAATCTCTGCGATTCGTGACAACGATCCAGTTATCTACTTAGAGCATATGAAATTGTACCGTTCATTCCGTCAAGATGTACCAGAAGGCGATTACACAATTGATTTAGGTAAAGCTGATATCAAACGTGAAGGTACAGATGTATCTGTTATCGCTTACGGTGCTATGGTTCATGCTGCATTAAAAGCTGCTGAAGAACTTGAAAAAGAAGGTATCTCTTTAGAGGTTGTTGACTTACGTACAGTTCAACCATTAGATATCGAAACAATCATCGCTTCTGTTGAGAAAACAGGCCGCGTAGTTGTGGTTCAAGAAGCTCAAAAACAAGCTGGTATTGCAGCTAACGTTGTAGCGGAAATTAACGACCGTGCAATCTTAAACTTAGAAGCTCCAGTTGTACGTGTTGCAGCTGCTGATACAGTATTCCCATTCTCTCAAGCTGAGAGCGTATGGTTACCAAACCATAAAGATATTGTTGAAGCTGTTAACAAAGTAATGAACTTCTAATTTTTAGTTTTTCATGTGCAGAAGAAATCAGCACATGCTGGTTTCTTTTGTACATATTCCATAATAATGAAATGAATCAGGGGGCTGAATTCCGTGGCATTTGAATTTAAACTACCAGATATCGGTGAAGGTATCCACGAAGGTGAAATCGTAAAATGGTTTATTAAACCAGGCGATGAAGTAAATGAAGACGATGTACTTCTTGAAGTACAAAATGATAAAGCAGTAGTAGAAATCCCTTCTCCTGTTAAAGGTAAAGTACTTGAAGTACTTGTAGAAGAAGGAACAGTTGCAATTGTAGGAGATACATTAATTAAATTTGATGCTCCTGGATACGAAAACCTTAAATTTAAAGGTGACGATCATGATGAAGCTCCAAAAGCTGAAGAAGCAGCAGTAGAAGCTCCAGCAGCGGAAGCTACTCCAGCAGCAACTGCAGAAGTAGTAAATGAGCGCGTTATCGCTATGCCATCTGTTCGTAAATATGCTCGTGAAAAAGGTGTAGATATTCATAAAGTAGCTGGTTCTGGTAAGAACGGCCGTGTTGTGAAAACTGACATCGATGCATTTGCAAATGGTGGACAAACTGTAGCAGCAACTGAGGCTCCAGCAGCAGTAGAAGCTACTCCAGCAGCAGCGAAAGAAGAAGCACCAAAAGCACAACCAATCCCAGCTGGTGAATATCCAGAAACTCGTGAGAAAATGAGTGGTATCCGTAAAGCGATTGCGAAAGCAATGGTTAACTCTAAGCATACAGCTCCTCACGTAACATTAATGGATGAAATTGATGTAACTGAGCTTGTTGCTCACCGTAAGAAGTTCAAAGCTGTTGCAGCGGACAAAGGTATTAAATTAACTTACCTTCCATACGTTGTTAAAGCTTTAACATCTGCATTACGTGAATACCCAATGTTAAACACTTCGTTAGACGATGCATCTCAAGAAGTAGTTCATAAACATTACTTCAACATCGGTATCGCAGCTGATACAGACAAAGGTCTATTAGTACCAGTTGTTAAAGATACAGATCGCAAGTCTATCTTCACTATTTCTAACGAGATCAATGATCTTGCTGGTAAAGCACGTGACGGTCGTTTAGCTCCAACTGAAATGAAAGGTGCTTCTTGCACAATTACAAACATTGGTTCTGCAGGTGGACAATGGTTCACTCCAGTTATCAATCACCCAGAAGTAGCAATCCTTGGTATCGGCCGTATCGCTGAGAAACCAGTTGTGAAAAACGGTGAAATCGTTGCAGCTCCAGTATTAGCTTTATCTCTAAGCTTTGACCATCGTTTAATTGACGGCGCAACTGCTCAAAAAGCATTAAACCAAATTAAACGTCTATTGAATGACCCACAATTATTAGTAATGGAGGCGTAATAACAATGGTAGTAGGAGATTTCCCAATTGAATTAGATACAGTCGTTGTTGGTGCAGGTCCTGGTGGATACGTTGCGGCAATTCGTGCAGCACAATTAGGTCAAAAGGTAGCGATTATTGAAAAAGCTAACCTTGGTGGCGTATGCTTAAACGTTGGATGTATTCCTTCAAAAGCGTTAATCAATGCAGGTCATCGTTATGAGAATGCAATGCATTCTGATGACATGGGTATCACTGCAGAGAACGTAAAAGTTGACTTTACAAAAGTTCAAGAATGGAAAAACGGCGTAGTTAAGAAATTAACTGGCGGTGTTGAAGGCCTTCTTAAAGGTAACAAAGTTGAAATCATTCGCGGTGAAGCTTACTTCGTAGATGCTAACACATTACGCGTAATGACTGAAGATGCAGCACAAACTTATACGTTTAAAAATGCTGTTCTTGCAACTGGTTCTACACCAATCGAAATTCCTGGATTCAAATACTCTAAACGTGTTATCAACTCTACAGGTGCATTAAGCTTACCTGAAATTCCTAAAAAACTTGTTGTAATCGGCGGCGGTTACATCGGTATGGAATTAGGTACTGCATATGCTAACTTCGGTACAGAAGTTACTGTAGTAGAAGCTGGCGACGAAATCTTAGCTGGTTTCGAAAAAGCAATGAGCTCTGTTGTTAAACGTGCTCTTCAAAAGAAAGGTAACGTAAATATCCATACAAAAGCTATGGCTAAAGGCGTTGAAGAAACAGAAACTGGCGTAAAAGTTAGCTTCGAAGTTAAAGGTGAAATCCAAACTGTAGAAGCAGATTACGTATTAGTAACTGTAGGTCGTCGTCCAAACACTCAAGAAATCGGTCTTGAGCAAGTTGGAGTTAAAATGACTGACCGCGGTATCATCGAAATCGATGAGCAATGCCGTACAAACGTACCAAACATCTATGCAATCGGTGATATCGTTCCTGGACCACCATTAGCTCATAAAGCTTCTTACGAAGGTAAAGTAGCTGTTGAAGTAATTAGTGGCCATGCATCAGCAATCGATTACATCGGAATTCCAGCAGTATGCTTCACTGATCCAGAATTAGCATCTGTTGGTTACACGAAGAAACAAGCTGAAGAAGCAGGAATGACAGTAGCTGTATCTAAGTTCCCATTCGCTGCAAACGGTCGTGCGTTATCATTAAACAGCACTGACGGTTTCTTACAACTTGTAACACGTAAAGAAGATGGTCTTCTTGTAGGTGCACAAGTTGCAGGTGCAGGTGCTTCTGATATTATCTCTGAGATTGGTTTAGCTATCGAAGCTGGAATGACAGCTGAAGATATCGCTCAAACAATCCATGCTCACCCAACATTAGGTGAAATCACAATGGAAGCAGCTGAAGTTGCTCTTGGAATGCCAATTCACATTGTAAAATAATTTAATGTAAATACCCCATCTCTTATTTAAAGAGATGGGGTATTTTTATTTTCATAAAATGACTGCAAGGTCTTTATATGTACTTGTCGAATGAATATATAATACTTAAAATGAACCGTTAGAATATATGCCGTTATATAATATGTAATTGATTCATACTTAATCCCATATGTTAATAAAATAGAGCATGTCAAAGGAGAAGGTTCCATGAGAATATTACATGTTATATTTTATCATTTTCTATTATGGAGTGGTTTTTCCATTGTATTAACATTATCGAATGGTGATAAGTTTCATTATAAAGTAATTCTCTTTTTCGTATTTCTTTATTTGGCATATGTAATTGCATGTTTTGTATTACACGTAAGAAAGCAGGCATTATTCCTTACGTGTTCAAATTGCATACTTTTTTTAATCATATTCTCTATTTTTTAAATTAACGTTTATAGAAATACATTGTTCTTCCATTAAATAGTTGTAACTCTCCTTCTAATTTCTTCGCTAGAAAACGGCTAAATTCATTTGCTTTTCCTTTATCACCAAATGTTGCTGTAGTAGGTAAAGAAACCTGAATGAAAGATTGTTCCTTTTCTATTCCAATCCCAACATAAATAGAATCATATCGATCGTGACTCGATTGGAGTTTTAATGTTGTTGCTGATGTATCTAATATTTCATAAGGAAAAGCTGTATTTGTATAAGCATAATTAATTTGATCACCAGTCTTGGAAGTAACGGTTTTATAGTTATGAAAAAGGTGTTTAACATCCTCTATTGAAACAGATTGTTGATTGGATTTAGGTACAAGTGTGATAAAGGCGTGTTGCATACAAATTCCCCCTTAGCTTAGTAGAATACTATCATTCTACATCCTACTGAATTTTTTGACAATTAAAAGGAGTATTGCTTTTTTTGTTTAATATATTAATAAGTAGGAAGTGTTATTTAGAAAGGTGGAAACTGATGTTTGAAAAATTGTATGATGAGCATGAAAGTGTGAAGGTACGATTTTTAGGATTTATGACGCATGATACACGTTATGATTTTGGAGTTATTTATACAAATATGTTTTTTGGAAAGCCACTTATTGTTTGTATGCAAACAGGGAGATCTACTTTGCTTGGGCGAGATGATGTAGAAAACGTTCCATATATACAAGAAATTTTTAAGTTAGGATCGGAAGAAGAGGCGGAGGAGTTAGCTCAGTTTTTTAAATTTCTTGTTCCGTCTACTTCTTTGCATGCGGAGTATGAAGAATAATTAACACGAAACAGTCGTACGTATGAGATATGGCTGTTTTTTTGTGTTAATATCGCATACTAATTTAATTTTAAAATATTTAATGTGTTATACTGAAAACCTATTGACGTAAAAAGTATAACATATTAAAATAAAGACAGAAAGTTAAGCGGTTACAAAAGTTTTTGGGATTATAAACTTAGGGGGAAATGAAAAATGGGAACAATCGTATGTCAAGATTGTGAAGGTACAATTGCACACTTCGAGGATGAGAAAGTAACGGTACTTTACGGGAAATGTGGATCTTGCGGATGTGATCACACAGAACATACAAAAGCCCAATAATTGATAGGAAATTGACAGCTAAAAGTTTTTAGGACCATAAACTTAGGGGGAAATGAAAAATGGGAACAATCGTATGCCAAGTTTGCGAAGGAACAATCGGACATTTTGAGGATGAGAAAACGACAGTACTTTATGGGAAATGTGGTTCTAATTGTGACTGTGCTAGTAGAGACAATGCGAAAGCTTAATCATATATAAGTAGATTACTCTTAAAACTCAGGGGGAAATGAAAATGGGAACAATCGTATGCCAAGTTTGTGAAGGAACAATCGCACATTTTGAAGATGAAAAATCAACAGTACTTTATGGGAAATGTGGATCTCATTGCGAATGTGACCATAAAGAACATACAAAAGCTTAATAATTAAGAAAAAACGCCTACACATGTAGGCGTTTTTTTAATAGATTGTAGTTGTATTTCCGACTGTTGCAACGATTGCATCATCTCTAATAGGAATAAATCCTATTGATGTTTGTGGCGTGTTAGGAGAGGCATATTGACTCATCATACGGCTATCAATACGTGTAATAAAATCGGTTAAATAAGCTGAAATAAAAGCATAAGGAATCCTTCGTTCATTTAATGAATAAATAATTTCCTCTTTCGTTTTTACGCCTACGCCATGTCCGTAAAAAAAGAAGTTTCCTAGATAGATTGTATTTTCTCCTTGCCACTCAATCGTAGCTGGATTAACTTGTGGGTTTTTAAAGTAAACGAGGTCACCTGGAACGATATCGCCACTCGTTTTTGTTATGAGCTTTAAGTCGCGATCGTAGTCCCATGTATAAAGTAAGAGGTTTGCGAATAGACGGTTGAAAGTTTTTTCCTCATATAATGATAGTAATGCTTTGTAAAAAATGATAATCATTGCGGTGGCACATTCAGTTCCATATAGTTTTCCGTTTTTAAAAATATCTTGGATGGCAATAGAGGGTGGTACGTTTGGGAGTAGTTGAAATCCGCCAAGTGATGTTCTTTCCCAAAACTGAGGGTTGCAAAAAGATTGTTGAAACGTACGAAACTGAAATCCACTTTGAAAAAGTTCTAGCGCGGAAGTAATAATATTAACTCGTAAATTAAGATCAAAGCTGAGTTCATCGGCTGTTCGGAAGGAATAAACTTCTTGATTTCCCGCCATTATGGATAAAATCTGTTGTTTTTCAGCTGCAAATGGCTCATATTCATTTGTGATATAAGGGTGTACAATAGAACGGCCTATCACAATCATAATGGTATCCCCACCTATACGTTACAGATTTCGCGATACGGGAAAGCTTATATTGGACTTTAGACATAGGATGAAAGTATCGCTTTTTCATAGAAAAACATTTATCCCGCTATTTGCGGGCAGTAAGACTCCCACCTCAAAATTAGGCTGGAGCGAAGAAGTTAGGTGGGAGCCCTGCGGCCCGTAAACGCCCGATTGGTGAAGGTTAATAATCAATGGGGGATGAACAAAACCCCCACTGATTAAAGTTTCACTTTATATTTTGGTAGACTTTAACTACAGACAAGTACAAGTCTTTAAAACGCCAATGTGTTCTTTGAAAAAAGGTAGCATAGGGAGTTCGATAGCCGAATTCAAGCTATCGGTAAAATGATATGTGTCGTCAAGAACAAGACGCTAAAACACCTGAACACGAATCTGTACGGTATGGTATAGTACCGTAGCTCACGAACCTATACGGTCTGTTGTGAGAGTGGTGATGGCACACCGCAATCTTGCACGTCAGCGATACAAAAAATGGACTTCGCCTTTGGTAGCAAGAATCCCACTGATGTTAGTCAGCTTGCCCCATTAGGGGTGGGAATGTCAAATTCTTTAGTATCGTATGAAAAAAAGAGAAGAAAGGTGAAAGAAAAGCCTATCAACTGATAGGCTTGTACTCTTTAATAACACGCAATGTTTGTAATGTCATATCTTCGGGACCTTGTACCGGTAACCCAGCTTCTAAATTTTTACGAATATACTCTAAGTTATCTTGTGTAATAATTTCTCCCGGAGTAAAGATTGGAATCCCTGGCGGATAAACCATAACAAAATCAGCTATAATACGACCTGCTGCGTTTTCAAATGGAATGACTTCTGTTTCTGAATAAAAAGCATCTCTAGGAGAGAGTGCTAGCACAGGTATTTCTGGTATTTCTACTTGTACTTGGACACCTTTATCTGCTCTATTTCTATATGTTGCTGCTAAATCTTGTAATGCTGTAATAAGTGTATCTGTTTCACTTTCTGTATCTCCAAATGTGATAAGACAAAGTATGTTATATAAATCAGAGAGTTCTACTTCAATGTTGTAATGTTCTCTAAGCCATACTTCAGCCTGATGGCCTGTAATACCTAAATCTTTTACAGATACAATTATCTTTGTAGGATCATAGTTAAAAGTAGCATCTGTGCCTAGCATCTCTTTTCCAGGACAATAAAGATGCTCAATAACATTTATAGCATCACGAACATGTTCAGCTAATTGTATTGTTTGTTCTATGAGAGCTTTTCCTTCTGTAGCAAGACGTTTTCTGGCAACATCAAGAGATGCTAACAAAATGTAAGAAGTTGATGTAGTCGTAAGCATGCTAATAATGGATTGAACATGTTTTACGTTAACAAGACCCTCTTTTACATTAAGAATAGAGCTTTGGGTTAAAGACCCTCCTAATTTGTGAACACTTGTTGCTGCCATATCTGCACCCGCTTGCATAGCTGATATCGGCAGTTCATCATGAAAATGGATATGAACACCGTGAGCTTCATCAACAAGTACAGGAATATCGTAAGAATGAGCTAATTCTACAATTTGCTCTAAGTCTGCAGCAAACCCAAAATATGTTGGATTTATAACAAGTAAGCCTTTCGCATCTGAGTGCTCTTCAAGAGCCTTTTTGACAGATTGAATTGTGATCCCATGTGAAATGCCGAGCTTCGGATCAATCTCAGGATGCATGAAAATTGGTTTTGCACCTGAGAAAATAATAGCGGACATTACTGATTTATGCACATTCCGTGGCACGAGGATTTTATCCCCAGGACCGCAAACGCTCATCACCATTGTCATAATTGCACCACTTGTACCTTGAATCGAAAAGAACGTATGATCCGCACCGAAAGCAGCGGCTGCTAAATCCTGTGCTTCTTTAATCATACCCTTTGGATGATGTAAATCATCGAGCGGCGCAATATTAATTAAATCAATTGCTAATGCATTATGCCCAATAAATTCGCGAAATGTAGGATCCATGCCCTGTCCTTTTTTATGACCAGGAATATGGAATTGAACTGGATTTCGCTTACTGTGCTCAACTAAAGCGGTAAACAATGGTGTTTCGTATTGGGACAATCTATACACCCCTTCTTCTTCGTAATATTTATTAGAGTTTGTTTTATATGATTTCATCTCATTCTAAAAGCAAATTAAGATGGCAAACTTTTAGAACTTGACTTGTTTTTCTGCCATTCGCAAAAGCCTTTTTTGGGATGGTAGTCTCACTTTATTCTCTATAAAACACAAGCATTATATCACCAATAATTATAGATGTATAGAAAAATCTCATTTTCAAGGTGAGTATGTTTAATGGTTATATTTTAAATACTGCAAAGAGGAAGACAATTCCATTGAAATGGATAAATGGTGTATAATGCAGAGTGGCTATAGTGAAGAATAAAAGGTTCTCTTAAAGGTAGCATAATGGAAAAAGAAAGAATACTGAATGAGGTGCAAAAATGGAATATCAATATCCACTTGATTACGATTGGTCAAATGAAGAAATGGTAGCAGTTGTAAAGTTTTATGAAGCGATTGAAAAGGTATACGAAAAAGGAGTTTTGAGAGAAGATTTGATGGAATTATATCGTCGTTTTAAAGAGATTGTGCCATCGAAGGCAGCGGAGAAAAAAATTGATAAAGAATTTCAAGAAGTAAGTGGATATTCTATATATCGTACGATTCAAAAAGCAAAGGAAGTAGCAGAAAAAAAGATTGTAAAATTGTAAAAATATTTTGAAAAATAAAATACGAAGTGCTATAATGTGATAACAACTAAAAACGGACAATATAAATTGTCCGTTTTCTACTATCGATTACAAAGTGCATATAAAGGAAGGAGTGGTTGCATCGTAGATTCAATCTTAGCAAGGAATTGTTCGTTGGTCATTGCTGAAAACTCCTCTGGTGATATATGAATACCGACTAATAACTCTGCTTTTTTCACAGTAGCTAAACGTTCAATAATCTTTTGTAAGTCTTCCGTTTCAAGCGTCTCATGTAATTTTACACCTGGTTTAGTATGGTCAATGGACCAAACGAAGTTATTTGGAATATTTGTTTTTAAATCATTTAAATGTTCTAAGAAGGCGTGAGCCGTCTCCACTTTTTGTGGACACTCATAGATTAAACCAAAGTATATGAAGGCATGAGTACCCCATAAACCAATTTGAAAGTGTGGTAACATTTTATATCCACGTTTATTTGTTGAAAAAGCAACCCAAGTATCGTTTGGTGGATTGACTTTGCGGCGTGCATGTTTTGCTACATGGTAGAAAAAGTTTTCATCAGTTTGTTGTGATAAATATTCTGCAAACTGTTCCCCTAAAGCGTCTAGCTTAGGATGAATATTCGTTTTAATTGCGCTCATTCGTTCTTCAAGACCATCAACAGTAAAGACTTCAAAATCAGTTGATGTGAATGTTTGTAGTGTCATGATTGTTCCTCCAACTCCTATTTTGTTTTAATTTTAGCATAGCTTGTACTATTCATAAAAAAAACAGCACAAAAAAATTTAAATAAAAAAATATAATTTTGTTGCATAGATGATTTATCCAACATAGTATAGTATAAAACAAAAAATCAGAAAATTGAATCAATTCTAGTCCGAGGGCAAACGAATATTGGGAGGAGGCAAAAAAATGAGACAGGTGATTAATGCGTTAAAGAGAACAGATGCTGAAAAGAGAATTCCGGTGCTACGTTTGGAGCTAGATTATGAATTAGCAACTTTATATGATGCGATGATGGATAACGACAAACAGAAAAAAGAAGAGTGCGTACAAAAATTAGAAGTGTTAAGACTTGAAATGATCCGTTTAGAAGCGTAATAATAGTATATGTATAAATAATTAGTTGGTGCGAACCTTATAAAGGGTTCGTTTTTTCTGTGAACAGTATAGATCGGAGTGTTTAAACATGCAAGAAGTATGGAAAGACATCGATACACACGCGAAACAGTGGATTCGAGAAGCCGGAGAACATTTAATGGCGTCACTGAAAAAAACACTTATTATAGAAACAAAGTCAAATGCAGCTGATCTAGTAACAAACATGGATCGAGAAACGGAGCAGTTTTTAATTGGGAAAATTAAAGAAACATTCCCGGCTCATAATATTTTAGGAGAAGAAGGCTACGGAGATGAGATTACCTCTTCTAATGGGGTTGTTTGGTTAATTGATCCAATTGACGGCACGATGAACTTTGTTCATCAAAAAAGAAATTTCGCAATCTCAATCGGAATTTATGAGAACGGTATCGGAAAGATTGGTCTTATTTATGATCCAGTTCATGACGAACTATATCATGCGGTAAAGGGAGAAGGGGCTTTTTGCAATGATCTAGCTATTCCGATGTTGGAAAAAGGAACGGTAGAGCATGGAGTTATAGCTTTGAATGCGATATGGCTTACCGATAATCCATTGCTTAATATGGAAAAAATGATAATGCTCGTTAAGAAGGCGAGAGGTACGAGGTCATATGGTTGTGCAGCGTTAGAAATGGTATATGTTGCAACGGGCAGATTGGATGCATATGTAACACCGCGCTTATCGCCATGGGACTTTGGCGGGGGACAGATTATTGTAGAAGAAGTTGGCGGTAAAGTGACAACGTTCTTGGGAACGCCTCTTTCTATTGTAGAGAAAAGCAGTGTGTTAGTTGCAAAACCGGGAGTATACGAAGAAGTATTACCATTTGTATCGCAATAATGAAAAAAAGTAAGAGGCATAAAGAAGCTTCTTACTTTTTAATGTTATTGCGATTTACGCATTTTTCTTTTTGTTACAAAACCGTATCCAACTGTAACAAATGTGCCGATAATGCAAATAATAATGCCGATGGGACTATTTTCAGCAATCATAATTCCGATACCAATTAAGAAGATAACACCGATAATTGCTGTTAATAAAAAGCGATATTGAATGTGTTCCATTTCTTCACCCTCCAATCTCATTTTACTTTCACAAAAGTAAGAATACAACTATATTTTCATTCTTAGTTTTATTTTGATTGCCATTGTATCCCCTTCGCTCTTATAATAGAGAAGGATTAAAAAGACATTAGGAGTTGGACATGTTGAAAAAACGACAAGATTTACGAAATATAGCAATTATTGCCCACGTTGACCATGGTAAAACAACACTTGTTGACCAGTTATTACGTCAAGCGGGGACGTTCCGTGCGAATGAACATATTGAAGAACGCGCAATGGACTCAAATGATCTAGAAAGAGAACGTGGTATTACAATTTTAGCGAAGAATACTGCGATTCACTATGAAGATAAAAGAATTAACATTTTAGATACACCTGGTCACGCTGACTTCGGTGGAGAAGTAGAACGTATCATGAAAATGGTTGATGGTGTTCTACTTGTTGTTGATGCATATGAAGGTTGTATGCCACAAACACGATTTGTTTTAAAGAAAGCTCTTGAGCAAAACTTAACTCCAATCGTTGTTGTAAACAAAATTGACCGTGACTTCGCTCGCCCTGATGAAGTAGTTGATGAAGTAGTTGACTTATTCATCGAACTTGGTGCAAACGAAGATCAATTAGAGTTCCCAGTTGTATTTGCATCAGCAATGAACGGAACAGCAAGCTTAGATTCAAATCCAGCAAATCAAGAAGAGAATATGAAATCATTATTTGACACAATTATTGAACATATTCCAGCACCAGTTGATAACAGCGAAGAGCCACTTCAATTCCAAGTAGCACTTCTTGATTACAATGACTATGTTGGTCGTATTGGGGTTGGACGCGTATTCCGCGGTACAATGAAAGTAGGACAACAAGTTGCATTAATGAAAGTTGACGGAAGTGTAAAACAATTCCGTGTAACTAAATTATTTGGTTACATTGGATTAAAACGTCAAGAAATTGAAGAAGCAAAAGCTGGAGATTTAGTAGCTGTTTCAGGTATGGAAGACATTAACGTAGGTGAAACGGTATGTCCGGTCGAGCATGAAGAGGCTTTACCATTATTACGTATTGATGAGCCAACACTACAAATGACATTCCTTGTAAATAACAGCCCATTTGCAGGTCGTGAAGGTAAATTCATTACATCTCGTAAAATTGAAGAGCGTCTTCGTTCACAATTAGAAACAGATGTAAGTTTACGTGTAGATAATACAGATTCTCCTGATGCATGGATCGTATCTGGACGCGGGGAATTACATTTATCTATCTTAATTGAAAACATGCGTCGTGAAGGTTATGAACTACAAGTATCTAAGCCTGAAGTAATTATTAAAGATGTTGATGGCGTAAGAAGTGAGCCTGTAGAGCGCGTACAAATCGATGTGCCTGAAGAATACACTGGTTCTATTATGGAATCAATGGGTGCACGTAAAGGTGAAATGTTAGATATGGTGAATAACGGAAACGGTCAAGTTCGCCTTACTTTCATGGTTCCAGCACGTGGTTTAATTGGTTACACAACAGAATTCCTAACATTAACTCGTGGTTACGGTATTTTAAACCACACATTTGATTGCTACCAACCAGTACATGCTGGACAAGTGGGTGGACGTCGCCAAGGTGTTCTAGTTTCACTTGAAGCAGGAAAAGCATCACAATACGGTATTATGCAAGTTGAAGATCGCGGTGTAATCTTCGTTGAACCAGGTACAGAAGTATATGCTGGTATGATCGTTGGAGAACATACACGTGAGAATGATTTAACAGTTAACGTTGTAAAAATGAAACAACAAACTAACATTCGTTCTGCGACGAAAGATCAAACTTCAACAATGAAAAAACCACGCTTAATGACTTTAGAAGAGTCATTAGAGTACTTAAACGATGACGAGTTCTGTGAAGTAACTCCAGAATCAATTCGTCTACGTAAAAAGATTCTTGATAAGAGTGAGCGCGAAAGAGCTGCTAAGAAAAAGAAATCTGTTGAAGCATAAAATAATAGAACAGCTACCTTTTATAAAGGTAGCTGTTTTTTTTTTTTTTTTTTTTTTTTTTTTTTTTGTTGGTTTTTTTAGAATATTTACTCTTTTTTGTGGACAGTATTTTTTTCGCGAGTTACTCTTGTATTAAGTAAATAAAGAGAATTTGTTTCATGAGAAGAGGTGAAAGATAGTGTTAGAAAGAATGTCATTTTTCGCGAAACTTTGTAAAGTTGATGAAAATCCAGAGTTAGGGATGTGGTTGCTTTATGGAACAATAATTTTATTAAGTGCACTTGTATATAATTTAGGATTTGCAAGGAAGCTGTCGGTACTAAAAAATATAGTGATATATACATCTTTAGCAATTGGATGCACGGTATTAACTTTTTTTGCAGTTTTTTTACCCGTTGGAGAGGGACTCGTTGTAGCGGCAATTGTACTTGGAATTTATAGACTGCGTTTACGTCAAGCGAAACAACAAAAAACAGGGTGAAAAAAGGAGGGGCTTTCATGCGCTCAGTACAAGATGCACTATATAATTGGTTAACAATTAAAACGGTTGCGGAAGCACGTCCAGATGATAGCGCTGCACAAGAAACGTATGTATTATTTCAAAATATGATATATGAAGAGCATAAATTACGAAATGTAGAAGTTGAAAAGAACGAGGAGATGTATTTGATTACATATGAAATTGATGGAGAAATAAGGTGTGCAAGATTTCCGGTAGAAGCCATTGATTGTTTTTTGGATCAGATGAATCGTGACCCAGAAAAATACAAATAAGTCCTTATCTATATGATTAAGGACTTATTTCCGGTTTACCAATCGTCTTCTACTTTTTTATCACGATATAATCGGAAATTACCACTCGCATGGCGTTCCATAGTACGCTCTGCAATTCGTTCCGTACATTCCATGCACATATATGTATGAATAGGGCGATTACGCAGTTTTTTTGCCATAGGATTTTCGTCATCTAACATATCTTTTTTATCACAAATCATACATTTGACTCTCATTTCGTCACCTCAATACGAATTCTATCAGTATAAGTATATCATGGAAGTATAATGTTTTTGAATAATAGCGGGAAAAAATAATATTTTCGCAATTCGAAAAATAGGTTATGATAAGGATATATCAAGAATATTTGGAGGTGGAAATATGGCGAATGTAGTTGAGCCTACATTGACAGATGACTTAGTACAATCTTTGCGTAAAGAGTGTATCGTTATGATAGCAACAACAGATTTCGAAAAACAAATCCCTAACGTAAGTGCTATTTCTTGGGTATATGCAGTGAGTGAAACTAGTATTCGATTTGCGGTAGATCAACGCTCACGTATTGTGGAAAATATGCGGCATAGTGCAGGGGTAGTATTGACTATAATGGCGAATGAATCCGTATTTTCCATAAGTGGTGAAGGTAACATTTTAACAGATAGAATGGAAGGGATTCCTCTAAAATTAACGGTAGTAGAAGTGACTGTGCAAGAAGTTCGTGATGTTATGTTTTATGGTGCGAAACTTGCTACTGAACCAACATATGAAAAAACATACGATCTTCGAGCTGCTAAAAAGCTTGATAATCAAGTATTAGTAGGAATGAAAGAATTAAAAAGAAGATGAATAGGAACATCGTTCATAAACTTTTACAAGTGAGTATTGTGATTTAATGTGAAAAATTATAATTAAAAGTAATATATTGAATAGAAATGAATAAAAAATAAAGAAAAGGTTTAATTTCTATGAATTTCGATTCTACCTCGTTTTTACGGTACATATAATTATAACAATGGTTCGTCCATATTTTATGGATGAAACCCTTGTTCTACAAATTTAAAAGTGGAGTCAGGGGGTAACAGGTTGGATAAAATTTATGTGTTAGATACGAATGTACTTTTGCAGGATCCTTTATCTATTTTTTCATTTGCAACAAATGAAGTAGTGATTCCAGCAGTTGTATTAGAAGAGGTTGATTCGAAAAAACGTTATATGGATGAAGTAGGACGAAATGCTCGCTATGTATCTAAGTTAATCGACAAATTTCGTGAAATAGGAAAGCTGCATGAAAGTATTCCGTTAGAAAACGGCGGTACATTTCGTATTGAATTAAATCATCGCTCATTTGTTCAACTACAAGATATTTTTGTGGAAAAAACAAATGATAATCGAATTTTAGCGGTAGCCAAAAACCTAGCTTTAGAAGAACAAGAAAAAGAGGACGGGAAATCAGTTATTTTAGTAAGTAAAGATGTACTCGTAAGGGTAAAAGCTGATGCAATCGGATTGCAGGCCGAAGATTATTTAAGTGACCGTGTAATTGAAGTGGAAAATATATATTCAGGATTTTTAGAAGGGTATATATCAAAAGAACAGTTAGATTATTTTTATGAAAAAGGTGAACTGCCTTTATCTGAAATCGCAAATCATCCTTTTTATCCAAATCAGTTTGTTGTAATGAAAGATGCACTAGGGGGTTCTAGTTCTGCACTTGGGATTGTGGATCATTTAGGTAAGAAGGTAAAGAAACTTATTTTTCACAATGAGCAAGTGTGGGGGATACGTCCGCGAAACGTGCAGCAAATTATGGGATTAGAATTGCTACTTCGGGAAGATATTCCACTTGTAACGTTAACAGGGAAAGCTGGTACAGGAAAAACGTTACTTGCATTAGCTTCGGGACTAATGCAAACCGAAGATTTAGGGTTATATAAAAAACTACTTGTCGCGAGACCAATTGTACCGGTAGGAAAAGATATAGGTTATTTACCAGGAGAGAAAGAGGAAAAATTAAGACCGTGGATGCAGCCGATTTTTGATAATCTAGAGTATTTATTCAATACGAAAAAGCCTGGGGAGCTAGATGCTATTTTAGCTGGGATGGGTTCGATTGAAGTAGAAGCGCTTACCTATATACGCGGGAGAAGTATTCCAGACCAGTTCATTATAATTGACGAGGCACAAAATTTAACGAAGCATGAAGTAAAGACGATATTAACAAGGGTAGGCGAAAAAAGTAAGATTGTATTAATGGGAGATCCTCAGCAAATTGATCACCCGTATTTAGATGAATATAATAACGGTTTAACATATGTTGTGGAGAAGTTTAAAGAACAACGTATTAGTGGACATGTAAAGTTTGTTAAAGGAGAGCGTTCTAATTTAGCGCAACTAGCAGCGGATTTATTATAAAAAGGAGTGAGCCTAAGCTCACTCTTTTTTGCTTTTTAATTATACAATTTAAATGATTGTAAATTTACGGATGTTACGAATCGGATTTTGTCTATTAGATCCATCATGGAAATATAGATGAACAGGCCCGTCTTCTCGTAATGGTTTACCTTCTTTTGAAAAACCGAGAATAGCTTTATGGGCTGTTTCTAACGGAAGTGTAATTGTATTGTCTGTGGTTTCAATTTCGACTTGAGTAGCATCTTCTAAAATTTCAGCATTTTTAAGAAATGGATGAAGTGGTATGCCAAATGTCCCGTTAATAAGCTGTTCTTTTTTATATTTCTTTACACTTTGTTGTATTGGCGGGAAGGCAGCACCATCACGGATTTCGCGATCCCAATGCTCTGAAGTATGTTTTAAGTATGTTTCTAATTCGGATGATTCTTCTCTAGTTTCATCAAAGTAGGTTGTCAAATCTATTTTTCGGTCATCGAAAATCCATACAGTTGGATCGATAGTGATTGGAAAACGAACTTTTCCATTAATAAATAAAATTTCGCTCATTGTTGTTCCCCCATTTGTGTTATACTCCCACTTTTCAGTATAATAGTATTAGGCACTGTTGTCACAAAAAATGTTTCTATTGCAATTTATTAAAACTATCGCTAATATTAATAGATATGAGAGAGTAGGACGGAAACGGAGGGAATCAATTTGGCGTCTGAGACAGTATCAAATCATCAGGAAAAGGCACTAGCCCTTCTACAAGCGGATGCAGAGAAGATTTTAAGACTTATTAAGGTACAAATGGACAATCTTACAATGCCGCAATGTCCATTATATGAAGAAGTTTTAGACACACAAATGTTTGGACTATCCCGCGAGGTCGATTTTGCGGTTCGCCTTGGTCTTATTGCAGAAGAACAAGGGAAAGCAATGTTAGGAGAGCTCGAACGTGAGTTGTCTGCACTTCATGAAGCATTTACAAACAAACAACAATAACGGGTTCAAATAAGGGGGCTCAAACTGAAATAGTTTGGGCTTTTTATTTGTATAATAAAGCAGGAAGAATCAATGTACATATGGAATACAACAATAATTAAATTGAAACAGAGAGAGGAAATGAAATGAAAAAAGTATGGAAATCAATGGATTATTCATTGTTACTTCCTCTTGTTATCTTATGTGTGCTGGGAGTTATAATGGTATATAGTTCGAGTTCCATTGTTGCGATTTCGAGGTTTGATAAACCAGCAAATTTCTTTTTTAAAAGACAATTAATTACTTTAGCTGCTGGAACAGTGTTATTAATAATTCTTGCTATTATCCCATATAAAGTGTGGAGAAAACGAATCTTTTTATTGGGGAGTTATGGAATTAGTGTTGCATTATTAGCAGCAGCTGCATTTTTTGCTAAGACAGTAAATGGTGCAAGTGGATGGATATTTGGAATACAGCCTGCGGAATTTGTTAAGATAACAGTTATTCTTGTGTTGGCCAATTTCTTTGCGAAGAGGCAGGAAACGAATACGCCTGTTTTTAAAGGGTCAGGGCCAGTACTTTTGGGTGTTGGTTTAATTATGTTCTTAATTTTAAAACAAAATGACTTAGGTACCGATTTGTTAATTGCGGGAACGGTAGGAATTATGTTTCTTTGTTCGGGAGTCCGGATTAACTTATGGATTAAACGAATTGTTTTAACTTCTATAGTGTGGATTCCGGCACTATATTTTCTCGGAAATTATGCATTAAGCCCATATCAAAAGGCACGTTTTTCAGTTTTTCTTGATCCATTTAGCGATCCGCAAAAGGATGGATTCCAATTAATAAATTCATTTATTGGAATTGCTTCAGGTGGGTTAAATGGTCGAGGATTAGGAAATAGTGTACAAAAGTATGGTTATTTACCAGAGCCACAAACAGATTTTATAATGACGATTATATCTGAAGAGCTTGGGTTTATAGGTGTAGCTATCATTTTAATCTGTCTATTGCTTATTATTATTCGATCATTTAGAGTTGCACAAAAGTGTACAGATCCATTTGGAAGTTTAATAGTTATTGGAATTGCAAGTTTGTTTGGAGTTCAAACTTTTGTTAATGTCGGTGGTATGTCCGGATTAATACCGCTTACAGGAGTACCTTTACCATTTGTAAGTTATGGTGGTAGTTCTTTATTGGCTAATTTACTTGCAATGGGTATACTATTAAATGTTGCAAGTTATGTAAAACGACAAGAGAAACAACAAAACGAATTGACTAACGAAATAGAACAAGGTGGACCGCATCTTGTTGTTGTAAAATAAAAAACACATTGAGCTCTAGAGTTCAATGTGTTTTTTGTTTTGTTAGGTTTTAAATGTGATACAATATTGATTCTTTTGAAATGAAAAGTATATTACATTTAAGTAAATGTGATATACAATAGTATTGTTAGAAAAGGAAGAGATATGCTATACTATTTTTGTGAAACAAATTGATCAGAAAACTTATCATTTGTTGAAAAATAAGGTATGATGGATAAAAATAAAGTGAAGCTTTCTAAGTATAATATAATGTAGAAAGTGAAGAACTTCACGCTCTTTAGAGTGTGTATGTATTTTATCTCTAGAGTGGTAGGAAAATAGAGGGGGAAAATCATGACAAAGCTGCAACGTATTCAAAAAGTATTGGTAGCTAACCGTGGAGAGATAGCAATTCGTGTGTTCCGAGCATGTTCAGAACTTGGACTAAACACAGTTGCGATCTATTCTAAAGAGGATAGCGGTTCTTATCATCGCTATAAAGCCGATGAGTCCTATTTAGTTGGGGAAGGGAAAAAGCCAATTGATGCTTATCTAGATATTGAAGGCATTATTGAGATTGCGAAAAGTAATCATGTAGATGCAATCCACCCTGGATATGGTTTCTTGTCAGAAAATATTCAATTTGCAAAACGTTGTGAAGAAGAAGAGATTATCTTTATCGGTCCAAAAAGTAAGCATTTAGACATGTTTGGAGATAAAGTTAAAGCAAGAACACAAGCGCAGCTAGCACAAATTCCAGTTATTCCTGGTAGTGATGGTCCAGTAAATTCACTAGAAGAAGTCGCGGAGTTTGCTGAAAAGTATGATTACCCGATTATTATTAAAGCGTCTCTTGGCGGTGGCGGTCGCGGTATGCGTATTGTACGTGCTAGTGAAGAATTAAGAGAATCGTATAATCGCGCGAAATCAGAAGCAAAAGCAGCCTTTGGTAATGATGAAGTGTATGTTGAAAAATTCGTTGAAAAACCTAAACATATAGAAGTACAAATTTTAGCAGATGAAGAAGGTAATGTTGTTCATTTGTATGAGCGTGATTGCTCTGTACAACGACGCCATCAAAAAGTAGTCGAAATCGCACCAAGCGTGTCGCTTTCAGACGATTTGCGTCAACGTATTTGTGATGCTGCTGTTAAGTTAACGAAAAATGTAAACTATTTAAATGCAGGAACGGTAGAATTCCTTGTAAAAGGTGATGAGTTTTACTTCATTGAAGTAAACCCACGTGTTCAAGTTGAACATACGATTACAGAGATGATTACAGGAGTCGATATCGTTCAATCGCAAATTTTAATAGCTGATGGACATGCATTACATAGTAAAATGGTAGGTGTTCCTAAGCAAGAGGAAGTGGTTGTGCATGGATTTGCAATACAATCGCGTGTAACGACGGAGGATCCACTAAATAATTTCATGCCGGATACAGGGAAAATAATGGCGTACCGATCAGGTGGTGGTTTTGGTGTGCGTCTTGATACAGGTAATAGCTTCCAAGGTGCAGTTATTACACCTTACTATGATTCTTTACTTGTAAAAGTTACAACATGGGCGCTTACTTTTGAACAAGCTGCTGCAAAAATGGAACGTAACTTAAAAGAATTCCGTATTCGTGGTATTAAAACAAATATTCCATTCCTAGAGAATGTAGTAAAACATAAAAACTTTTTATCAGGAGAATATGATACTTCGTTTATTGATGTGTCACCTGAACTATTCTTGTTCCCGAAACGTAAAGACCGCGGAACAAAGATGTTAAATTATATTGGTTCAGTAACAGTAAATGGCTTCCCAGGAGTAGGGAAAAAAGAGAAACCAATTTTCCCAGATGCTCGTATACCGGATGTGAAGCATTCAGAACCAATCCAAAATGGCACGAAGCAAATTTTGGATGAGCGTGGAGCGGACGGGTTAGTAAAGTGGGTACAAGATCAAAAACGTGTACTTTTAACGGATACAACATTCCGTGATGCACATCAGTCCTTACTTGCAACTCGTATTCGTACAAAAGATTTACATCATATTGCAGAGCCAACAGCGAGAATGTTACCAAACCTATTCTCAGCGGAAATGTGGGGCGGTGCAACGTTTGATGTCGCGTATCGTTTCTTAAAGGAAGATCCATGGGAACGATTACTAGATCTTCGTGAAAAAATGCCGAACGTTTTATTCCAAATGTTACTTCGTTCTTCAAACGCAGTAGGTTACAAAAACTATCCAGATAATTTAATTCAAAAATTTGTGGAGTGTTCTGCTCAAGCAGGAATTGATGTGTTCCGTATTTTTGATAGCTTAAACTGGGTAGAAGGCATGAGAGTTGCAATTGATGCTGTGCGAGATACTGGTAAAATTGCAGAAGCAACAATGTGCTACACAGGAGATATTCATGATCCATTACGTAGTAAATATGATTTGAATTATTATAAAAACTTAGCAAAAGAGTTGGAAGCATCAGGAGCTCACATTTTAGGTATTAAAGATATGGCTGGCTTACTAAAACCAAACGCAGCATATGATTTAGTTTCAGCATTAAAAGAGACGGTATCGATTCCGATTCACCTGCACACACACGATACGAGTGGAAATGGTATTTTAACGTATACGAAGGCGATTGAAGCCGGTGTTGATATTGTCGATGTAGCGGTGAGTTCTATGGCTGGTCAAACGTCACAACCGAGTGCGAACACACTATTCTATGCACTAGGTGGAAACGAAAGACAACCAGATGTTAATATTGATTCTTTAGAAAAGCTATCTCATTATTGGGAAGATGTACGCAAATACTATGCACCGTTTGAAAGTGGTATGAATGCACCTCACACAGAGGTATATATGCACGAAATGCCGGGCGGACAGTATAGTAATCTTCAGCAACAAGCGAAGGCGGTTGGTTTAGGAGATCGCTTTGATGAAGTTAAAGTGATGTACCGTCGTGTGAATGACATGTTTGGAGATATTGTAAAAGTAACACCATCATCTAAAGTTGTGGGTGATATGGCATTATTTATGGTTCAAAATCACCTGACAGAGCAAGATATTTTAGAACGTGGACATGCTATGGACTTCCCAGGATCCGTTGTTGAAATGTTCTCTGGAGATTTAGGACAACCATATGGTGGTTTCCCGAAAGAATTACAAAAAATTATTTTAAAAGGGAAAGAGCCATTAACAGTAAGACCGGGTGAATTATTAGAGCCAGTAGATTTTGACGCTTTAAAAGAAGAGTTATTCCACAAACTTGGACGCGAAGTAACAATTTTTGATGTGGTCGCATATGCATTGTATCCAAAAGTATTTATGGACTACGAAAAAGTTGCTGGGCTTTATGGAAATGTATCTGTACTTGATACACCGACATTCTTCTACGGTATGAGACTTGGTGAAGAAATTGATGTGGAAATCGAGCAAGGTAAAACATTGATGGTTAAGCTAGTATCAATTGGAGAGCCTCAGCCAGATGGGAATCGTATTCTTTACTTGGAATTTAACGGTCAACCACGTGAAATCGTAGTAAAAGATGAAAGTGTGAAAGCAACAGTTGCACAACGTGTGAAAGGGAACCGTGAAAATCCAAATCATATTAGCGCAACGATGCCAGGAACAGTTATTAAAGTAGTTGTAAAAGAAGGCGATGAAGTGAAAAAAGGTGATTCCATGGCGATTACAGAAGCGATGAAAATGGAAACGACGGTTCAAGCGCCATTTAGTGGTAAAGTGAAAAAAGTATATGTAAATGATGGGGATGCAATTCAAACGGGAGATTTACTCATTGAATTAGATCATTAAAATAAAGAAAAAGAGCTGTGCGAAAGCAGCTCTTTTTTGTGTGTAAATAATACCTTGCCGAATTGGCAAGGTATTAAAATTTTACTTTATTTTGTTTGTTTAGAAGTTGATTCAGTTTCTTTTGCATTGACGGTACTTCTTGTACCTATCATAACTAAATAGCATAGTACAGCAAACAGGCAAGAAATGAAGAGTGAATGTAATAATGCCATTGCTAAACTAGCATTTGTCAATACGACTAAAATTCCTACTATAGCTTGAAGTGTAACAAGGATAAAGGAAATAATCCATCCCCAGTATACTACACGCTGCTGTTTGTAATGACGAATAGCTATAAACATTGCGTATAGTATCCAAACGAATATTAACATAGCTGCAACTCTATGCCCCATTTGGACCCACTCATGTAGTTGAGTTGGCATAGGTCTATTTTTACTGCATAAAGGGAAGTCTGGACAGGCTAAGGTAGCTCGTTCGTGACGTACTAAAGCTCCTGTGTAGACAACGATATAACTGTAAATTGTTACACCATAAATATGAAATTTCATTTTTTTGTCCATAATAAGTGAACGTGCATCAAATTTCTGATCAATTTCAAAAATAAGACACGTTAACAAGATGACAGAAGCAAATGAAATTAAGGAAATACCGAAATGAATAGCTAATACAGCAGGCATTTGACCCCAAACAACCGCCGCCGCCCCCATTAATGCTTGTGCAACTAAAAATACGAAGGATAAAATTGCTAACGTCTTTGTTTCGCGCACATGTTTATAATATTTCCAGGACAAGATACAAAGAAGAGTAACAAGGATTCCTGCTGATCCAGATGTTAAGCGGTGACTTAGCTCAATAATAGTTTCCATTGATAAATTAGATGGAACAAATTCACCGTTACAAAGAGGCCATGATTTGCCGCATCCTTGGCCTGAACCCGTTTTTGTAACTAAAGCGCCTCCTAGTAAAACTAATAATAAATCGAGACTTGTAATGACTGCTAACCATTTAATAAAGCGTTGCAATCTCTTTCACCATCTTTCTGCTATGAAGTTATTGAGAGATATTTTCATTCCATTATGTATAGAATAAAACGTGCTACAGTCCTATGATATATAAAAAATAATAAAATAGCAAAGAAATGGAGGGCGAGGACAACGCACGTAGTATAAAGAAAAAAATGGGATTTTAAATACATATTTTAGGAGTAATTTAGGCTATTTTGAAAAGAAATGGGGAGAATACATGCTAAATATGACAAAATAGTTTATTATAGAAGATAACATCATGTTATGATAAGGATAAATTAGAATAAAGTTTTTTAATGTTCGACACAAAAAGTTCATGTTTTCTTCACAAAATGTTCGGGAAATGTGATTTAATATATTGGAGTATGGGCGTAGATTAGTAGTAGAATGGGTTAACAATATTTCTACTGTAATAATATTGCTATATAGAAGCGAAATATTTCACATGAAATATGTGCTTAGAAAGATGATAGGTTTAAGAGGGGGTTAAAGTGATGAACCATGCAACAAGTGAGCTGCATGATGAGTCAGCTGTTTCAAGTGTACCGGAAACAACTCGGTTACAAGATTTATCAGCGCTCGTTAAAATGGGGATTGTAAACTCAAATACACTTACTGTATTTACAGGATTTTGGTTGGCTTTACATTTTAATGGATTGAGTGTTATGGACAATCTAGATAAGCTATTTTTCACAATCGTTGGTTCTGCATTAATTATGGCTGGGGTATGTTGTTTAAATAACTACATTGACCGAGATATTGATCCATTAATGGAAAGAACAAAAAACCGTCCAACGGTAACAGGTAAATATAAACCTGGCTTTGCACTTGCATTTGGACTTGTAATTTTACTACTTGGCTTTGCATTTTTATTACTTACTACACCGATGGCAGTGTTAATCTCATTTATTGGTGCCTTCACATATGTTGTTTTATATACGTTATGGACGAAGAGAAAATATACGTTGAATACTGTTGTAGGTAGTATATCAGGAGCAGTTCCACCTTTAATTGGATGGGCGGCAATTGATCCGTCTTTAAATCATCCAATTGCTTGGATGTTATTTTTAATTATGTTTATTTGGCAAATCCCACATTTCCTCGCATTAGCGATGAAGCGTGTTGATGAATATCGAAATGCAGGAATCCCAATGCTTCCTGTTGTACAGGGATTTGATATTACGAAACGTCAGATTATGATTTGGACAGTATGTTTATTACCACTACCATTTTATATGAGTGGGCTTGGAATAACATTCATGGTAATTGCAACATTGCTTAACATCGGATGGATCGCATTAGGGTTTTATGGCTTCCGTAAGCAAGATGACATCAAATGGTCCGTAAAAATGTTTGTTTATTCCCTGAATTACTTAACAATCTTATTTGTGTCAATGATTGTAGTTACATTCTTCTAAGACAACGACATGATTGGATTTCTTTACGTTGAGATTTACTTTACTTAACTATAAAGTACAATCTAATTCACAAAGAAAGTGGGGGTTGTTTGTATGAAGAAACAGTGGCGACTGCTTTCGTTCGTTTCACTGCTGGCTTTACTGTTAGGGGGATGCGGTAAAGCTTTTCAGTCTACTTTAATTCCGCAAGGGGAAGTAGCAAAAATGCAATATGATTTGCTCTTACTAGCGAGTGCAATCATGGTAGGAGTAGTACTTGTAGTTACTATTATTTTCTTATATGTAATTGTGCGTTTCCGACAAAAAAAGGGTGAGGAAGATTATATTCCAGAGCAAGTTGAAGGAAATCACAAACTAGAAATTATATGGACAGTTATTCCGATTATTCTTTTGTTAATCTTGGCTGTTCCGACTGTTACATATACATTCAAGCTTGCTGATGTAAGTGCGATGGAGAAAAAGAATATTGATAAAGATACTATCGTTGTTGATGTAACAGCGAATCTTTATTGGTGGGAATTTTCTTATAAATCAGAAAAAATAGTAACTTCTCAAGATTTAGTTATCCCCACAGGTAAGAAAGTGTATTTGAATTTAAAGGGTGCCGATATTAAACACTCGTTTTGGGTTCCATCTTTAGCTGGGAAAATGGATACAAATACAGATAATGTAAACAAAATGTGGTTAAAGGCAGATAAATCGGGCACTTATAATGGTTTTTGTACAGAATTTTGTGGCCCATCACATTCTTTAATGCAGTTCAAAGTGAAAGCTCTGGATGAAAGCGAGTACAAAAAGTGGCTTGCTGACATGAAGAAAATTGATGGGAAAAAAGAAGTAGCTTCTACAAAGGCGCAAGAGGGTCAAGAAATATTTAATAAAAGCTGTATTGGTTGTCATGCAGTTGGATCAAATGATAGTAGACCACCTTCTGCTCGTATCGCACCGAACTTAGCAAACTTTGCAGATCGCGATATGGTTGCTGGTATTGCCGAAAATAATGAAGAAAACTTAAAAAAATGGCTCAAAGATCCTGAAAATATGAAACCAGGTAATAAAATGACTGGTAAATATGGCAACTTAACGGATGATCAAATTAATGCATTAAATGCATATTTACAAACGTTAAAGATTGAAAAGTAAAGAGGGATCATTTGCGAAGGGGAGGTTGAAAACGTGAGTTCTGTAGCAAAAAAACAGGGGATGGGTGCTGTCATATGGGATTATTTAACGACAGTAGACCATAAAAAGATTGCCATTCTCTATTTAATTGCAGGTGGATTGTTTTTTGTAATAGGTGGAATAGAAGCACTATTTATTCGCCTGCAGTTAGCGATTCCTAACAATGCTTTTCTTGTTGGGGATGCTTATAATCAAGTATTAACGATGCACGGTACAACAATGATTTTCCTCGCAGCTATGCCACTCGTGTTTGCATTTATGAACGCCGCTGTGCCACTTCAAATTGGAGCACGTGATGTGGCGTTCCCGTTTTTGAATTCGCTCGGATTTTGGTTATTCTTCTTTGGTGGATTATTTTTAAATTTAAGTTGGTTTTTAGGAGGCGCGCCTGATGCAGGGTGGACATCGTATGCATCTTTAGCTTTAGCCTCTAAAGGACATGGTGTTGATTTTTATGTACTCGGCTTGCAAATATCAGGTATTGGTACATTAATTGGAGGTATTAACTTCCTTGTTACAATTATTAATATGCGCGCGCCAGGGATGACGTACATGCGCATGCCGATGTTTACATGGACAACATTTGTAACATCTTCACTTATTTTATTTGCATTTCCACCATTAACTGTAGGGTTAGGACTTTTAATGTTAGATCGTTTATTTGGCACAAGTTTCTTTAATCCGGCACTAGGTGGGAACACGATTATATGGGAGCATTTATTCTGGATCTTCGGTCATCCGGAAGTATACATTCTTATACTTCCAGCTTTCGGAATATTCTCAGAAATCTTCGCCACATTTTCGAAAAAACGATTATTCGGTTATTCCTCGATGGTGTTCGCGACAGTATTAATAGGGTTTTTAGGATTTATGGTATGGGCGCATCATATGTTTACTGTTGGTCTTGGCCCTGTTGCAAATGCTATCTTCTCGGTTGCAACAATGGCGATTGCAGTCCCGACGGGTATTAAAATATTTAACTGGCTCTTTACAATGTGGGGGGGCAGTATTCGCTTTACAACACCAATGATGTGGGCAGTAGCTTTTATTCCATCATTCGTTATGGGTGGAGTTACTGGAGTTATGCTTGCGTCTGCACCAGCTGATTATCAGTTCCATGATAATTATTTCGTAGTAGCACACTTCCATTACGTAATTGTCGGTGGTGTTGTATTTGGTTTACTTGCAGGTGCACACTATTATTGGCCGCTTATGTTTAATAAAGTATTAAATGAGACGTTAGGAAAGATAACATTTTGGTTATTCTTTATAGGTTTCCATTTAACATTCTTTATCCAACATTTCCTTGGTTTAATCGGTATGCCTCGTCGTTACTACACATATTTAGAGGGGCAAGGATTAGAGGTTGGAAATATGGTTAGTTCAATTGGAGCAGTTTTCATGGCTCTTGGAACGATTGTTCTTTTGTTCAATGTTATAAAAACAACAGTATCAAAAGAAAAAGCTGGTCGTGATCCATGGGATGCACGTACATTAGAGTGGACAATGCCCGCACCTACACCGGAATACAATTTCAAACAGTTACCATTTGTTCGTGGACTAGATCCGTTTTGGATTGAAAAGCGCGAGGGTAATAAAGAGATGACAGCGGCGGAACCAGTCGGTGATATTCATATGCCGAATGCTTCATTTTCACCATTTATCATTTCTCTAGGTCTATTTATAGCCGCTTTCGGTGCGATGTATATGCAAGGCGGCAAAGATAAGTTTTGGTTATTAGTAGCAATTATAGGTTTGATCATTACATTCGGTACAATGTTCCGTCGCTCAGTAATCGATGATCATGGATATCATATTCATAAGGAAGATTTAGAAGATAAGGGGGGCAAGGCATAATGCATGTAGATGAAAAATTAACGAATGAAACATTTCCAGCAGAGCCTGAAAAAGCAACCCTTGAGGGAAAAAATAAGTTTGTCGGTTTTTGGTTATTTCTTGGAGGCGAAACAGTGTTGTTCGCTTCCTTGTTTGGCACATATTTAGCGTTAAAGAATTCTACAAATGGTGGGCCAACATCTCAAGAGATGTTTCAAATGCCGCTCGTTTTCATTATGACGATGCTTTTGTTAACAAGTAGTTTAACGAGTGTATACGCAATGTATCATATGAAAAATTTCAACTTTAAGAAAATGCAACTTTGGTTACTTGTAACAGTGTTGCTTGGCTTAGGATTTTTGGGGTTTGAAATATATGAGTTTTATCATTATACGCATGAATTTAAGCATACTATGAGAAGTAGTGCATTTGGTTCTGCATTTTATGCTCTTGTTGGTACACACGGGCTCCACGTGTTGTTTGGATTATGTTGGATTTTAACATTAATCTTTAGAAACGCGAAGAGAGGTTTAAATTTATATAACGCACCAAAGTTTTATGTTGCATCAATTTATTGGCACTTTATTGACGTAGTTTGGGTGTTTATTTTCACTGTAGTATATTTGATGGGAATGGTGGGATAAACAATGGCTTTTAAGCAAACGAATAATCCTAAGGTGGATCTTGTTTATCGGAAGAGAAAAAGTGCAGAGGAAATGAAGCACCAAGTTATTACATTTTCACTAATGATTTTTTTAACATTAGTTGCATTTGCAGCGGTGGCATATCCGAAAACATTTAGCCCGATTTTTTCGGTTCCATTTATATTATTGTTAGCAGTCGTTCAAGTTATATTTCAGTTATATTATTTCATGCATATGAGTCATAAAGGGCATGAAGCGGCGAGTTTCTTCTTATACTCTGGATTGTTAATTGGTTTATTAACAATATTAGCCTTTATGACAATTGTGTGGATTTAAACAGTGATAGTAGGGGGCTCTGATTTATCATAGCCCTCTTTGTATATGAAATATTAGGATTTTGAAAAGGTAGGTGTGGAAATGGAAAACTTATGGGTATTTGGTTTTCAAGCTTTATGGAGTCCGATTTTTTTATTATTTATGATCTCGATTCTTATTAGTTATTTTTTAGTTATTGGACCATATAGAACGCGATTTGAAAATGCGACGAAGGTAAGTAAGAAGCAAATTTTTTATTTTACGACCGGGATTGTTCTTTTGTATTTTGTAAAGGGAGGACCTATTGATTTAATTGGTCATATTATATTTAGTGCACATATGCTTGAGATGGCAGTAATGTATATTGCGGTGCCTCCGTTATTACTGCTTGGTATACCCGTATGGTTATATCAATATATTACTTCTTTTAAGTTCGTTCAAATTGTGCTAAAGGTTTTTGGAAAGCCGCTTATTGCGTTGTTGGTATTTAACGGTCTGTTTTCCTTTTATCATTTGCCAGTTGTTTTTGATACAGTAAAACAAAGTCAAATAGCGCATCCTATTTGCCTTGCTATATTGTTTTTTGCAGCAATGATGATGTGGTGGCCGATGTTAAATCCGCTACCAGAATATCAAACTTTAAGTGATATTAAGAAGCTTGGTTATATGTTTGCTAACGGTATTTTATTAACGCCAGCTTGTGCGTTAATAATTTTTGCGACTGCACCATTATTTGCAACATATACAGATCCGGCCGCTTGGATGAAGGCAATGGAGCTCTGTGTACCGGCGGGGACCTTATCAGATTTAAATATAACTGGACCAGAATTTTTACATTGGATGCCGGTAGTAGAAGACCAACAAACAGGCGGTATCATTATGAAAATTGTCCAGGAAATAGTGTACGGTACGATTATCGGTTATGTGTTCTTTAAATGGGCACGTAGAGAGCGTGAAAAGGATAAAGAGCAGTTGCAAGAATTGCCGCCGTATTTACAGACTAAGTAAAAAAAGTGTATGGGATTGCATACACTTTTTTCTTCTTTGGTTTTAGCTAATTATAAAAGATTGAATTTTCAAACTTTTTATGTTAAGTTAGTGTAGGCATGTACTAAAGTGGATATAAAACTTACTACTAGCTTTAATACGTAATAATTCCATATGTAGTACAAGTTTTTTAGAGAATTACAAATTTATCCCGCATTAACGGGCAGTAAGACTCCCACCTCGAAATTTGGCGACTGCGAGGGAGTTAGGTGGGAGATCAACTACCCGTAAAAGCCCGATTGGTGTAGGCTAATAATCAGTGGGGGATGGACAAAACCCCCACTGATTAAAGTTTCACTTTATATTGTTATCTTTAATAAACATGAACTATTTTAAGGGGGAATTTAAATGGGTAGTAGTGGAAGCATGGTAAAGCCGATTAGTGGTTTTTTAACAGCGTTAATTCAATATCCAGTACCGGTAGTAGAGTCGCGTGCAGACATTGATAAACAAATTAAACAGATCATAAAAACAATTCATTCAACGAAATCAGGTTATCCTGGATTAGAATTGATAGTATTTCCCGAATATAGTACACAGGGGCTCAATACAAAAAAATGGACTACAGAAGAGTTTTTATGTACAGTTCCTGGACCAGAAACAGACTTATTTGCTGAGGCATGTAAAGAATCTGAAGTATATGGTGTTTTTTCTATAATGGAAAGAAATCCTGATGGTGGAGAACCGTATAATACAGCAATTATTATTGATTCACAGGGTGAAATGATTTTGAAGTATCGTAAGTTAAATCCTTGGGTGCCAGTCGAACCTTGGAAAGCTGGAGATTTAGGCTTACCTGTTTGTGATGGACCTGGAGGAAGTAAATTAGCTGTTTGTATTTGTCATGATGGCATGTTCCCTGAAGTAGCCCGTGAAGCGGCCTATAAAGGTGCAAATGTCTTGATTCGTATTTCCGGATATAGCACACAAGTTAGTGAACAATGGATGTTAACTAATCGTTCAAATGCATGGCAAAATTTAATGTATACATTGTCAGTGAACTTAGCGGGTTATGATGGTGTATTTTATTACTTTGGTGAAGGACAAGTATGTAATTTTGATGGGACTACTTTAGTGCAGGGACACCGAAACCCTTGGGAGATTGTTACTGCCGAAGTATATCCAGAGCTAGCAGATCAGGCTAGATTAGGATGGGGTCTCGAAAATAATATATATAATTTAGGTTCAAGGGGATATGTAGCGACTCCTGGTGGGGTGAAAGAAAACCCGTATACGTTTGTAAAAGATTTAGCTGAAGGTAAATATAAGGTTCCTTGGGAAGATGAGATTAAAGTAAAAGATGGATCCATTTATGGGTATCCAATCAAAAAGACGATTCATTCTTAGGTAAGAGAAATAGAACAAGCGCATCGATATGATGCGCTTGTTCTATTTACTCAATAATTTGAAATTCTTTCAACTCTTTTTCAATATTTTGTAGGAGTTGTTCGCTTTTTTGAAGTACATTCGTTGGAAAAATCTCATCATCTCCATATTCAACGCCATGAGGATAATAATGTTTTCCTAATAAGGGTGGCAATAGTTTTACTTGGGCGTGTCTGCCGCCGATGTCACCTTCAACAGCAAATCCTTGTACACGTAAATAATAAATATCCTTTAATATTTCAAATTTATAATCATATGTAACGCGTTCGTAATCCCATTGTCCAGCAAGTACAAAATGATTGTTTTCCATAATCTCAGTTAAAAGAGTTAAATCAACGACTGCATCATTAAAGTTTGTATTTGTAAATTGCATAGAATACCTCCTTCTTTTAATGTTAGTTCATTATTTTTATAATAGTATGAATAATAAGAAAGTGCAATTCATATTGCGAGAAAAGGGATAATCCAGACTTTTTTCGTGAAAATATGATATAGTGAAAAGAGTACGGTACACACAAAAAAAGGAAAAAAAAGGATTTGTGTATATCTCGATTTTATGCTTTGTTCAGGAGGTATATCGTTTGAAGAAATTATTGCGTATCGTAATGATTACATTTTTAATTTTAGCTGTTGATTTATACGGGAAGTTACTCGTGTCACAATATATATTAACCCCATCTCACTCTAAGCAAGAAAATAAAATTGTGAAAAAGAAGAAGCAAGTAAATGAAGAATCCACAGACACTGTTTTAAATATGATTGGTGGGGACTCTGAGAATTTATTAGCAAAGTGGGGCGAACCATCTCGAATAGAGCCATCTGCTTATGGATATGAATGGTGGGTGTATAATCAAGATTTAGCTCAGTATGTTCAATTTGGAGTTGCTGAACGTAAAGTTGTAACGGCGTATGTTGCTGGTGAGCAAGTTAAGGTGGCTCCCTATTATATAAATGAAAAGTATGAAGAGGTATATAAAAAGAATCCACTTTCACATGAGATATCATTAAAAAGAGGAAAGAATAGTTATCAATTTGAGTTATCTGATACGGAAGTAATGGAACAACCGCTAGTACCTGTAGAAGATGGATGGGCACAATTATATTTTGATCACTTTACGCATGAACTTGTTGGTCTTCGTTATATGGATGATGAAACGTTATTACGACAAAGACCATATCAACTTGTTTATTCAGGTGAATTAATAGCGGAACAGCCGCTGACGCCAGAAAAAATGAAGCAAGTAGAAAATGGAAATATGCAGCAAATTCTCGATTTAACAAATATTATTCGAAGTCGTCATCAATTACCGTTGTTAACATGGGACCAACAAACTGCAACTGTTGCATTTGGCCATAGTAAAGATATGAAGGATAATAATTATTTTTCGCACGATTCACCTACTTTTGGTACGTTAGGAGATCGTTTGCAACGTGGGCAAGTGGCTTTTCAACTTGCTGGTGAGAATATAGCGGCGCAACATAGTGATGGAATTGCGGCGGTACAAGGTTGGTTAAATAGTGAGGGTCACAGAAAGAATTTATTAAATGAACAATTTACTGGATTAGGTGTTGGGGTATATGATAAATTTTATACTCAAAACTTTATCCGAAAATAAAATGAAACTTTAATCAGTGGGGGCATCCTTCACTGATTATTAGCCTTCATCAATCGGGCTTTAACGGGCAGTAAGACTCCTGCCTAATTTCTGCGTATTCGTAGAAGTTTAAGGTGGGAGTCTTACTGTCCACAAATAGGGAGAAAAAAAGGTGCATGAATCGTCTAAAAATAGGCGAACCATGTGCCTTTTTTTTCTTACAATATAGTAGATATACATGGAGAGGTGAGGATTATGCCAATAACAAAAGGGCCGTTACATCCATCGGTTCAACAGTTTAAAGAGTTTGTGAACCATCACCCTAAAATGGTTCATGAGGTTAGAAGTGGTCAAAAAACTTGGCAGCAATTTTATGAAGAATGGTACTTACTTGGTGAAGAAGATCAAATATGGACAGCGTATAGACCTGATGGAGCACCTGCTTTTTCTTCGATAAAAGAAAGTAAAGAAGAAAAAGAAAATCGAACAGAAGAGGAAAAAACTGCTGATGTGATGGGGCAAATGCTTTCTTTCTTTAAAAAGCTAGACGTAGAACAAATGCAACATCATTTAGCAAATGTAACGAGTGCGATTGGTAGTGTGCAACAAGTTATCCAACAATTTCAAGGGAACCGTGCGCAGCAAGAACAAAGTACTTCTGAAAATAATCCTTTTTTCTTTCAAAAGGACTAGGGGGAAAGAGGATGAGAGCGGAAATTATGGAGTTTATAAAAGCTGATGAGGATTTAGCTAGCTATATTCGGGAACAGCCATACTGGTACCGGAAATTGACGCGTAACCCAGAAGAAAAAGAAGCTTTTGAGTTAGCTGCCATGCAGCATTTCAAAAAAACGATACCAGATAAAGTGGAAAAATTTCAAAATCAATTGGCCGTTGCTTCAATTATGATTGATATGTTCCAGTATATGAAGCAGCAAAATACGACGTAATTGGAAGGGAAAACTATGTCCGTTATGCAAAACTTTTGTTACAATAGAATCGGATTATTTAAAAAAGGAGTTGCAGCATGACGGAAATTTGTTTAGTACGACATGGACAAACTGATTGGAACTTTCAAGAGATTATTCAAGGGCGCGAAGATATTCCACTCAACGAAGTTGGGAAGAAGCAAGCGAGTCAAAGTGCAGCTGCCTTGCAAGCGGAATCGTGGGATGTAATTATAAGTAGTCCGTTAATTAGAGCGCAAGAAACAGCTAAGGAAATTGCTGGGGCTATTGGATTACCATCTATTTTATTAGATGAGCGATTTATGGAACGTAATTTTGGGGAAGCTTCTGGGAAACCAGTTGCGTCCGTTAGAGAGTTAATTGCAGAAGGTAATATAGAAGGAATGGAGCAGGATGAAGAAATTGTAGAGCGCTGTTTTACAGCTTTACAAGAGGTTGCAGCAGCACATGGAGATAAACGTATTATCATTGTTGCGCATTCACATGCAATAAAAGCTATTTTACATGCAATTGCACCAGATGAAATTACATTTAAAACGCCGTTGAAAAACGCATGTATTAGCTACGTGAAAGAGAATAGCGGGAAATGGGATGTTCTTAAATATAATATTGCGAAGCATATTAGTGTATAAGAGTGCAAGGGGATTGTATGAAAAGTAGTTAGAATCATATCTTTCTTTTAGGTGAGACACTTCAATTAGTAGTTCTGTTCCAAATGTGTTATGATGAATATTCGGAGGTGTCTCTCATGATTGTAGCGACGCTGGAAAGCGTATTGATTTTAGATAAGGCAGAGCAGCTTGCAAAAGCGATCATCTGTTCAGATATAGCAGAAGATTACCGTAAGTATTATAAGGATTTACAAGAAGATATAGAAGTTCAGACGTTAATTCAGCAATTTACAGCGATGAAAGAGCGATACGAAGAAGTGCAACGTTTTGGTAAATATCATCCTGATTATACTTTCGTTTCGACGAGAATGAGGGAATTAAAGCGTTCAGTAGATATGCATGATAAGGTTGCAGCCTTTAAAAGAGCAGAAACTGCTTTACAAAAGTTATTAGATGAAGTTAGTGTAGCAATTGGTTCTGAGGTGTCTCCTTCCGTTAAAGTTCCAACAGGAAATCCATTTTTTGATGCGGGTGGCTGTGGCGGTGGTTGTGGTACCGGAGGCGGTTGTGGTTGTAAAAAAACAGGGTAATTTACCCTGTTTTTTAGAATATAGAAGAAAACGTATACAGAGTTTGTCCTTTAATGTCATAAATTTTTGATTGGTTTTCATAAAATATAAGAATATAAGTTTTTAAAAGGAGAAGATGGAGAAGATTATGTTCGGGCAACGACAAAGTATGATTGTTTATTTACATTCATTGAAACATGCCAAGATTTTAAGGAAATATGGTAACATTCATTACATATCAAAACGTTTGAAATATGCCGTTGTATATTGTGATATGGAACAAATTGAGCATATGATGCAAAAATTGAATAAACTTCCTTTTGTAAAAAAAGTAGAACAGTCGTATCGCCCATTTTTAAAAACGGAATTCGAAAATTCGCGTCCTGATCGGGCAAAAGAATACGATTATAGCTAAGTAAAAAAATCCCCTGCTAAATTTAGCAGGGGATTTTTTTACTTGAAATAACGTGTTATTTCATTGGAGGAATGAAATTGTTCATTCGTAAAATACCAATTAGATGATTAAAAAATAGTTCTTTTTCAGGGAAAGTTGTTGATGGTTTTACAGTAAAGGGAGTAACTTTTTTCCCTATTTGTTCCGCCATTTCTTCAAATAAAACGACACGTTTACTTTTTTTATTTTCAAGTACAGGAATGCCTTCACGACATATGTATAATGGTTGGAAATCACCAGTAGTTGTCGGTTTTAGTATTACAACAAGTGAACACACTTTTTTTTCGTTTTTTACAGTTTCGAATTGTAACATATGTGTTACACGTTCTTGGTTTGTTTTGGCAATTTCAAGTAATTCATATAAGTCAGAGTAGCCTTCTCCGAGTTCTATAAAGCGTTGAATCATATTTTTTCCTCCTCTTTCTTTTACTGTACCACCTCACTTTTTAAATGAAAAGTAGACAAATAAAAAAACCCTGCAAAGCAGGGCCCTTCTAATACTAGTATGTACTAGTAAGAAGGCAAAGGGAGAGGAGAAACCGGAGGAAGAACTTATGGGGAAACGTAAGTCTTCTCCGCGGTTGGCAACAACATCGAAGATGATGTTGTTATATTTATTTATGTCCAATCTGAATGAAGATATACATAATGAAATTAAAATTTATGTTAGGCTTTTTATTTTTCTTTTTTTTATTTTATGATAGGATAAAAAAGGTAAAGTGGAACTGATGTGCATAAAGGGTTTTTGTTCGCAAATAGTGAGATGAATATGCAAGAAATAGCGAACGGTTATTTTAACTAAAGTTATCTATAGGTTAAGTAACGAATTAGTGAAGAATTGTATGGTTTGGTAGCGGTTACTGACTTGAGATGGATTTACTGTAATCGCTCGATAGATTGAAATAAAGGTAGTGACAACAGATGAGAGTAGTTTCAGGAAAATGTAAAGGGCACCCACTTAAAGCGGTACCTGGTAATACAACACGTCCAACGACAGATAAAGTGAAAGAATCTATTTTTAATATGATAGGTCCTTATTATGATGGTGGTATCGCTCTTGATTTATTTGGTGGTAGTGGTGGTCTTGGAATTGAGGCCATAAGTAGAGGGATTGATAAAGCGATTTTTGTTGACCGAGATAGTAAAGCGATAAAAGTCATTCATCAAAATTTAGAAAGCTGTAGAATACAAGAACAAGCTGAAGTGTACCGAAATGATGCGGAACGTGCGGTAAAGGCGCTTGTAAAGCGTGAAATATCATTCGATCTTATACTAATAGATCCTCCATATAAAGGTCAAAAAATTGTGTCTTTAATTAGTGTGATGGATCAACATGGATTGTTAAATAAAGATGGAATCATTATGGCAGAGCATGGGGATGACGTGGTTTTACCTGATTCTATAGGAGAACTTGTAAAAGTACGAGCAGAAAACTACGGGATTACAGCAATTTCGATTTATAAGTATGAAGGTGAGGGGACAGAATGACAAGTATAGCTATTTCTTCAGGGAGTTTTGATCCAATTACCCTTGGACATTTGGATATTATTAAAAGGGGAGCAAAAGTATTTGATGAAGTGTATGTAGTTGTTTTAAACAATTCATCAAAAAAACCATTCTTTTCGGTAGAAGAACGCCTAGAGTTAATTCGAGAGGCGACAAAGGATATTCCGAATGTAAAAGTTGATTCACATAGTGGATTATTGGTGGAATATGCAAAAATGCGTAATGCAAATGCAATATTACGTGGTTTGCGAGCGGTTTCTGATTTTGAATATGAGATGCAAATTACGTCAATGAATCGAAAATTAGACGAAAGTATCGAAACCTTCTTTATTATGACGAATAATCAATATTCATTTTTAAGTTCAAGTATTGTGAAAGAAGTTGCGAGATATGGGGGAAGTGTAGTAGACCTTGTTCCTCCGATTGTAGAGCGTGCTTTAAAAGAAAAGTTTCAAACCCCGTTAAAGTGAACGGGGTTTTTCTTTATAAATGCGTAAAAACAATAAGATAACATATAAATATAAACAAAATAAGGTGAAGATTGGTCCGTAGTGTATAAATGATGTCCAAATATCAGTTAGTGTATAAGAATGATTCAATAAAAATACGGGAAGATCTTCTTGCGTAGGCGAGAAAGAATGAACTTTTTCATAAAATGGTCCCCAAAATATAAAAGTGAAAATAGGAGCGAGAATACTTTGGATAATTCGAGCTAAAAAATATGGTTTAAAGCGGATATCTGTCTCCGCTAATATGCTTGCTACTTGTGCCTGAATAGAAAGGCCGCTGAATGCTAAAATGAAGCTTGTTACCATCGCTTGTTGAAGAAGTGTTGATTCATTAATTTGACTAATCATTTGGCTTCCAAGCGTCATTTCAAAAATACCGGATAATATCGGAATACTAAAATGGGATGTAAGTTGGAAGAATGATAAAATATGTTGCATAATAAAAGAAAGCGCTTCTGTAATTTGGAAAACAGTAATCATTTTATTTAAAACAGAGAATAAAATAATAAACCCACCAATCATGAGCAATGTTTGAATAGAAGAAACAATAGCGTCACCGAGTAGTTTTCCGATTGGTCTTTTTTCTTGCATACGTGCTTGGTGGAGGATGGAAAAAGGGTTTTGAAAGGCACGCTTTTGATTCGTATGTTTGTCTTTTATGTAAGTATCGTTATTACCATAAAAGCGCATAAGTAATCCGACGATAAAGTTACTTATATAATGTGCTGCTGCTAATACGAGCCCTAATTTCGGATTATTGAAAAAACCAATAGAAACCGCTCCAAAAATAAAAAGTGGATTAGAAGAATTTGTGAAAGATACGAGCCGTTCCGCTTCAATTTGTGTTAGTTGATTGCTCTTGCGTAGTCTAGCGCTTAATTTGGCGCCAGCGGGAAATCCTGAAGCCATTCCTATTGCCCAAACAAACCCACCTACCCCTGGAACACGAAACAGTGGACGCATTAGTGGTTCTAATATAACGCCGATAAATTTTACCACACCGATACTGATTAGAAGTTCTGCAATGATGAAAAACGGTAGTAGTGAAGGGAATACAACTTCCCACCATATATTTAACCCGCGAATTGAAGCTTGCAAAGCATCTTGGGGGTGAAGTACAAGAGAAAAGGTTAAAAACAACATTGATATGGTAAGAAAAGCAGTTTTCCATTTTTCGTACATGTAAGAAAATCCCCCTTTGTCCCAAAAACGTTCATTTCAGTATACGTGGATATGTGGTGAATTTAGACCATAAGTATGAAAAAGGAATGAAAAAAATTAAAGGGTGAGAAAAATGAAGGAACCAAAAATCGGTTTAGCACTTGGATCCGGAGGTGCAAAAGGTTTTGCTCACATAGGGGTAATAAAAGTGTTAAGGGAAGCTGGTATCCCTATTCATATGGTAGCAGGTAGTAGTATAGGAGCGCTAATTGGTACATTTTATGCAGCGAGTTGTAACGTTGAAAGACTGTATAAATTGGCAGCTGTTTTTAAAAGGAAATATTATTTGGATTTTACAGTTCCTAAAATGGGATTTATTGCTGGAAAACGTATTAAAGATATGATTAAAATGTTTACATATAATAAAAATTTAGAAGAGTTAGATATCCCGACTGCTGTTGTGGCTACTGACATTTTGAAGGGGGAAAAAGTTGTTTTTACAAGTGGTCCGATTGCGGAGGCGGTTCGAGCTAGTATATCTGTGCCAGGGGTGTTTGTTCCAGAAAAAATAGATGGCCGCTTATTAGTGGATGGAGGGGTAATTGACCGTATTCCCGTATCGGTTGTAAAAGATTTAGGTGCTGATATTGTTATTGCTGTTGATGTATCTCCAATTAAGGTGAATGGAGAGGTTACATCGATTTATGATGTGATTATGCAAAGTATTGAAATTATGCAACATGAACTTGTGATGAACCGGCAAATAGCATCAGATTTAATGATGCGGCCAGCCGTAGAACAATTTAGTTCGCGTGCTTTTACACATATTGAAGACATCATTCGGGTCGGAGAAGTGGAAGCAGAAAAACACATTTCAAACATTTATTTACTAATTGAGCAGTGGAAGGAGAAACATAATGTTTAAGCGTTTTCGGTTTATATATGCAATTTTAATAGGGGTTATATTGGCGATGCTACTTGTTTATGTGCGTTTGCCGTATTATGTGACAAAACCAGGTATGGCGGCGAAATTAGCGCCATACGTTCAAGTAGATGGTGGAACGAAAGAGTCTGGTGATTTCATGCTTGTCACTGTCTCAATGGGACCTGCCAATGTGGTGAACTTAATTGCTGCGCAATTTAATAAATATACACACATTTCGAAGGCGGAAGAAATATTGCAAAAAGGTGAGAGTGATGAAGAATATCAATTTCGCCAAAATTATGCAATGAAAGATTCGCAAAATGCAGCGATCTATAACGCATATAAACGTGCAAATCGCTCTGTTTCTTTTGAAAATAAAGGAGTACTAGTGGCTGGTGTAGCAAAGGGTATGCCGTCAGAAGGAAAGCTTAAGCTTGGAGATGTTATTATAGCTGTCGATGGAAAAACATTCGACAAGACGGAACAATTTATTGAGTATATGACAGGGAAAAAAGAAGGGGATGCAGTAAATATTGAATACAAGCGGGGCGGAAAACAGTTTAAAGAAAATTTAAATGTAAAGACGATTCCTAATGGGAATGGGCGCGTCGGTATAGGGGTCTCTATCGTTACGGAAAGAGAGTTAGTAGTAGATCCGAAAGTGAAAATTGATTCCCATGAAATAGGGGGACCATCAGCGGGGTTAATGTTTACACTAGAAATTTATAATCAGCTCGTTGAAGAAGATTTAACAAACGGGCATGAAATAGCTGGAACAGGTACAATCAATGATAAAGGAGAAATTGGTCCAATTGGTGGTATTCAGCAAAAAGTAGTAGCTGCTAGTGATGCGGGAGCTGAAGTGTTTTTTGCGCCAAATGAAAAAGGTGTAGAGAAATCGAATTATAAAGATGCTCTTGAGGCTGCGAAAGATATTAAAACAAAGATGAAAATTGTACCGGTGGACACACTGGATGATGCATTAACGTATTTGGAAAAAATGGGTAAAACAAAGTGAACCTCTCTGAAGAAGAGAGGTTTTTTTTATAGAAATTTTTTCGTTATTTCATCATAACGAATTGGATGATGCGTTGCGTCTTGTTTTAGCAGTTGTGTCCGCAAAGGTTCTTGCATTATGGAGAAATATACAGCATTTGATTTTCGTTCTATGTCTAAAGTTGGATGTTCGAATGTTTTTGTATGAGTAAGGATTGGAAGTTCTATTTTTTTCTTATTTCTAGAAAGATAAGTTTGTCCCTTTTGTGACATTCCGAGAAGACGGATATACGGGGCATGTTGCTCTATATTTGCTTTGTGTATTTCTTCCTTCGTTGTATTTGTTAAAATATGTGTACAAGCTCTTTGCAATCTAGTCCATGTATAACGTTTTGTTTTTAATGCTTCCATGAATGAATAGAAAGATGAACTGTTTTGTATTTTTGATAAAATACGATGCTCTAAACCTTCTTCCATTTCATATATATGTTGTAAGTCCTCTGAAGACATCGTCATAAGTTTGTATTTAAAAAATGAAAAGTATTTTTCCCAGTTATGTAACGTCCCGTAGTTTTGCTTGTAGTTTTCTAAAAGAGAAGCAGTTATTTTTGGGATAAAAGGCTCAATAGTTGTAGAGGAACTGTTTTCATTAAATAGCTGTTTGCGAATACTTGTTGCACTTGCAATATGTTGATCATGAAATGTTTCATCATGATAATGAGAGGCGAATCTTTTTATAGTTTGTGCTTGCATGGAACTATTTTGTAAGAGAATTGCTTTAATGTACTGTAAGCCTAAAATGTTATTTGGTTGTGACATATCTACGTTTTTTTCGGGTGGTAAGATGTGTAGAAAGGCTTCAGATGTAGCTTTTGCATAACTATTACCTGCATTCATAAATTGCTTCACAAGACGATTAAAAGTCTCTTCTTCATTTTTTTGTATAGCGATGGTAGTGTAGAAATTTTCAGTTTGTCCATCTTCACTGCCGAAACAAATGTCAGAAACACCAAGGGCGTTTAAAATCGAAATTGCGCCATTTGCGAAAGTTTCGGCCTTTTGTGTTGCGAATGCATAAGGAAGCTCCACAACAAGGTCTACGCCGTTTGTTAAGGCCATTTTAGTACGATACCATTTGGAGATGAGTGCGGGCTCACCACGCTGTAAAAAAGGACCGCTCATAACGGCGATAATAATATCAGACTGTGTTAACTTTTTTGTTTGTTGCACATGATAAGCATGACCGTTATGAAAAGGGTTATATTCAACAACAATACCACTGGATTTTATGGTAATCTCTCCTTTCGATGTAGCATCTTTTTGGAAAACGTGATAATCTATATATTATTTCCTATGATGACTTCATTATAGTGTAAAGAAAAAACATTGACAAATATAAAATGGCTAGCTATAATTTTGTTTGTTGCCTTGAGGTGATATGATATGAAATGGTCCATCCATCAATTGAATAAATTGAGAAATAAAGGATTGACATTAAATGAAATGGTAGATGTAAGTGAGCTAAAAGAGGTCGAGAAAGATATTCGTGAAATTAATCCTGTTCATGTAACAGGAAGAGTTGATTTTGGCTCCGGTAAGTTTACGTTTCATCTACATATAACTGGAAACATGGTTTTACCATGTTCTCGCTCTTTAGTAGATGTGACATTACCATTTGACATTAAAACAACTGAGGTGTTCCAAACTTCAGAAGAAGAATTTGAAACAGAAGCTGAAATTCATTGTTTAGAAGGAGAAGTACTTGACTTACTGCCCGTAATCAAGGAAAATATACTTTTGGAGATTCCAATGCAAATTTTCAGTGATGATGTTTCTGATGGAGCACCGATGCAAGGTCAAGACTGGCAAGTGATTTCGGAGGAAAACAAAGAAAAGACTGTTGATCCAAGATTAGCAGGACTTGCAAAGTTTTTTGACAAATAATCGGAAGACTGGTTTAGGCCTTCATATGAAAATAACTATTTCTTTTAAGGAGGTGGGAAGAATGGCTGTACCTTTTAGAAGAACTTCTAAAACAGTAAAAAGAAAGCGTCGTACGCATTTCAAATTATCAGTACCTGGTATGGTAGAGTGCCCAAGCTGTGGTGAAGCGAAATTAGCTCACCGTGTATGTAAAGCATGCGGTACTTACAAAGGTAAAGAAGTAATCAGCAAGTAATTGCGAAAAATAAACGTAGAAGATATCTTCTACGTTTATTTTTTTTGTCTTATTCTTTATTTGTTGTATTCTATCTTTTCTAGTAACTGCATATGCTTAATAAAAAATGCATAGGGAGGACTAGAGAGATGGCGACAACAAGACAAGATGCTTGGATTGATGATGAAGATTTGCTTCTGGCAGAAGTAGTACTCCGGCATATTCGTGAAGGTGGAACGCAACTTTCTGCTTTTAAAGAAGTGGGGAGGCATTTGTCTCGTACACCTGCAGCTTGTGGATTTAGGTGGAATTCTTACGTTAGAAAGCAGTATAAAGAACGTATTGAAGAAGCAAAGCAACTTCGTAAGGTAGAAAATTATGAAGTGAAAGAGACAACCGTAGTAGAGCCAAAATCTATTACGTTGAATGATGTTATTGAATTCTTGCGAAATTATAAAGATGAAAGCTCTTTAATGGTGTTGCAACAACAAATCGAATCGTTACAAACAGAGAAAGAACGTCTTCTGGAGCGATTATCAGTATATGAGGAAGAATATAGAACATTACTTGACTATATCGATCAAAAAAGAAGTGTAATGGTAGCAGAAAGAAATGGTGCTCGCTCGAATGGAGAATTAGAAAAATTAAAGAAATAAAAAACAGCTGTTACGCAGCTGTTTTTTTATTTCTTATGCAGATTCTTCGTTTGTAATCGCATTCGAATTTGTTTCTGGATGCCAAATATAAAAATCACCATTAGTTACTGATACTGGCTGGAAACTTAATTTATCCCAAAAACCAGCTGACTGGATACGTGCTATCGTTTTAATTGGGAATTGTAGTTGTTTCGCATAATTAACAAGCATTTGTCCGAATCCTTGTTTTTGAAAAGTCGGCAATACTTCAAGTTTATAAAGTTCTAGGTAAGTACCTGTAATTTCAAATGGTTCTCCACCGTTCCTTTTCATATATAGACTCATACGTGCGATTAGCGATCCTCCATAATAAATACCGTAAAATGGAGACTCACTATCATTTTCAATAATGTTTGCTTGTAATTCTTCCAGCATGGATAGTTCTTGAGCTCCGCACCCTTTAAATTTTTTAAATTCATCTAATGTTTTATAATTGATGAGCAAGCGTTCGACTTTTGGGAATCCCATTACATCACATCCTTTTCTTATCTTGTTGAATGCAGAAAAGTTAAAATATTTATAATAATATTATAACTCATTTTTTAATTTTTATGAAGAAGATAGAATATTTCTTTCATTATTTTTTTGAGGATTTGCTAAACTAAGAATAGAACTATGTATATAGGTAGTATATACATAGTGAAAGAAGAGGTTGCGTTTGTTAAAAGATAATTGAACCCTCAACTATGTAATTGTAATTTAATAAGATGTAAAGGGGGAAGGGCAAGGGAACTTATATCACTTGTTAATATGAGTTCTTTGTGTGAAGATGAAAATTGGAATTGTTGGACCGGGAGCTATTGGTCTCCTATACGCATTTTATTTACAAAAAAGCAATCAAGATGTTACGTTGTTTACAAGAAGCGCTAAGCAAGCAGAAGAATTAAACTTAACGGGTGTAACTTGTATTAGGAATGGAGAACGTGAAACAGTATTTCCGTCTATTTTACCGATAGAAAGTATGCTGGATAAACAGTTAGATTATACATTTATTGCTGTAAAGCAATATCATATAACTGATATATTACCTTTTGTGCAGGGAGAATCGTCATTAATCTTTTTGCAAAATGGAATGTCACATCTTCACGTTATGCAAAAAATAGGAAATGAACGTATAGCAGTCGGGATTGTGGAGCATGGTGCAAAAAAAGAGGATGGACATACAGTTCATCATGCTGGAATAGGTGTTACAAAGTTTGGTGTAGTGCGTGGTCAATCTAGTTGTTTTAAAAAGGTATTTAATTGTTTTCCTTGTGATTATTTTCCGATTCAGATAGAAGATGATTGGAAGGGGATTATGCGTAATAAATTAGTAGTCAATGTATGTATTAATCCATTGACGGCATTATTGCGGGTTGAGAACGGAGAGTTAATTTCAAATCCGTTTTTTTATCAAATGATGGAGCGAGTATTTCAGGAAGTTGCATTTCTTATTAAAGAAGAAGATAAGGAAATGGTATGGCAAATGGTATGCCAAGTATGTGAAAAAACATCTCATAATACTTCATCTATGTTAGCGGACGTAAGAGCGAATAGACAAACGGAAGTTAATGCGATTGTTGGATATGTACTAGAAGAAGCTAAGGAACAACACCGATCTGTTCCGACACTTCGATTTTTGTTCAATGCAATAAGAGGAATGGAATTATAAGTGTTTTTCTTTGCTTTTACGTGAAACATTGACTACAATGTGGGTTGGTGAGAGAACAGGATACGAAAGGAAGAATTATATGGAGATAAAAGAAATCTCTGTTCCGCTACAAGGTGTTGTAGCGGACTATATGAACGGTAAAAAAGAGATACAGTCATGTTTTGATTATCTGTTAACGGAGGATGCTTTTAAACAGCGTTTACATGATTTACGTGAGAGAGAGTATTTCCGTCAAGATTTAGTGACGCATTTATTAGAATATAATACACAATTGCAAGCGGGAGAAGTTACAATTCAAAATATAAAAGCGCTTGAAGATGAAAATACATATGTTGTTATAGCTGGACAACAAGCTGGGTTATTAACTGGTCCGCTTTATACAGTGCATAAAATTATTTCAATTTTACAGCTTGCAAAAGAACAAGAAAAGAGCTTAGGGATTCGGGTTGTTCCTGTCTTTTGGATTGCCGGTGAAGACCATGATATGGATGAAATTAATCATACATTTGTAACGAAAAATAAAAAAATAAAAAAGACCATTTTTCATGATCGTTATCCGAAAAAGGCAAGTGCTTCTGAGTCTGAGATTTCTATTGAAGACTGTAGAAAATGGGTCGAAGAGATTTTTAAAACATATCCGGAAACGAATTTTACAAAGGATGTATTACAATTTATTGATGATGCTTTAGGTAAATCGCATACATATGTAGATTTCTTTGCACGCCTTATTACGAAAATGTTCGCAAATTCTGGTTTAATTCTTGTAGATTCACATCATCCTGCATTAAGAAAATTAGAAGTACCGTTTTTACAACAAATTATAAGTAAATATAAAGAAATTCAAGTAGCACTTCATAATCAACAGGAAGTAATTAAGGAATTAGGATTTAAACCGATTATTGAAACGAAGACAAATGCAGTGCATATATTTATGGAAATTGATAATGAGCGAGTATTGCTTGAAGAGAATCAAGGGAAGTTTATTGGAAAAGATGGAGTGCATTCATTTTCGTATGAAGAATTGATGGAAGAGATGGAAAGAAGTCCAGAACGTTTTAGTAATAATGTTGTAACGCGCCCTCTTATGCAAGAATATGTGTTTCCCACGTTAGCGTTTATTGGCGGTCCGGGGGAGTTAGCTTATTGGAGTGAATTACAACAAGTGTTTCATACGGCCGGTTTCCAAATGCCACCTGTCGTTCCGCGTCTTACGATTACTTATATGGAGCGAGATATAGCGACAGATTTATATGATTTAGATTTGCAAGAGATTGATCCATTTCTAAATAATATAGATAATCTGCGTGACGATTGGCTTTCTAATCAAATAGAGGAACCGATAGACGAGCGATTTATAGAAGCGAAAAAAGAAATAATGGATATTCATACATCATTACAACAATTCGTGAAAAAAATAGATCCAGGGTTAAATGAGTTTGCTGGGAAAAATGAACTGAAAATTAATGAGCAAATTGAACTGTTAGAAAGAATGTTGAAAAGAAATGTTGAGAAGAAACATGAGGTTCAACTAAATAAATTCCGTCGTTTACAATTTGCGCTTCGTCCATTAGGAGCACCGCAAGAACGTGTGTGGAATGTCTGTTATTATTTAAATCAGTTCGGTCTTGATTTTGTTGATCGGGTAATGGAACAATCTTTTTCGTGGGACGGAAAACATCATGTAATAAAACTATAGAATCTTGCTCTTTTGAGCAGGATTTTATTTTTATTCTGTTGAATTAACTGTGAAGTGAAATATTTCTGAATTATCCATCTTATGTTAATGTAATGAATCGCTATGTATCAGGTATATATATATGACAAAATAGCACAAAATGTAAACGGATTAATATCTTTTTCGACAGGTTTTTGTTTAAATTCCCGCAAAAAATGATAAAATTTAGTATATAATAAAATAAAATAGCGATTTGTATAGCATGCTACCTTGTTGGAAGTTAAATGAGTCGTTCTTTATTAGCATTTCATCCTCTAGTAGTAAATTATGTTTGTAGAGTGAGAAATGTATTTAACATAATTAATTGGAAAAAGAGTAGGTGCAGCAATGTTCAAACACGTAACAGTACTTTTGAAAGAAACAGTAGATGGCTTAGATATAAAGCCGAGTGGTACATATGTAGATTGTACACTGGGTGGAGGAGGACATAGTTCTTATTTATTATCTCAGCTAACAGATGGTGGAAAATTAATAGCATTTGATCAAGATGAAATAGCGATTCAAAATGCGAAGGAAAAATTTTCTTCTTATGGTGAACAATTTGTAACAGTGAAGAGCAACTTCCGTTATTTATCTGAAAAACTACATGAATTAGGTATCACAGAAGTAGACGGGATTTTATTCGATTTAGGTGTTTCATCCCCACAATTAGATACACCAGAGCGTGGCTTTAGTTATCATCATGATGCACCGTTAGATATGCGGATGGATCAAGATGCCCCATTAACAGCATATGATGTTGTGAACAGCTGGTCATATGAACAACTCGTAAGAATTTTCTTCCAATACGGCGAAGAAAAATTTTCAAAGCAAATAACAAGGAAAATTGAAGCTTATCGCGAGAATAAGGCTATTGAAACGACAGGAGAATTAGTGGAATTAATTAAAGAAGGTATTCCAGCTCCGGCACGTAGAACAGGTGGACATCCTGCGAAGCGAGTATTCCAAGCGATTCGTATCGCTGTAAATGATGAATTAAAAGTATTTGAAGAAGCGTTGGAATCTGCAATTGATATGGTCAAGCCTGGTGGAAGAGTTAGTGTTATAACATTCCATTCTTTAGAAGATCGTATTTGTAAAACGACGTTTAAGCGAAATAGCACAACACCGCAATTACCACAGGGACTACCGATTATTCCGGATGAATTTAAGCCGAAATTAAAGCTTATTACAAGGAAACCGATTTTACCTTCTGACATTGAATTAGAAGAAAATAATCGAGCGCGTTCTGCGAAGTTGAGAATCGCTGAAAAACGATAAAAGGAGAGAGAGGTATGACTAATTTAGCTGTAAAGTATAAACAACAGGCGCAAGAAGAGGTACAAATTCAAGCGCCACCACAGCAGATGGTTAAGCCAAAAGTTAAAACGAAAATTACAAGAATTGAAAAGCTATTGTACGTAACGTTTATTGGATTTTTATTATATGCCTGTGTAGCTTTTATTGGGAATAAAGCGGGCTTATATCAAGTTAATGTAGAAGCAGCGACGATAGAAGAACAAATTGTGAAAAAACAAAAGGAAAATCAAGAATTGCAGGCTGAAGTAGAGAAGTTAAGTCGCTATGAACGTATCGCTGAAGTTGCAAAAAAACACGGGCTAGAAATTAATGCGAATAATGTGAAAGGCCTAAAGTAAGGCAAGTAGGTGTGAAGAAAAGATGAAGAGAAATATGACCAAATTTCATACCAATAAGGGAGCAGGTTATTTTATGATATTTTTCCTCCTGCTCTTTTTGCTGTTATTAGCCCGATTTTTTTACATACAAGTAACAGGAACAGTGGACAATCATGATTTAAAGAAACTTGCTGAGCAGAAACATAGTAAAAAGGGAGTTCTCGAAGCGAATCGAGGAACAATTTATGATCAAAATGGTCATGTCCTAGCACAAGACGCAAATTCCTATAAAATGGTAGCGGAATTAAAAGGTGCTAAGCCTGTTGAGGATAAAGAGGATACTGCAAAGAAAATCGCTGGAGTACTTGGAACGGGCGAAGATGCGATCTTAGCCGCTTTAAATAAAGATAGAAGTCAAGTGGAATTTGGAACATTAGGTAGGGGCTTGACGAAAGAAAAGAAAGAACAAATAGAAGCATTGAAATTGCCAGGAATCTCTTTTATCACCGAAAATGCGAGAGTGTATCCAAACGGTGATTTCGCATCTTACGTCATAGGGCATGCGAAACCTGATGAGAATGGAATCGCAGTAGGTCAATTTGGCCTAGAAAAGAGTTTGGACAAGTATTTAGGTGCTTCTAATGGTGAGGTAGCTTATACAGGGGACCGTAAAGGTGTATCTCTTGACGGTGGGAAAGTGAATGTAAAGGCACCTAAAAATGGAGATAATGTGTATTTAACGCTTGACCAACGTATTCAAAGTTATTTAGAAGACGCAATGAAAGAAGCGAGTAAACATTATGAACCAGAAAATTTAATTGGAATTGTTGCGGATCCAAAGACGGGGAAAATATTAGCGATGTCTAGTAAACCTGGTTATGATCCGAACCAGGGAAAGATGAATTATTATTATAACGATGCAATTGCAAATGCATTTGAACCGGGATCAACAATGAAGATTTTCACATTAGCGGCGGCCATTAATGAAGGTGTATACAATGGACAAGACTTTTATCAGTCTGGTACATATCAAGTTGGTAATCGCAAAATAAAAGATCATAACGGCGGTGCTGGATGGGGTTCTATTACTTTTGATGAAGGGGTAGAGCGCTCTTCAAACGTAGCGTTTGCAATTTTAGGTGATCAAAAACTTGGTCCAGATCGTTTCCGGAAATATATTCATAATTTTGGATTAGATGAAAAAACAAACATTGATTTACCTAGTGAAGGGTCAAATACAATTTTATTTGATCAACAAATACAACAAGTAACAACAGCATTTGGACAAGGTTCTACAGTTACACCAATTCAACTTGTACAAGCTGCAACAGCGATTGCAAATGATGGGAAAATGATGAAACCTTATACAATTGATAAAATTGTGGATCCAATAACAGGTAAAGTACAGCTAGAGCATAAACCAGAAGAAGTAGGAAAACCTGTTACCAAAGAGACAGCAGCGCAAGTAAGGCAATTACTAGAACGTGTTGTTACATCACCGAAAGGAACAGGGACTGCATATAAAATTGATGGGTACTCAGCCGGGGGGAAAACAGGTACAGCGCAAATTCCTGACGGGAAAGGTGGCTATATGACAGGAAGAGAGAATTATATATTCTCATTCTTAGGTATGGCACCGATGGACGACCCACAACTTGTTGTGTATGTGGCCGTTAAACAACCAAAATTAAAAGATGATGAAAACGGGGCTAAACCTTTAGCTGATATCTTTAAATATGTAACGAAAAATAGTTTAGAGTATTTAAAGATTAAGCCAAATGAAGTAAAGGATCCGAAGAAATATGTGAAAGAGCAACAAACTGTCGTTCCGGATGTAACAGGAAAAACGATGGATGAAGCGAAAAAAGCAATTGATAAAGCAAAACTTCGTCCAATTGTATTAGGTGAAGGGAAAGTACAGCAGCAAGTGCCAAAAGCAACTGAACAAACATTAAAAGGTGATCGAGTCTTCTTAGTAGGAGATAAGCCTACAATGCCAAATATACAGGGATGGGCACTGCGTGATGTTATGAATTTAGCAAAAACATTAAAGCTTAACTTAAAACCTTCTGGTACAGGATATGTAACGGAACAAAGTGTGGCGGAAGGAACATTGTTGCAACCTGGTACAGAACTAGGTGTAACACTCGTACCACCACTTGAGCCACAGCAAGAAGCAGAAAAGCCATAATGGTAATAGGGAAGAAGTTCTAATTGAATAAGTACAAGCATATATTGGAACAAGCTAGGCGTAAGGGAGGCTTGTTCCAATATGCGTGTATCAAATGTAACAGTTAGGAAACGACTTATTTTTATACTTATATCGGGTATACTCATTTTCACCATCATCGATATTCGTCTTGGATATGTGCAATTTTTTCTTGGAAATATGTTAACAGATCGTGCGAAGGATTCATGGAGTCGTAATATTACTTTTGAACCAGAGCGAGGGAAGATTTTAGATCGAAATGGTGTGGAGCTTGCTACGAATAAAAGTGCACCGACCGTCTTTGTTGTGCCGAGGCAAATTGAAAAACCAGCAGAGACTGCAGAGAAGTTAGCTGCAGTATTAGGTGTGGAAAAAGATGATATTTATACGCGGATTACAAAAAAAGAGTCGATTGTAAGGCTTGATAAAGGCGGAAGGAAAATATCGCATGACAAAGCGAAAGAAGTACGCGGATTAAGTTTAAAGGGTGTGTATATCGCTGAGGATTCTATCCGGTACTATCCATTCGGTAATTTTTTATCACACGTATTAGGATTTGCGGGCAGTGATAATCAAGGGCTTATGGGACTAGAGAAATATTATGATAAAGAGTTAAATGGTGATAAAGGTCATGTGCGATTTTTTGCAGATGCGAAAGGACAGAGAATGCCTAACGTTGGAGATGATTTCAAAAAACCAGAAGCCGGCTTGAATTTAGGGTTAACAATTGATTCCCGCATTACGAGGATTATGGAAAGAGAAATGAATATTGCGGAATCGACGTATAATCCCGACGGTATGATAGCAATTGCAATGAATCCGAAAAATGGTGAAATTTTAGGTATGTCAAGTCGGCCAAGTTTTGATCCAGCAGATTTTCAAAGTGTTTCTCCCGAAGTATATAACAGAAACTTACCTGTATGGAGTACGTATGAGCCGGGGTCAACATTTAAGATTATTACATTAGCTGCAGCCTTGAATGAAAATTTGGTAGACTTAGAGAAAGATACGTTTTATGATGATGGAGCAGCTGAAGTTGGTGGAGCTAGATTGCGGTGTTGGAAAGCTGGAGGCCATGGTAGCCAAACGTTTTTAGAGGTAGTTCAAAACTCTTGTAACCCAGGATTTATTGAACTCGGTGATCGTCTTGGTAAAGATCGATTGTTTAAATACATTCGCAATTTCGGATTTGGACAGAAGACCGGAATTGACTTACAAGGTGAAGGTAGCGGGATTTTATTTAATTTAGATAAAGTTGGTCCAGTCGAGCAAGCGACGACTTCATTTGGGCAAGGTGTTTCTGTTACACCGATTCAACAAGTAGCAGCTGTAGCGGCCGCTGTAAATGGAGGAACTTTGTATCAGCCATATATAGCGAAGGAATTTATTGATCCGAAGAATAATCAAGTGGTCAGCAAAAAGACACCTGTTGCGAAAAGGGAAGTTATTTCCAAGGAAACTTCAGAGAAAGTTCGTTACGCATTAGAGAATGTTGTAGCGAAAGGTTCTGGTAAAGGAGCTTACATTGATGGATATCGTGTAGGTGGAAAAACTGGAACTGCTCAAAAGGTAAAAGACGGAAAATATTTAGATAATAACTACATTGTATCATTTATCGGTTTTGCTCCAGCCGACGATCCGCAAATTGTTGTTTATGTAGCAGTGGATAACCCAAAAGGAGTCACTCAATTTGGTGGAGTTGTAGCAGCACCTATTGTTGGGAATATTCTTCGTGACGCACTTCCTGTAATGGGAGTGGAACCAAGAAAAGAGCAAGTTGAGAAAGAATATAAATGGGGCGATACACCAACTGTGGAAGTTCCAAATTTAATTGGTATGAAAAAGAAAGATTTACAAACGCAACTTGTAGACTTGAAGCTTGATATAAGTGGTGATGGTGGGAAAGTAATTAAACAATCACCAGAAGCAGGAGCTAAAGTAAAAGAGGGTTCAAAAGTTAGAATTTACTTCGGGAATTAAAGGTAACTGATTGTGTTTTATGGTACAATTGGTGGAAGTGAGTTTTTTATAGGAAAATTGCTTTATTTGAGACGATAAGTGTCTCATTAATAAATAAATCTATTGATTAGACTATAGTAGCACTTACCTCCTATTTTTATATAACTTAGGAGGTAACGTGTTACTTGCTAAAATAAGAGATAAATAAACAATGTAGAGAGGGTTTAGTGAAATGAAGTTGCATACACTTTTATCATGTTTGCATGATTTTCCAGTTTTTCCAACAGAAAATCCAGAAATAACATCTATTGAAGCGGATTCACGTAAAGTGAAAGAGGGAAGCTTATTTATATGTATGAAAGGATATACGGTTGATAGCCATGACTTTGCTAAGCAAGCAGCCGCACAAGGAGCGGCTGCTATTGTTGCGGAAAGACCAATTGATGTTGACGTTCCAGTTGTACTTGTGAAAAATACTTTTCGTTCGCTAGCGGTTTTAGCTGATTATTTTTATGGCCAACCAACACACAAGTTACATTTAATCGGTATTACAGGTACAAATGGAAAGACAACAACATCGCATATTATGGATGAAATTATGCGCGCACATGGTCATAAAACAGGGCTAATTGGAACGATTAATATGAAAATCGGTGATGAAACATTTGAGGTGAAAAATACAACACCAGATGCACTAACACTTCAACAGACGTTTTCAAAAATGGTTGAACAAGGTGTGGATAGCACAGTAATGGAAGTTTCGTCTCATGCTTTAGATCTTGGCCGTGTACACGGGTGCGATTACGATGTTGCAGTATTTACGAATTTAACACAAGATCATTTAGACTATCATAAAACGATGGAAGAATATAAACATGCGAAAGGGTTGCTTTTTGCACAGCTGGGCAATAGTTATCATCATAATCGTGAAAAATACGCTATATTAAACAGTGATGATCCAGTAGCAGAGGAGTATATGAGAAGTACAGCAGCTACTGTTGTAACATACGGTATAGATGTTGCAAGCGACATTATGGCACGAGATATCGTAATGACGAGTGGTGGTACAACATTTACACTTGTAACACCGTATGAAACTGTAAATGTTACGATGAAATTAATTGGTAAGTTTAATGTATACAACGTGTTAGCTGCTACAGCAGCAGGTCTTGTTTCAGGAGTGAGCTTACAAACAATTATTGATGTAATTAAAGAGCTTGCTGGCGTTCCTGGACGTTTTGAAGTTGTTGATGGTGGACAAAATTACACAGTTATTGTTGACTATGCACATACACCTGATAGCTTAGAGAACGTACTAAAAACAGCAAAACAGTTTGCAAAAGGTGATGTATATTGTATCGTTGGTTGCGGTGGAGATAGAGATAGAACGAAAAGACCAATAATGGCAAGTGTTGCAACCGAATATGCAACTCATGCAATTTACACATCGGATAATCCAAGAAGTGAAGATCCGAAGGCTATTTTAGATGATATGGTAAATGATGCAAATGGGAATAATTATGAAGTAATTGTTGATCGAAAAGAAGCGATACGTTCCGCTATCTCGAAAGTGAAAGCAGAAGATATTATTATTATTGCTGGTAAAGGGCATGAAACGTATCAAATTATTGGTAAAGAAGTTCATCATTTTGACGATCGTGAAGTTGCTAAAGAAGCAATCACGGAGCGTTTAAACAACGAAGTGTAACAGCATGAGAGGAGGACTACATGTGCTTGAACAAGGTTTATTAGTAACGGCTGGGGTAGCATTCTTAATTTCTGTTGCCCTTTCGCCATTATTTATTCCATTTTTAAGAAAGTTAAAGTTCGGCCAGAGTATTCGTGACGAAGGACCGAAGTCACACCAAAAGAAATCAGGGACACCAACGATGGGTGGTATTGTCATATATGTATCTATGATGGTGACTACGCTTATTATGGCGATTAAATTTAACAATTTAGGTGCAGAGGTATCATTGTTATTATTAGTTACATTTGGGTACGGATTAATCGGATTTTTAGATGACTACATAAAAGTAGTAAAGAAAAGAAATCTTGGTTTAACATCAAAACAAAAATTGATTGGTCAGCTTGTAATTGCTATTGCGTTCTTTTTAATTGGAAAAGGGCAAGCATTTCACACGTATATCATGATTCCAGGAACTGATGTTAAATTTGAATTAGGTTGGGCATATTTTGTTCTTGTATTATTTATGCTTATTGGTGGATCAAATGCGGTTAATTTAACAGATGGTCTAGATGGTTTATTATCAGGAACAGCTGCTATTGCATTCGGAGCATTTAGTATTATTGCTGTAGCTCAAGAACAATTTGGGGTAGCGATTTTCTGTATGGCAGTTGTAGGAGCTGTACTTGGCTTTTTAGTATTCAATGCGAATCCAGCGAAAGTATTTATGGGGGATACAGGTTCTCTAGCTTTAGGCGGTGCTATCGCAGCTGTAGCGATTTTGTTAAAACAAGAATTGTTACTCGTTATTATTGGTGGTGTATTTGTAGCGGAAACTTTATCTGTTATTATCCAAGTTATTTCGTTCAAAACAACAGGAAAGCGTGTCTTTAAAATGAGTCCATTACATCATCATTATGAATTATGTGGTTGGTCAGAGTGGCGCGTTGTTGTAACGTTTTGGTCTGTAGGATTTTTATTAGCTGTGTTAGGAATTTATATCGGGGTGTGGATGTAATTGAAAACTGTAACTGAATATCAAAATAAAAATGTTCTTGTATTAGGTATTGCTAAAAGTGGTTATGCAGCAGCTACTTTATTAAAAAAATTAGGGGCAAACGTCATTGTAAATGATGGGAAACCATTAGTGGGTAATGAGCTTGCAGCTGAGTTACAAGCGGAAGGAATGGATGTTATATGTGGTGGGCATCCGTTAGAATTACTGGAGAGAAACATTTCACTTATCGTAAAAAACCCAGGAATTCCATATTCTAATCCACTCTTAGTGGCGGCGAACGAAAAACAAATTCCAATTGTAACTGAGGTTGAATTAGCATATCGCATTTCAGCAGCACCGTTTGTTGGGATTACGGGATCGAACGGCAAAACAACAACGACGATGTTAGCGTTTGAAATGTTAAAAGAAGGACAAAAACACCCAGTTATTGCGGGGAATATAGGTACTGTAGCTTGTGAAGTTGCACAATTGGCGAAAGAAAATGAAGTTGTCGTTACAGAACTTTCATCGTTTCAATTGATGGGAGTGGAATCGTTCCAACCAAAAATTGCAGCCTTTTTAAATTTATTTGAAGCGCATTTAGATTATCACGGGACGAAGAAAGAGTATGGTTTGGCGAAAGCGAATATTTTCAAAAACCAAACTGAAACAGATTATAGTGTGATTAACGCAGATGATGCAGATGTCATGGCGTTATCGGCATATAGTAAAGGGCAGAAAGTATTATTTTCGACGACGAAAGAAATTGAAGATGGTGCGTATATAAAAGATAACGCTCTTTATTTTAAAGGCGAAAAAGTAGTTAAAGTAAGTGATATTGTTTTACCTGGTAAGCACAATTTAGAAAATATTTTAGCAGCAATGAGTATTGCTAAATTACTAGGTGTTTCTAATGAAGCAATTACTGCTGTGCTAAAAAGTTTTACAGGTGTAAAACATCGCTTAGAATATGTAACAACGATTAATAATCGTAAATTTTACAATGATTCAAAAGCGACGAATATGCTAGCGACAGAAAAAGCATTATCGGCATTTACACAACCGATTGTATTATTGGCTGGTGGACTTGATCGTGGTAATGAATTTGATGATTTAATTCCATACTTTAAACATGTCAAAGCGATTGTAACATTTGGACAAACTGCACCAAAATTAGTAAGAGCGGCAGAAAAAGCAGGATTAGATGTAATTGAAAGTGTCGATACTTTAGATGATGCAGTAGTGAAGGCTTATGCTCATTCTACCGATGGTGATGTTATTCTTCTTTCACCAGCATGTGCAAGCTGGGATCAATTTAAAACATTTGAAGAAAGAGGAGACATTTTTATACAAGCTGTGCATAAACTTATATAAAGTAAATCAAAACATCAGTAGGCTAACACCTACTGATGTTTTGTTACATAGGGCAAAGGTTCTGCCCAAAGAGGTGGTGTTCATGGGTAATGAAGAAAACGCCTGATTTTATTCTCATCATCGTTACACTTGCGTTGTTAACAATCGGAATGATTATGGTTTATAGTGCGAGTGCGGTTTGGGCCTCTTATAAAATGGGGGATTCATTCTTTTTTGCAAAAAGACAATTGTTATTTGCAAGTCTTGGGGTAGTGGCTATGTTTTCTCTCATGAAAATTGATTATTGGGTGTGGCGTACGTATTCAAAAGTAATTTTACTAGTTTGTTTCGTTCTTCTTATTCTCGTTCTTATTCCTGGAGTAGGTCTCGTTCGTGGGGGGGCGCGAAGTTGGATTGGAATCGGAGCATTTTCTATCCAACCGTCAGAGTTTATGAAATTCGCGATGATTATTTTCTTAGCAAAATTTTTAGCGGAACGACAAAAATTAATTACATCGTTTAAACGAGGTTTGCTACCGGCTCTTAGTTTTGTATTTCTTGCTTTTGGGATGATTATGTTACAACCAGATCTTGGTACAGGAACGGTAATGGTTGGGACATGTATTATTATGATATTCATTTCGGGAGCAAGAGTTTTTCACTTTGCAATGTTTGGTTTGCTTGGTGCAGCGGGATTTGTAGGGTTAATTGCATCAGCACCATATCGAATGAAACGCATCACATCATATTTAGATCCGTGGTCGGATCCGCTCGGAAGTGGATTTCAAATTATCCAATCGTTACTCGCAATTGGACCTGGTGGTTTATTTGGGCTTGGACTTGGACAAAGTAGACAAAAATTTCTTTATTTACCTGAACCACAAACAGACTTTATATTTGCAATCTTATCCGAGGAATTAGGTTTTATTGGTGGTTCATTTGTGTTATTATTATTTAGTCTATTATTATGGCGCGGGATTCGTATAGCATTAGGAGCGCCAGATTTATATGGTACGTTTTTAGCAGTAGGTATTGTGGCGATGATTGCGATTCAAGTAATGATTAATGTTGGTGTTGTAACAGGGCTGATGCCTGTTACGGGTATTACTTTGCCATTTTTAAGTTATGGTGGATCAAGTTTGACCTTAATGTTAATGGCAGTAGGTGTATTATTGAATATAAGTCGCCATTCTCGCTATTAAACCCTGTTTAAAAGACAGGGTTTTTCGTGTGTGTGTGAAAATACAATATGTATATAGAAATAAATACGATTGAATAAGAACAGGGAAGTGGAGGAATCAGTAGTGCGAGTATTAGTAAGTGGTGGGGGTACTGGAGGACATATTTATCCAGCTCTTGCTTTAATTAGAGAAATAAAAAAACTAAATCCAGAAGCAAGATTTTTATACATTGGTACAGAGAATGGATTAGAGAGTACCATCGTACCGAAAGCGGGTATTCCGTTCCAATCTATTGTTATAAGTGGATTTAAACGAAAAATATCTCTTGATAATGTAAAAACAGTGATGCGTTTCCTAAAAGGTGTTCAAGATAGTAAACGATATATTCGTCGTTTTAACCCTGATATTGTGATTGGTACGGGTGGATACGTATGTGGGCCAGTTGTGTATGCTGCGGCTAAATTAGGTATTCCGACTATTGTACATGAACAAAATAGTGTACCTGGTGTAACGAATAAATTTTTAAGTCGTTATGTCGATAAAGTTGCAGTTTGCTTTGAAGCAGCTGCAGAACATTTCCCACAGTCAAAAGTGGTTATGACAGGTAATCCACGTGCATCAGAAGTAATGGACCAAAATGGAATGAAAGGAAAACGTTCGGTAGGACTATCCCTTTCTAAAAAATCCGTGCTTATTTTTGGTGGGAGTCGCGGGGCTAGACCGATTAACGATGCTTTTGTAGAAGCGATTGAACAATTTGGGAATAAAAGTTACGAAGTATTATATGTAACAGGCGAAGTACATTATGATAAAGTTATGGAAGCAGTGAAACAAAAAGGGAATCCGAATAATGTTATTATTAAACCTTTTATTCATAATATGCCAGAGGTACTGACGGGTGTAGATCTTGTTGTTTCAAGAGCAGGGGCTACAACGCTTGCAGAATTAACAGCGTTAGGAAAGCCAAGTGTATTAATTCCAAGTCCATACGTAACAAATAACCATCAAGAAAAAAATGCACGATCAGTTGTTGATAAAGGAGCAGCTAAAATGCTACTTGAAAAAGATTTAACATCTGAAACGCTTATTCGTGACATTGATGAGATTTTATTAGATACACAAACATTACAAAATATGAAACTGGCTACTAAGCAACTTGGTATTCCAGATGCAGCAAATAAGCTATATGAAGTAATGAACAAGCTTATTAAAAAATAACATTAGGTGAACGCCCTGCATATTACTGTAATAAGGAGACTTAATATGGGGGAGATTGTCTATGGAACAATTAGTAAAAGAGCTTTTAGAAGCAAATGTTGGTCGCGTGTTAGTTAATGAACCGTTAGCGCGTTACACGACTATGAAAATAGGCGGACCAGCTGATATTTTAATTGTGCCAAAGCATGTTGCTGGTATTGAGAAGACGCTAGAGTTAGTAAAGAAGTACAAGACAGGGTGGACTGCAATTGGTCGTGGTTCAAATCTACTCGTATCTGATCAAGGTATAGAAGGTCTGGTTATTCGTTTAGGAGAAGGATTAGACCACTTAGAAGTCGAAAAACATAGAGTAAGAGTTGGTGCTGGATATCCCCTTATTAAATTGTCAACTTTACTTAGCCGACAGGGATTAGCTGGCTTGGAATTTGCAAGTGGTATTCCAGGAAGTGTTGGCGGTGCAGTGTATATGAATGCAGGCGCTCATAAGTCAGACATATCGAGTATATTAACAAAAGCTCGTATTTTGTTTGAAAATGGAACAATTAATTGGTTGACGAATACCGAAATGGGGTTTTCTTATCGCACATCTGTATTGCAAATGAAACGCCCTGGTATTGTTTTAGAAGCTGAATTCCAATTGGAGGTAGGCGAACGCGAGGAAATTGTAAGAAGCATGCAAAAGAATAAAGAGTATCGCCGTGAAACGCAGCCTTGGAATCACCCTTGTGCAGGAAGTATATTTCGAAATCCAGTCCCATATTTTGCAGGAGATTTAATAGAAAAAGCAGGGCTTCGTGGCTATAGAATAGGTGGAGCTCAAATTTCTGAAATGCATGGAAATTTTATTGTTAATACTGGTGTGGCTTCAGCGCAAGATGTATTAGACTTAATTGCATTGGTAAAGCGTACAATTAAGGATAAATTTGGTGTTGAAATGCATACAGAAGTAGAAATAATTGGAAGATAACGGTTGTTCGTTCCGCTCATTATCATTTATGTTATAATAAGAAGATAAGAACGGCATGAGGAACATGCCGTTCTTTATGTTACATAGGGGGATCGTACATGAAAAATAGTAAAGTGATTAAACTACAAGATCGTGTACCAAAATTAAAGAATCAAAAGAAAAAGAATAAGAAACCGGTTAATCATCGGTTAATTTTATACATATCGATTTTATTTTTATTAGTACTCTTTTTAATTTATTTTCGGTCTCCGCTTAGTAATATAAAGAAGATAAGTGTGTTTGGAAATCATTATATGACAGATGAACAAGTTATGAAGGAATCAGGTGTGACATATGATACGAGTTATTTCCGAGTAACAGCACATAAAGCAGAAGAAAACTTAACGAAACGAAAAGAAATTAAAGCGGTAAATGTAAAAAAACGCTTCCCAAACAAAATTGATGTTCATATCGAAGAATATTTAACAATTGGCTATATAAACAAAGATGGGAAATTACAACCGTTATTAGAAAATGGGAAAACACTCGATGTACTTCCGAACGGAAAACTTCCAGTTGCAGCACCAATTTTTGAACCGTTTAAAGAGGAGAAAATGAAGGAATTAATTGAAGAACTAGAAAAATTAACGCCGACTATTTTAAGGTCTATTTCTGAAATTCGTTATACACCAACGAACGCAAATGAAGATCATCTTACTTTATATATGAATGAAGGATATGAAGTGAGCACCACTATTCAAAATTTCGCAAAGCGAATGGAAGCTTATCCACTTATTTTAAAAACAATTGAACCTGGCAAGAAGGTTTTAATTGACTTAGAAGTGGGTGCATATACGAAGGAACTAGGCGCTGAAGAAAAGAAAGAATAGAATGATAGTTTTTATTGCGTTATTACGTATGAAATGAAACGAATGTTCTTTTATATGGATGCTAATTTGCAAGAATGCTTAATTTGATGAAAAAAATGTAAATTTTCTTAGATTCATACTAGGATTGGTACAAGTTTCACTTTTCTACAAGTACATCTTAGTGTAGACTTATACTTGGCGGTAATCTTTACACTTGGAATATAATTATTTCAAGATAAAGCAGTTATTCACAGGTTACTGCGATATTCTTAAATGAATGTTAAATAAAAATAAGAAAAATATAGGGTTAAAAAAGGGAAACGTATAAAGACGTTGAATATTTTTCTTATAAATAGTAAAGTTGCGATTGTTGTTCCATATATTGAGTTGTATGGTATAAATAAAGAAGGAGGTGCCAAAGAATGAACAGCAATGAAATATATGTTAGTCTTGACATCGGTACATCCAATGTTAAAGTCATCATTGGTGAAATGGTTAATGATAGCTTAAACATTATTGGTGTTGGAAACGTAAAATCAAATGGTTTGAAGAAGGGATCGATAGTTGATATAGATGAAACTGTTCGATCAATTAAAAAAGCAATTGAACAGGCTGAGCGCATGGTGGGTATCCACATTGAGCAAGTTGTAGTAGGTGTCAATGCAAACCAGGTACAGTTGCTCCCGTGTCACGGAGTAGTCGCTGTTTCAAATGAAGATCGTGAAATCGGGAATGAAGATGTCTTACGCGTTCTAGATGCAGCGCAAGTTGTGTCAATTGCTCCTGAACGTGAATTTATTGATGTGGTACCTCGACAGTTCATTGTAGACGGTCTTGACGAGATTAACGATCCACGCGGGATGATCGGTGTAAGATTAGAAATGGAAGGTACACTTATTACAGGCTCGAGAACTTTACTACATAACCTACTTCGTTGTGTAGAAAAAGCAGGTCTTGAAATTGTTGATATTTGTCTGCAACCTTTAGCGGCAGCGACAGTTGCGTTATCTTCGGATGAAAGACATAGAGGGGTAGCCCTTGTTGATATGGGTGGAGGATCTACAACCTTATCTATTTTTAAAGATGGAGAATTGCAAGCTACGAGCGTATTGCCATTAGGTGGAGATCATATAACGAAGGATATAGCGATTGGGCTAAAAACTTCAACAGAAAATGCAGATCAAATTAAGCTGAAATATGGACATGCTTTTTATGATACAGCATCTGAAGAAGAGATGTTTACGGTTCCTATTATGGGAAGCGATCAAACAGAACAATATTCACAGTTGGAATTATCGGATATAATAGAGGCTCGTGTAGAGGAAATTTTAATGTTTGTTCAAGATGAAGTGCGTAAGTTAGGAGTAAAGCAAGTAGCTTCTGGATATGTACTAACTGGTGGGATAGCTTCTATGCCAGGTATTCTTGATCTTGCATACGATATTTTACATGAAAATGTTCGTATAGCAACTCCTGATTATATTGGTGTTCGTGAGCCTCAATATACAAGTGGAGTTGGATTAATTAAACATTCTTATCAAAAAGCTAAATTACGTGGGAAAAATGTGCAGGAAAAGCAAGAACATTTTGAACCAGTACCAGCACCAATGCCGGTACAACAGCAACCTGCGAAGCAAAAAACTCGTAATCAAAACAATACTAATCAAAATGATGACCGTATGATGTCAAAAGTAAAACGTGTATTCCGTTATTTATGGGATTAAAATTGGACACGAAAAATGAGGTTCTAGGGGGATTTCGACATGTTAGAGTTTGATACTACTCAAGATCAATTAGCGAATATAAAAGTTATCGGTGTCGGCGGTGGCGGAAACAATGCTGTAAACCGTATGATTGAACACGGTGTACAAGGTGTAGACTTTATCGCTGTGAATACTGATGCACAAGCATTAAATCTATCAAAAGCTGAAACGAAAATGCAAATTGGTGGAAAATTAACGCGTGGACTTGGTGCAGGCGCAAACCCTGAAGTAGGGAAAAAAGCTGCAGAAGAAAGTAAAGAACAGATTCAAGAAGCGCTTCGTGGCGCGGATATGGTCTTCGTAACTGCTGGTATGGGCGGCGGAACTGGAACTGGTGCAGCTCCAGTTGTTGCTCAAGTTGCAAAAGAACTAGGCGCGTTAACAGTTGGAGTTGTAACACGTCCATTTACATTTGAAGGGCGTAAACGTGCAACTCAAGCTGCATCTGGTATTGCGTCATTTAAAGAAAATGTAGATACACTTATTGTAATTCCAAATGATCGCTTATTAGAGATTGTTGATAAAAATACGCCAATGTTAGAAGCGTTCCGTGAAGCAGATAACGTATTACGTCAAGGTGTTCAAGGTATTTCTGATTTAATTGCAACACCAGGTCTAATTAACTTAGACTTTGCAGACGTAAAAACAATTATGTCTAATAGAGGTTCTGCTTTAATGGGTATCGGTTCTGGTAATGGTGAAAATCGTGCTGCTGAAGCTGCGAAAAAAGCGATTTCTAGTCCATTACTAGAAACATCTATTGATGGAGCTCAAGGTGTTATTATGAACATTACGGGCGGCGCAAACTTAAGCTTATATGAAGTACAAGAAGCAGCAGACATTGTAGCTTCAGCTTCGGATCCAGAAGTAAATATGATCTTCGGTTCTGTTATTAATGAAGGATTAAAAGATGATATCGTTGTCACTGTAATAGCAACTGGTTTTGATGATAGTGCTTCAACGCAGCCACCAAAACCAATTATCCGTCCGACTGCGAATCACACGCAACAACAACAACCAGTAGCTCAACCTTCAAAACAACGTGAAGTTAAGCGTGAAATGAAACGTGAAGAGCCGGTTGTGCATGATCGTCATACAGATTCAGATGACATCGATATTCCAGCATTCTTACGTAACCGTCGTAGACGATAAAAGAAAAGGAGCTTTCATGCTCCTTTTTTTGTTGTCTAAATAGAAAAGATCTGCTAAACAGATCTTTTTTTATTATTTTGCATATGGAGAGTCTAGTCCTATTTTTAAGCTATAGGCTGTGATAAATAAAGTGAAATCCATCCGAAAATGATTGTTAGGCCGACGCCCACTTAACTTCTGTACTTTTTTATAGCTGAATTTTGAGGCAGGGATCTTACTGCCCGCAAATAGCAACATAAACTTTGTATATATAATTCAATTATTATGTATACAGGTAAGAAAAGTATATTATTCTATGAAAAATACACTTTTATTTTTTACCGACAGATTATGTCTAGAAATCACAAAATAACAAAAAAACCCCTCCACCAATTGACACACTTTCCTATTGGATATGCATTATACTAGTCTCAACTTAAAAAAAGAGGTGAATTGTTTGGTTGTTTACGCCGACATTGTTTGGTTGTTAAACGCCTGCATTGATTTTCTTTTACTTTTATTAACAGCCACCGTGTTAAAAAAGAGAATCAAAAGATGGAGGCTTGTGTTAGGGGCATTTATAGGTTCAACTATTGTTATTTTCGCCTTTACGCCTTTTGCTTCTATGATGACACATCCAATTATGAAACTATTGTACTCGTTACTTATTGTGTATACAGCATTTGGGTTTTCGACATTTAGAAATTATGCACAAACTGTTTTTACTTTCTATTTTGTAACCTTTATGGTTGGTGGAGGATTAATTGGAACGCATTACTTTTTGCAAACGAACGAAATGGTAAATGGATTAGTTCAATCTAAATCAGTTTCTTACGGTGATCCAATTAGTTGGTTGTTTGTTATTTTTGGTTTTCCAGTAATTTATTATTTTTCTAAAAAGCGTATAGAAAGCGTAGAGGTCACAAAGATACACTATGATCAAATCGTGAAAGTGAAAATTCAATTAGCTGGAGAGGAACTAGAACTAGCAGGTCTAATTGATAGTGGGAACCAACTTTATGACCCGTTAACGAAAACACCCGTTATGATTATGCATATTTCATCATTAGAACATTGTTTGCCAGCTTGGTTAACAGAACAAATTTATTCCAAAACAGAAATTCCTCAAATACCAGAAAATGATTCTGGATGGGCAACGAAACTACGTTTAATTCCTTTCCGAGCAGTAGGAGTAGAGAATCAATTTTTATGGGCAATTAAGCCAGATTGTGTGCAAGTTTATCATGAAGGTAGTTCGGTTGTTGTAAACAAAGTGCTGATTGGATTAAATACACAACAATTATCTACCAATGGAGAGTATCAATGCATTGTACATCCGAAAATGTTGATTTCGCAAAAGATGGTAATTGCTTAATTATGAGAGGCGGGATAATATGGTGAAATTTAAATTTTATTTGGTATACCTTTGGTATAAAGTATTGCTAAAATTAGGAATTAAGACCGATGAAATTTATTATATTGGCGGAAGTGAAGCGTTGCCACCGCCGTTAACGAAAGAAGAAGAGGCAGTTCTTTTGAATAAATTACCAAATGGAGATCAAGCTGCGAGGTCGATGCTTATTGAACGTAACCTACGGCTTGTTGTATATATAGCAAGAAAATTTGAAAATACAGGGATCAATATTGAGGATTTGATTAGTATAGGAACAATTGGTCTTATTAAGGCAGTGAATACATTTAATCCAGAAAAGAAAATTAAATTAGCAACATATGCATCTCGTTGTATAGAAAATGAAATTTTAATGCATTTGCGTCGAAATAATAAAAATCGTTCGGAAGTTTCTTTTGATGAACCGCTTAACATTGATTGGGACGGAAATGAACTGTTATTATCAGATGTTTTAGGTACAGATGATGACATTATTACAAAAGATTTAGAAGCTACTGTAGATCGTCATCTTTTAATGAAAGCATTGCATCAATTAAACGATCGTGAAAAACAAATTATGGAGCTCCGGTTTGGACTCGCTGGTGGCGAAGAGAAGACACAAAAAGATGTGGCTGATATGCTTGGAATTTCACAGTCTTATATTTCTCGTTTGGAAAAAAGAATTATAAAAAGATTACGAAAAGAATTTAATAAAATGGTGTGAAGAATAAGACCAGTCGGTATCTAGACTGGTCTTATTCTCTTTTTGTGCATTAGGAAATATGATGTTTGTGAAAAACGATGGAAAAACCATATGCATAAAATCCCCTTCAAAGGAAATACTTTACACTGTACAGCAACTCCCGATAGGAGGGAACACTTTGACGAGAAACAAAGTAGAAATTTGCGGTGTTGATACAGCTAAACTTCCAGTACTAAAAAATGAAGAGATGCGTAAATTATTTCGTGAAATGCAAAGTGGAGAGATAAGCGCCAGAGAGAAATTAGTGAATGGAAACTTACGTCTTGTACTGAGCGTCATCCAAAGATTTAATAACAGAGGAGAATATGTTGATGATTTATTTCAAGTTGGTTGCATTGGACTTATGAAATCCATTGATAACTTTGATTTAGGCCAAAATGTAAAATTTTCAACGTATGCTGTGCCGATGATTATTGGGGAGATACGCAGATATTTGCGTGATAACAATCCAATTCGCGTATCTCGCTCATTACGAGATATTGCGTATAAAGCGTTGCAAGTAAGAGAAAAATTGATTGCTGAAAATTCAAAAGAACCAACAGCAATGGATATTGCAAAAGTTCTTGAAGTGACTCATGAAGAAATTGTTTTTGCTTTAGATGCGATTCAAGATCCAGTTTCATTATTTGAGCCGATTTATAACGATGGGGGAGACCCGATCTTTGTTATGGATCAGTTAAGCGATGAAAAACAAAAGGACGAGCAGTGGGTTGAAGAACTAGCGTTGAAAGAAGGGATGAAGCGTTTAAATGATCGTGAGAAAATGATTATTCGAAAACGGTTCTTCCAAGGAAAGACACAGATGGAAGTTGCTGAAGAAATTGGGATTTCTCAAGCACAAGTATCACGTTTGGAGAAGTCTGCTATTAAGCAAATGAATAAGACGATTCAAGGATAAGGTCCTCATCAGTTATGGTGAGGCTTTTTTTATATAATATTTTGCGCTCATAGTAGAGTGGGTAGGTTCATATAATGAAAATAAAATGGATGTTCTATTAGTAGCGGTTATATATTGTTTATCCGCTTCAAAATTCGGCTGAAGTAAGAAGTTAGATGGAAGCGGAGCTACCCGTAAAAGTCCGATTAGCATGGACTAATAATCAGTAAGGATGGGAAAAAACCCACTGATTAAGGTTTCACTTTATTTGAGAGCGTAATTACGATTCATGATATAAGGGAGAGGATGAGCATGATACGAATTTCGGAGTTTCAAATGAAGGATGTTGTAAATATTTCAGATGGAAAAAGGCTTGGAAATATTGGAGATATTGATTTTGATATAGACACAGGGAAGATTAGGGCAGTAATTATTTCTAAGCAGACACGTATGCTAGTACTCTTTGGAAAGGAAGTAGAATTCGTGATTCCTTGGGAGCAAATTATGAAAATTGGGGAAGATGTCATACTTGTCAGAGTAGATAATATTAATTCTGTAACAGAATCAATACAAACACCGACAATTTCATAAAGAATATTACAAATTCCTCTTTTTTTTCAGTTGTCATTATGAAAAAATAAAAGTATGGTAAAATAGACAGGAAGTACCATGCTTTTTTCTGTTATTTTAATTAAAAGGAGCCCTTTATGAGAGAACCATTTAAATATGTGGACGGTATACTGTATTTACAAGCGTGGAAAGAACTTGGAAACATTACTGTTGGATTTACGACAAAAGATGGTGGAGTAAGTACAGGCTCCTTTCATGCGATGAATTTAGGATTACATGTGAATGATATCGTGGAGAATGTTCATGAAAACAGACGCATTTTAGCGAATAAGTTACAAAAACCATTAGAAAAATGGATTTGCTCTGAACAAGTTCATGACCATCATGTTGAGAAAGTAGGAATGCAAGAAAAAGGGAAAGGCGTTTATTCCTATGAAGACGGTATTCCAAAAACGGATGGCATTTATACGACTAACAAAGATGTTCTCTTAACATCTTGTTACGCTGACTGTGTTCCGCTCTATTTTTATGCACCATCACATGATATGATAGGACTTGCGCATGCTGGGTGGAAAGGGACTGTAACAGAGATTGCGAAAGAAATGATTCAAAAGTGGAATGCAGAAGGTGTTTCAAGTGATGAAATTCATGTCGCAATTGGTCCTGCAATCGGATCATGTTGTTATGTTGTTGATGATCGTGTATTAACAGCAGCACAGCAAGTAGTAAACGGATCTGTTCCCTATAAAGTAATTTCTGATGGTCAGTATGCAATTAATTTAAAAGAAGTTAATCGTATATTATGTGTACAAGCAGGCATAAAAGAAGAACATATTGTAATGTCATCTCTTTGTACAAGCTGTGAAGAACAATTATTTTTCTCTCATCGTCGTGATCAAGGTAAGACGGGGAGAATGTTGAGTTTCATAGGTTTTAAGGGGGAGTGAAGTAAGTGACAGTGCAAGGGAATTTAGCAGATGTAAACGAAGCAATTAAAGAATCTTGTGCACGAGCTGGACGTTCGATGAAAGATATTAAGCTCGTTGCAGTTACAAAAACTGTAGGAATTGAAAAAACAAGCGAAGTAATTGCAGCAGGAATTATTGATTTAGGTGAAAATAGAAATGAAGGTTTCTTACAAAAATACGAGCATTTCGGTTCAAAAGTGAATTGGCATTTTATTGGCTCATTGCAAACGAGAAAAGTAAAAGAAATCATTAATGAGATTGATTATTTACATTCATTAGATCGTCTTTCGCTTGCAAAAGAAATTCAAAAACGTGCTGATAAGAAAGTTAAATGCTTTATTCAAGTGAAAACATCATCTGAAGAATCAAAGCAAGGATTGGCGATAGAAGAAACAATTTCTTTTATTCAAAGTTTGCAAGAATTGGATAAGATTGAAGTGGTAGGATTAATGACAATGGCTCCGTTTACAGGAGAAGAGGAAGAGATTCGTCGCTGCTTTAAGGAATTGCGCATGCTACAAACAGAGGTGCAGGAGCTAGAATTATTACATGCACCATGTAAAGAATTATCAATGGGAATGTCAAATGATTACACGATTGCAATTGATGAAGGCGCTACATATATTCGTTTGGGAACGGTTTTAGTAGGAAAAGCGTAAGAGGAAGGAGAAAGTTATTATGAGTTGGTCAAAAGTAAAATACTTCTTTTTTGACACACCGGAAGAAAAAGAAGCAGCTCAATATAGTTATGAAAAGGAGCAAACAGACATGAAAAAGCAACAAGATCCCCCAGAACAACAAGATGTTCCGTTTGCGAAAGTGCAACCGAAGCAAAATGTAGTGAGTATTGAAACAGCGAAGCAATCTTCAAAAGTTGTTTTACTAGAACCACGCACATATTCGGAAGCGCAAGGCATTTCGGATCACTTAAAAGGTAGACGAGCTGTTGTAATTAATTTGCAAAGAATGTCTACAGATCAAGCTGTACGTATCGTTGACTTTTTAAGTGGTACTGTATACGCTATAGGCGGGGATATTCAAAAAATAGGCCCGAAAACATTTATGTGTACACCTGAAAATGTTGATATCGTTGGTGCGATTTCAGAGTTATTCGGTGAAGAAGAAGAGACAAATATAAAGAGGTGGTAATACGCCATGACAACAGTTTTAACAGTGTTACTTACTGCTATCGAGATTTACTCGTGGGCACTAATTATTTACATTCTCCTATCATGGTTTCCTGGCGCAAAGGAATCAGCTTTTGGAGATTTTCTTGCGCGTATTTGTGAACCGTATTTAGAGCCGTTTAGGAGGTTTATTCCACCATTTGGTATGATTGATATTTCTCCACTTGTTGCTATTATTGCCTTGAAACTTGCTAGAGGTGGTTTAGTGAGTTTATTCAACTATTTTTTATAGTGTGAGGTTAAATACATGAGCATCTACGAGCATTTTAGACCTGATGAAGAGGTCTTTGTGGATAAAGTATTAGAGTGGAAACAGGCTGCTGAGTACCATCAAGTCAAGTTAACAGATTTTCTTGATCCAAGACAGCAACAAATTGTTTCTATGGTAATAGGGCAAGGAGATGTAGCTGTACGGTTTGATGGTGCGATGCCTGAAGCCGAACGGAAAAGAGCACTAATTTATCCAGATTATCTAGAATTAAATGAAGAGGAATTTCAAGTAGAAGTATTAGAAATTGACTATCCTTCCAAGTTTTTCACGCTAGAACATAGGCAAATATTAGGTGCATTCATGTCACTTGGTTTAACAAGGGAAAAATGTGGTGATATTTTGCTTCAAGAAGATCGTGCCCAAATTGCAGTTGCAAAAGAAGTTGTATCCTATATTGAAATGAACTTACAATCAATAGGGAAAATGAAAGTCACACTCGCTCCTATACAAGTAGAGAAAATTTTGCGTGTAGGTGAAAAGTGGGGAGAAAAATCTGGAACAGTTTCGTCACTTCGTCTAGATGTTTTATTAGCTGAAATGCTGCATATATCTAGGCAGAAGGTACAGCCTCTTATAAAAGGTGGCTTAGTAAAAGTCAATTGGAAAACAGTAGAGCAAACTTCGTATGAATGTTTTCCGGGGGATGTTTTCTCGGTTAGAGGGTATGGACGAAGTAAATTATTTTCTGTAGAAGGTAAAACGAAGCGCGACAAATGGAGAGTTTTGTATGGTATACTAAAATGATTGGTTTTTTAGAAGGAAATTCTCTTATTTTGTCGAAGAAAAGATATAATTGAAAGAGGAAATTTAGATAACTACTTGGAGGTGGCGTTGTGCCGTTAACACCATTAGATATTCATAACAAAGAATTTGGTCGCGGATTTCGTGGCTACGATGAAGATCAAGTAAATGAGTTTCTTGATCAAATCATCAAAGATTATGAATTAGTCATTCGTGAGAAAAAAACTTTAGAAGAAAAGGTTGCACAATTAGAAGGAAAGTTAGATCATTTTTCTAATATTGAAGATACGTTGAACAAATCTATTATTGTCGCACAAGAAGCTGCTGAAGAAGTGAAGCGTAATGCACAAAAAGAAGCGAAATTAATTGTACGTGAAGCAGAAAAAAATGCAGATCGTATCATTAATGAAGCGTTAGTGAAATCAAGAAAAGTTGCTTTTGATATTGAAGAGTTGAAGAAACAAGCGAAAGTATTCCGAACTCGTTTCCGTATGTTATTAGAAACACAACTTGAAATGTTAAACAACGATGATTGGGATAAACTAATTGAATTAGAAGACGAAGTGGACGAGCTGTTGAAAAAAGAAGAAACAGTGTAAGCTTGACGTTTTTCTCATTATTACATATAATTTTAAACAACATATTTATTAAGAAAAACGAAGATAGGGATAAGTACCTTTTTCATACCTTATATAGCGAACTGAGGATGGTGTAAGCTCAGGATAAGGAGATAATGGGAATATCACCCTGGAGTTCCGCGCTGAACAAATGGAGTAAGCGTAGGCGTATATTCGCGTTAAGAATATAAAGAGGACCTTATGCATTTGTATAGGATCTACTAGGGTGGTACCGCGGGAGACTTTCTCGTCCCTTTTTGGGGATGAGAGGTCTCTTTTTTATTCCCTTTTTTAAGGTCTGTCGTTTATATATTTAAGGAGGAATTGAGCATGGAGTACAAAAATACATTATTAATGCCAAAAACAGAGTTCCCAATGCGTGGAAATTTACCGAAACGCGAGCCTGCAATGCAAGAAAAATGGGCTGAAATGAATATTTATGAAAAAGTGCAAGAACATACAAAAGGTCGTCCTTTATTTGTACTACATGATGGACCTCCATATGCAAATGGTGACATTCATATGGGACACGCACTAAATAAAGTGTTAAAAGACTTTATTGTTCGTTTTAAATCAATGACAGGATACTGTGCACCATATGTGCCAGGTTGGGATACGCACGGTTTACCAATTGAACAAGCTTTAACGAATAAAGGTGTAAAGCGTAAAGAAATGACAGTTGCTGAGTTCCGTAAGTTATGCGCAGAATATGCATATGAACAAGTAGAACGTCAACGTGAACAATTTAAGCGTCTAGGTTTACGTGCAGATTGGGATAATCCATACATTACTTTAGAGCCTGCTTATGAAGCACAGCAAATTAAAGTGTTTGGTGACATGGCGAAGAAGGGTTATATCTATAAAGGTCAGAAACCTGTTTATTGGTCTCCAACAAGTGAATCTGCTTTAGCAGAAGCTGAAATTGAATACCAAGATAAAAAATCAGCATCTATTTACGTAGCATTCCCTGTAAAAGACGGAAAGAACGTATTAGAAGGTGATGAGAAGTTCATTATTTGGACAACAACACCTTGGACGTTACCTGCTAACTTAGGTATTTCTGTTCATCCAGAACTTGAATACGCTATTGTGAAAGTAAATGATGAGAAATATATTATTGCTTCTGAACTATTTGAGACAGTTGAAAAAACGTTAGAATGGGAAAATGCTGAAGTTGTGAAAACGGTAAAAGGTAGCGAACTTGAGTATACAGTTGCAAAACACCCATTCTACGATCGTGACTCATTAGTTATGCTAGGGGAGCACGTTACGACAGATGCTGGTACAGGTTGTGTTCATACAGCACCTGGACACGGGGAAGACGATTTCCTTGTTGGTAAGAAATATGGTTTAGAAGTTCTTTGCCCAGTTGATGATAAAGGTGTATTAACAAGTGAAGCACCTGGATTTGAAGGCTTATTCTATGATAAAGCTAATAAACCAATTACGGAAAAATTAGAAGAGGTAGGCGCGTTACTAAAATTAACATTTATTACGCATTCATACCCACATGATTGGAGAACGAAAAAGCCAATTATTTTCCGTGCAACAGCACAGTGGTTTGCATCTATTGAAGCATTCCGTAAAGAATTATTACAAGCTGTTGAAGAAACGAAATGGGTGCCAGCATGGGGTGAGACTCGTCTTCATAATATGGTTCGTGACCGTGGTGATTGGTGTATTTCTCGTCAACGTGCATGGGGTGTACCAATTCCAGTATTTTATGCGGAAAATGGAGACCCAATTATTACAGATGAAACAATTAGCAATGTAGCAGATTTATTCCGTGAACACGGCTCTAACGTATGGTTCGAGCGTGAAGCGAAAGATTTATTACCAGAAGGATTTACACATCCAGGTAGCCCAAATGGTGAATTCCGTAAAGAAACAGATATTATGGATGTATGGTTTGATTCAGGTTCTTCTCACCAAGCGGTATTAGAAGAGCGTGATGATTTACAACGTCCAGCAGATTTATATTTAGAAGGATCTGACCAATATCGTGGTTGGTTTAACTCTTCATTATCAACAGCAGTTGCTGTAACAGGTAAAGCACCGTATAAAGGTGTTCTAAGCCATGGTTTCGTACTAGATGGTGACGGACGTAAAATGAGTAAGTCGATTGGAAACATCGTCGTACCGAAGAAAATTATGGATCAATTAGGCGGAGATATTTTACGCTTATGGGTTTCTTCTGTTGACTATCAATCTGATGTACGTATTTCAGATGATATTTTAAAACAAGTAGCAGAAGTATATCGTAAAATCCGTAATACATTCCGTTTCTTATTAGGAAACTTAGATGACTTTAATCCAAGTGAAAATACAGTGGCGGCAGCTGAGCTTCGTGAAGTGGACCGTTATATGTTAGTAAAATTAAATGAATTAATTACAAAAGTTAAAGAAGCGTATGAAGCATATGACTTTGCAGCAGTATATCACGCAATTCATAACTTCTGTACAATTGATTTAAGTTCATTCTATTTAGACTTTGCGAAAGACATTTTATACATTGAAGGTGAAAATCACCAAGATCGCCGCGCGATTCAAACAGTATTATATGATGTTCTTGTTGCATTAACAAAACTTGTAGCACCGATCTTACCTCATACAGCTGATGAAGTATGGCCTTATGTTCCTGGTGTAGAAGAAGAAAGCGTACAGTTAACTAATATGCCAGAAGTTGTAGAAGTAGATGGTGCTGAAGCGTTAAAAACAAAATGGGACGCATTTATGACGTTACGTGATGATGTATTAAAAGCTTTAGAAGTCGCTCGTAATGAAAAAGTAATTGGTAAGTCATTAAATGCAAGTATTACACTATATCCGACTGCAGAAATGAAAGCTATGTTAGAGTCTATTAGTGAAGACTTAAAGCAACTATTTATTGTTTCTGAGTATAAACTTGGTGGTATGATGGAAGAAGCACCAAAAGAAGCGCCTAAGTATGAGCATACAGCGGTTGTTGTAGCTCAGGCAACGGGTGACACATGTGAACGTTGTTGGGTTGTTTCAGAAACAATTGGTAAAGATGCGGAACATGAAACATTATGTGAGCGTTGTGCAACGGTTGTTAAAGAAAACTATGTAAAATAATAAAAAAACTGACTGCTCATAATAGCAGTCAGTTTTTTGTTGATGATATATTGAAATAACTTTCACTCTCTTTCCTATGAAGGAAAAATGTGTGTGAGGTAAGCGTAGAAATTTCGGACACACTAATTGTACATTGCAGCTGGGAGGAATGTACACGTGAATGAAATTTATATGGAAATAAAAGAAGAATTGCAATTGATGAGAAAAGAATTGCAAGATAGACTGGCTAAAGAAGTAATGCACACATACTATATGGAATTTGGGCAAGAACTTGGGTATGAAATAAAGGAAGAGACAAAGAAAAAGTTGCTATTACATGATATAAAAGAGGATTTAAAAGATGTAGAACGTGCATTGTTTAAAATGGAAATAGATATGTACGGTATTTGTGAAGAAACTGGAAGAGTGATTCCTACAAAACAAATGAAAACAATGCCGACTGCTCGTACTATTCATGAATTTTTCTATGAAAAGGTAAATGTATGAATACGCACAACGATATTATGTTACCTTTTTTTAATTTATTTTATTCTTCTATAAAGGTTCATTGTGAAAAGGTAGCAGCTATGCTAAAATTTTGAGGTACACTGTCTTTATGGGGGAAATGAAAATGATATATTATGTAATAGCGTTATTTGTCATTGCCATCGATCAAATATCGAAGTGGCTAATTGTAAAGAACATGGAATTGGGTACAAGCATTCCGATTATCGATAATGTATTATACATAACATCACATCGAAATAGAGGAGCTGCCTGGGGTATTTTAGAAAATAAAATGTGGTTCTTCTACATTATTACAGTCGTTTTCGTAGCCTTTATCGTATTTTATATGAAAAAGTATGCGAAAACAGACAAGCTTCTAGGTATTTCATTAGGTCTAATTTTAGGCGGAGCAATTGGCAATTTTATTGATCGTGTATTTAGACAAGAAGTAGTGGATTTCATTCACGTGTATATTTTCTCGTACAACTATCCAGTATTCAATATAGCTGACTCAGCATTATGTATTGGAGTTGTATTAATTATTATTCAAACAGTATTAGAAGGAAAGAAAACGAAGGAGTAATTGAATGAGTGAAGTAGTACAAGTAACAGTTGCAGAAGAACAAAAAAGCGAGCGAATTGATAAATTCGTTGCAGAAATAAACAGTGAATGGTCACGTTCACAAGTGCAGCAGTGGATTAAAGATGCTGTTGTGACAGTAAATGGAAAATCGGTTAAAGTGAATTACAAAGTAAAAGAAAATGATGAAATTACAGTAACAATTCCCGAGCCAGAAGAGTTAGATATTCAACCGGAAGATATGAATTTAGAAGTTTATTATGAAGATGCCGATGTACTAGTTGTAAATAAGCCGCGTGGCATGGTAGTACATCCAGCACCAGGGCATACGAAGGGTACACTTGTAAACGGACTTATGCATCATTGTACAGACCTATCAGGTATTAACGGTGTAATGCGTCCTGGTATAGTACACCGTATTGATAAGGACACATCTGGATTATTAATGGTTGCTAAAAATGATATGGCGCACGAATCACTTGTAAATCAACTTGTAGCCAAAACGGTAACAAGACGCTATAAAGCGATTGTACATGGTGTAATTCCACATGATAAAGGGACAATTGATGCTCCAATTGGTCGTGATAAAAAAGAACGTCAAAGTATGACTGTTGATGAAAATGGTAAGAATGCAGTTACACATTTCCAAGTGTTAGAGCGATTTAAGGATTTCACACTTGTAGAATGTCGCTTAGAAACGGGACGTACACACCAAATTCGTGTTCATATGAAATATATTGGTTATCCACTTGCAGGGGATCCAAAGTATGGTCCGAAGAAAACATTAGATATGAATGGACAAGCACTTCATGCAGGAATTTTAGGTTTCGATCACCCTCGTACTGGTGAATATATTGAGTTTGAGGCACCGATTCCAGAAGTGTTTGAAGAAGCTCTAAATATTTTACGGAAATAGTATTGACAAATCATAAGAAAACTGAGATACTGGCAACAGTTAAATAATGATCCTTTAACACAGCCCCGTGAGGTTGAGAAGGTAACGGTTTGAAATACTTAGGGTATGCTGTACCCTTTTTTCAAAAGTCCTCTCGCACACGCTGAGAGGACTTTTTTTATACCATTACTCTCACGCAAGAAAAAAAGCTTGGAGGTGTAGAGCATGCAAGAGAAAGCAGTCGTTTTAGATGACCAAATGATTCGCCGCGCTTTAACACGAATTAGTCATGAAATCGTGGAACGTAATAAAGGTGTCGATAATTGTGTTCTTGTCGGAATTAAAACACGTGGAATTTTTATTGCACAACGTTTGGCAGAACGAATTGGTCAAATTGAAGGAAAAGAAATGGAAGTAGGAGAGTTAGACATTACGTTATATCGTGATGATTTAACACTACAATCGAAACATAAAGAACCACTTGTAAAAGGTTCTGATATTCCTGTAGATATTACGAAGAAAAAAGTTATCCTTGTGGATGATGTGTTATATACAGGAAGAACAGTTCGAGCAGCAATGGATGCTCTTATGGATTTAGGTAGACCATCACAAATCCAATTGGCTGTTCTTGTTGATAGAGGTCATCGTGAATTACCAATTCGCGCTGATTATGTAGGAAAGAACATTCCAACATCTAGTGAAGAGCGTATCGAAGTTGATTTGCAAGAGACAGATCAACAAGATCGAGTAAGCATATACGATAAGTAAAGCCCTTTTAAATGTAGTCCTGTGAGGCTGCCAAAGGGTCTTGGCTTTCATATGTCAAATTTGGCATACGAAAGTGTAGGACTCTTTGTGCACAGGCACAAAGAGTTTTTTTATTGCAAAAATTAACACTGAAGGAGGATGTAACAATGGAGCAAAAGCCAGTGTTAGACATTCATGAAGTACCGAAACCGGGAAAATGGTTATTATTAAGTATACAACATTTGTTCGCAATGTTTGGATCAACAGTGCTTGTTCCGTTTTTAACAGGACTGAATCCATCAGTAGCTTTAATATCAAGTGGATTAGGAACGCTAGCGTTTCTTCTAATAACGAAAGGCCAAGTACCAGCATATTTAGGATCATCATTCGCCTTTATTGCACCAATTATTACAGCAAAAACAGCAGGTGGACCTGGAGCAGCAATGCTTGGTGGAATGCTTGCGGGACTTGTGTACATCTTAATCTCACTCGGAATTAAGAAATCTGGGTCAGAGTGGATAATGAAATTACTTCCGCCAATCGTAGTTGGCCCAGTCGTAATGGTAATCGGTTTAGCTTTAGCACATACAGCGGTGAACATGGCGATGAATGGTGCGGATGGTAAGTATAGCATTACACACTTTTCAGTAGCACTAGTAACATTAGCAATTACAATCATTTGCTCCATATTTGGAAGAGGATTTTTCAGCATCATACCGGTATTACTTGGAATCGTCGGCGGATATATCTTCGCTTACTTCCAAGGACTAGTAGATTTAAAGCCAGTAGCTGAGGCAAAATGGTTTGTCATACCAGACTTCACAGTACCGTTTGTAACATATACTCCGGAGTTTTCATGGAAAATTGTACTCTTAATGGTACCAGTTGCACTTGTAACAATTTCAGAACATATCGGACATCAAATTGTACTTGGAAATGTTATTAAAAGAGATTTAATTGAAAAACCAGGTTTACATCGTTCAATCTTCGGTGATGGGATAGCAACATTGATCGCATCACTAATAGGTGGACCACCGAATACAACGTACGGTGAAAACATCGGTGTGCTAGCAATTACGAGAGCATACAGTGTATACTTATTCATCGGTTCAGCAGTGTTCGCAATCATGTTTGGATTTATCGGTAAGATTTCAGCACTGATTCATTCGATCCCAACACCGGTTATGGGTGGTGTATCAATCTTACTATTCGGTGTAATCGCATCAAGCGGTTTACGCATGATGGTAGACGATAAAACAGACTTAAGCGACAAACGAAACTTAATGATTGCATCAGTTATACTAGTGATCGGTATTGGCGGGGCGGTACTACACGTAGGTGAATCGTTCCAAGTAGAAGGAATGGCACTAGCGGCAATTGTAGGTGTACTATTAAATCTACTACTACCAGAAACAAAACAAGTAAACAAAACAAAACAATCTAAGCAGATTGCTTCATAAAAACAACCTTTTAATTCAGTCCTGTGAGACAGAAAAGGGTGGCTTCTTCCTTGCACCCTAGTCTCACATGACTAGGGTATTTTTATACAAATGTTGTTATAAAAATCCATAAGTGCTATCATAAAAAACAGAAAGATGAGGGATGACGATGAGCCATTTGTTAACGATGAGTGAATTATCGGAACTAGAAATTTCAGAAATCCTAAAAGACGCAGAAGATTTCGCGAATGGAAAAGAGAGCAAAACAACAGAGCAAACTTTTGTTGCGAACTTGTTCTTTGAGAATAGTACGAGAACGAGATTTAGCTTCGAAGTTGCTGAGAAGAGATTAGGACTTGACGTGTTAAACTTTTCAGCAGATTCATCTAGCGTACAAAAAGGAGAAACGTTATACGACACGATAAGAACACTAGAATCAATCGGAACAAAAGCGGTAGTCATCCGCCACGAGCAAGATCGTTACTTCGATGAGCTAAAAGATCAAGTAAACATTCCAATCTTAAATGCTGGAGATGGATGTGGAAATCATCCAACGCAATGTCTGCTCGACCTTCTAACAATTAAACAAGAGTTTGGAAGTTTTGAAGGTTTAAAGATTGCAATTGTTGGAGATATTCGCCATAGCCGAGTAGCACGATCCAATGCTGAAACATTAACGAAACTTGGGGCAACGATTTATTTTGCAAGCCCAGAAGAGTGGAAAGATGAAAAAAACACATTTGGAACGTACAAAAACTTAGATGAGCTTGTTCCAGAAGTTGATGTGATGATGTTACTTCGTGTACAGCATGAGCGTCATGATCATTATGAAACAGACATTATGAAAGAGTATCATGAAAAACACGGATTAACGCTTGAAAGAGAAAAACGTATGAAAGAAGGAAGCATTATTATGCATCCAGCTCCTTTCAACCGTGATGTGGAAATTGCTAGTGAACTTGTTGAGTGTGAGCGTTCACGCATATTTAAACAAATGGAAAATGGAGTTTACGTAAGAATGGCTGTACTAAAACGCGCCTTACCAAATGTATTAGGAGGAATGAAACATGAATTATTTGTTTAAAAATGGTCGTTATATGAATGAAGAAGGAATAATCGTAGCAACGGATCTTCTCGTACAAGACGGTAAAATTGCGAAAGTAGCAGAAAATATTACGGCAGATAATGCTGAAGTAATCGATGTGAACGGAAAGTTAATCGCACCTGGATTAGTAGATGTACACGTACATCTTCGTGAACCAGGTGGTGAACATAAAGAAACAATTGAAACAGGCACACTAGCAGCGGCAAAAGGTGGATTCACTACAATTTGTGCAATGCCAAATACACGCCCAGTACCAGATTGCAGGGAACATATGGAAGACTTACAAAAACGTATTAAAGAAAAAGCGCACGTAAATGTATTACCATATGGAGCAATTACAGTACGTCAAGCAGGTTCTGAAATGACAGATTTCGAAACGTTAAAAGAGCTTGGAGCATTCGCTTTCACTGATGATGGAGTAGGCGTACAAGATGCGAGCATGATGTTAGCTGCTATGAAGCGTGCAGCGAAGTTGGATATGGCAGTAGTTGCACACTGTGAAGAAAATACACTTATTAATAAAGGTTGTGTACATGAAGGGAAGTTTTCTGAGAAACACGGATTAAACGGTATCCCATCAGTATGTGAATCTGTACATATTGCAAGGGATATACTGCTTGCTGAAGCGGCAGATTGTCACTATCACGTATGTCACGTAAGTACGAAAGGGTCTGTACGTGTAATCCGTGATGCAAAACGTGCTGGGATTAAAGTAACAGCAGAAGTAACACCGCATCACTTAGTGTTATGTGAAGATGATATCCCATCAGTTGATCCTAACTTTAAAATGAACCCACCGCTTCGTGGAAAAGAAGACCATGCAGCGTTAATTGAAGGGCTATTAGATGGAACGATCGATATGATTGCAACTGACCATGCACCGCATACAGCGGAAGAGAAAGCACAAGGAATTGAAAGAGCACCATTCGGAATTACTGGTTTTGAAACAGCATTCCCGCTTTTATATACGAACCTTGTGAAAAAAGGAATCATTACATTAGAGCAACTAATTCAATTCTTAACAGAAAAACCAGCCGATACATTCGGTTTAGAAGCAGGTCGCCTGAAAGCAGGTAGAGTAGCTGATATTACAATCATTGATTTAGAACAAGAAGAAGAAATTGATCCAACAACATTCTTATCAAAAGGAAAAAATACACCATTTGCAGGTTGGAAATGCCAAGGTTGGCCGGTTATGACAATCGTTGGTGGTAAGATCGCATGGCAAAAGGAGAGTGCATTAGTATGAAAAGACAACTTATCTTAGAAGATGGAACAGTATTAATTGGAAAAGGTTTCGGGGGAGAAATCGAAAAGTCAGGTGAGGTTGTATTTACAACTGGGATGACTGGATATCAAGAAACTTTATCTGATCCATCATACTGCGGTCAAATCGTAACGTTTACGTATCCATTAATCGGAAACTACGGCATTAACCGTGACGATTTTGAATCAATTCACCCATCTGTAAATGGTTTAATCGTAAACGAAATTTGTGATCACCCATCAAACTTCCGTAATGAAATTTCGTTAAATGATTACTTGAAAGAAAGAAATATCCCAGGATTAGCAGGAATTGATACGAGAAAATTAACGAGAAAAATTCGTCAATACGGTACATTACGCGGACGTCTTTGTAATATGGATGTGGATGTAGAGGACATCGTTAGCCAATTGAAAGCAACTGTCTTTACAGATCATGTGAAACGCGTATCAACAAAAGATCCATATCCAAGCCCAGGCCGTGGTCATCGTGTTGTACTTGTAGACTTCGGAATGAAACATGGTATTTTACGAGAATTAAATAAGCGTGACTGTGATGTAATTGTAGTACCTTACAATACATCAGCAGAAGAGATTTTACGCCTTAGCCCAGATGGAATTATGTTAAGTAATGGACCTGGAGATCCAAAAGATGTACCAGAAGCAATTGAAATGTTACAAGATATTATCGGTAAAGTTCCTTTATTCGGAATTTGCTTAGGACATCAATTGTTTGCTCTAGCATCTGGTGCAAATACAAGTAAGTTAAAATTCGGTCACCGTGGTTTAAATCATCCAGTGAAAAATCTTGCAACTGGAAAAGTAGCAATCACTTCTCAAAACCATGGTTACGCAGTAGAAGAAGAATCAGTTGGAAATACAGAACTTGAAATTACACATGTTGCTTTAAATGATGGAACAGTAGAAGGTCTTCGTCATACGAAGTTCCCAGCATTTACAGTGCAATACCATCCAGAAGCTTCTGCAGGACCAGAAGATGCAAATGATTTATTCGAAGATTTCTTAGCAATGATTGAAAACTTCAAGAAAGAAGGGGAAGAGTTATGCCAAAACGCCTAGACATCAACACAATTTTAGTAATCGGATCAGGACCAATTGTAATTGGGCAAGCAGCAGAGTTTGATTACTCTGGTACACAAGCTTGTCAATCTCTTAGAGAAGAAGGTTACAAAGTAATCCTTGTTAACTCTAACCCAGCAACAATTATGACAGATACTGCAACAGCAGATAAAGTATATATAGAACCATTAACACTAGAATTCGTAAGCCGTATCATTCGTAAAGAACGTCCAGATGCGATCCTACCAACATTAGGTGGTCAAACAGGCTTGAATATGGCTGTGGAACTTGCAAAATCAGGCATACTTGAAGAGTGCGGAGTTGAAATTTTAGGAACAAAATTATCAGCAATCGAGCAAGCGGAGGATCGTGATTTATTCCGTACATTAATGCAGGAATTAAATGAACCAATTCCATCTAGTACCATTATTCATACGCTAGAAGAAGCACATGAATTTGTAAAAGAAATTGGTTATCCAGTAATTGTTCGCCCAGCATTTACAATGGGGGGAACAGGTGGTGGAATCTGTAGTAATGAAGAAGAACTAATTGAAATCGTATCAGGTGGATTAAAACATAGTCCAGTAACACAATGTCTATTAGAAAAGAGTATTGCTGGTTGTAAGGAAATTGAATATGAAGTAATGCGTGATTCGAATGATAACGCGATTGTAGTATGTAACATGGAAAATATCGATCCGGTTGGGGTTCACACAGGTGATTCTATCGTTGTAGCACCGAGTCAAACGTTAAGTGACCGTGAGTATCAAATGTTACGAAACACTTCATTACGAATTATTCGCGCATTAGGAATTGAAGGTGGATGTAACGTTCAGCTTGCACTAGATCCACATAGCTTCCAATACTATGTAATCGAAGTAAACCCGCGTGTGAGTCGTTCGTCTGCACTAGCATCTAAAGCAACTGGATATCCAATTGCGAAGCTAGCGGCAAAAATTGCAGTCGGTTTAACATTAGATGAAATTATAAATCCAGTAACACAAAAAACATACGCTTGCTTCGAGCCAGCATTAGACTATGTCGTTTCAAAAATTCCACGTTGGCCATTTGATAAGTTTGAATCAGCAAACAGAACACTTGGTACACAAATGAAGGCGACTGGTGAAGTTATGTCAATCGGACGTAACTTAGAGCAATCATTACTAAAAGCGATCCGTTCTTTAGAGCTTGGCGTGTATCACCTAGAGTTAGACCACTTAAAAGAGCTTGATAAAGAAACGATGAAAAAGCGTATTATAAAAGCTGATGATGAGCGTCTGTTCGTTGTAGCAGAAGCGATCCGTCAAGGTGTAACGAAAGAAGAAATCAACGAATGGTGTGAAATGGACTTCTTCTTCTTACAAAAAGTTGAAAACATCGTAAACATGGAATGCGAAGTAAAAGCGAATGTAGGAAATATGGAAGTGTTACAATCTGCGAAAGAAATGGGCTTCAGTGACCATTACATCGCCAATGCTTGGAACAAAACAGAGCGCGAAATTTACGATATACGTAAAGAAAGCAATATGACTCCTGTGTATAAAATGGTAGATACTTGTGCGGCGGAGTTTGAATCTGCAACACCTTACTACTACAGCACATATGGTGACGAGAATGAATCGGTTAGAACAGATCGTAAGAGTGTGGTTGTACTAGGGTCTGGTCCAATCCGTATCGGTCAAGGTGTTGAGTTTGACTACGCAACAGTTCACTCTGTATGGGCAATTAAAGAAGCTGGATATGAGGCAATCATTGTTAATAACAACCCAGAAACAGTTTCAACAGACTTCAGTATTTCTGACAAATTATACTTTGAACCATTAACAATCGAAGATGTAATGCACATCATTGATTTAGAGAAGCCAGAAGGTGTTATCGTTCAGTTCGGTGGACAAACGGCAATTAACTTAGCGGCGAAATTAGAAGAACACGGCGTGAAAATCTTAGGAACATCACTTGAAGATTTAGACCGTGCAGAAGATCGTGATAAATTCGAAGCTGCATTAACACAATTAGGTATCCCGCAACCAGTTGGTAAAACAGCAACAACTGTAGAACAAGCGGTAGCAATCGCTGACAAAATTGGTTACCCAGTATTAGTAAGACCATCTTACGTACTAGGTGGACGTGCGATGGAAATCGTATATCGTCAAGAAGAATTACTGCACTACATGAAAAACGCAGTTAAAGTTCACGCAGAGCATCCTGTATTGATCGACCGTTACATGGTTGGTAAAGAAATTGAAGTAGACGCAATTTCAGACGGTGAAAATGTATTCATTCCAGGTATTATGGAACATATTGAACGCGCTGGAGTTCACTCTGGTGATTCAATTGGAGTATATCCACCACAGAGCTTATCTGCAAAACTGAAAGAACAAATTATCGAACATACAATTGCACTTGGAAAAGGATTAAACATTGTTGGATTACTAAATATCCAGTTTGTAGTATTCAAAGATCAAGTGTATGTAATTGAAGTAAATCCACGTGCGAGCCGTACAGTACCATTCTTAAGTAAAATTACAGGCGTACCGATGGCGAATGTTGCAACGAAAGTTATTTTAGGTCAAAACCTAGTAGAGCAAGGATACGGAACTGGCTATCACCCAGAAGAGAAAGAAGTATATGTAAAAGCACCAGTATTCTCATTTGCAAAACTACGCTCAGTTGATACAACATTAGGACCTGAAATGAAATCAACAGGGGAAGTAATGGGGAAAGACTTAACGCTTGAAAAAGCATTATACAAAGGGCTAGTTGCCTCAGGAATTAACATCCCAACGCACGGATCAGTAATCATCACTGTAGCGGATAAAGATAAAGAAGAGGCGATGGAAATTGCAAAACGTTTCCACGAAATCGGCTATAACTTATTAGCAACAGCTGGAACAGCACAAACATTAGCAGAGCAAAATATCCCAGTACAAGTTGTAAACAAAATTGATTCTGAAGACTACAACTTACTAGATATTATCCGTCAAGGAAAAGCACAGTTTGTAATCAATACATTAACAAAAGGAAAACAACCAGCGCGTGATGGTTTCCGCATTCGCCGTGAATCAGTAGAAAATGGTGTGGCTTGCTTAACATCACTTGATACAACGAGAGCAATCTTACGAGTATTAGAATCTATGACATTCTCAGCTCATTCAATGAAAGAAATTACGCAAACAAAGCGTCACGAGGTGGTACATGCATGATGCAAAAGCAAAATATGATCGTCGTTAACCAAAAAGAAATCGCAAAAAACATTTACGAATTAGTGCTTCAAGGAACGTTAGTACAGCAAATGAACGAACCAGGGCAGTTTGTACACATTAAGGTAGCAGAGGGCATTGCGCCCCTTCTGCGCCGCCCGATTAGTATTTGTAATGTAGATCAAGAGAAGAATGAGTTTACAATGCTATATCGTGCGGAAGGGCAAGGGACAAAAACATTAGCAACTAGAAAACAAGGTGAAATGGTAGATGTACTAGGACCATTAGGACATGGTTTTCCTGTAGAAGAAGCAGAAGCTGGTCAAACAGCTTTGTTAGTAGGCGGGGGAATTGGTGTACCACCACTTTATGAATTATCACAGCGCCTCGTTGCAAAAGGTGTACGCGTCATTCACATCTTAGGTTTTCAAACGAAAGATGTGGTTTTCTACGAAGAAAAATTTGCAGAACTTGGTGATACGTATGTTGCAACAGTAGACGGCACACACGGTACAAAAGGGTTTGTCACAGATGTAATTGACAATTATGGAATTGACTTTGACATTCTTTATTCATGTGGTCCGTTAGCGATGCTTCGTGCATTAGAAGGACGTTACAAAGAGAAAAAAGCCTATATTTCATTAGAAGAACGTATGGGTTGTGGTATTGGAGCTTGTTTCGCCTGTGTATGCCACTTACAAGAAGATCCAAATGGACATTCTTACAAGAAGGTGTGTAGCGACGGACCAGTATTTCCAATCGGGGAGGTTGTACTATGAGCAGATTGCAAGTTGAATTACCGGGATTGTCATTAAAAAATCCAATTATACCGGCATCTGGATGCTTTGGATTTGGTCGTGAATATGCACAGTTTTACGATTTAAGTGTACTAGGATCAATCATGATTAAAGCGACGACAGAACAACCACGTTATGGAAATCCGACGCCTCGTGTTGCTGAAACACCGGGCGGCATGTTAAATGCAATTGGACTTCAAAACCCAGGTTTAGAAAAAGTAATGAATTCTGAATTACCATGGTTAGAACAATTTGATCTTCCAATCATTGCGAATGTTGCGGGCTCACAAGCTGAGGATTACGTAGCAGTTGCAAAGGAAATTTCTAAAGCGCCTAATGTCCATGCACTAGAATTAAATATTTCTTGTCCGAACGTAAAAACAGGTGGTATCGCTTTTGGTACAAATCCTGAAATTGCTGCTGATTTAACGAAGCGAGTAAAAGAGGTTTCTGAAGTACCTGTATATGTGAAATTGTCACCGAACGTGGCAAACATTGTGGAGATTGCAAAAGCGATTGAAAATGCAGGTGCAGATGGTTTAACGATGATTAATACATTGCTTGGTATGCGTCTAGATTTAAAAACAGCTAAACCAATTTTAGCAAACCGTACTGGCGGACTATCAGGTCCTGCGATTAAGCCAGTGGCAATTCGTATGGTGCATGAAGTGAGCCAAGCGGTTAACATTCCAATTATCGGAATGGGTGGTGTTGAGACAGCGGAAGATGTAATTGAGTTCTTCTACGCTGGTGCAAGCGCAGTTGCAGTAGGTACAGCGAACTTCATAGATCCGTTCGTATGTCCGACAATTATTGAAGAGTTACCAGCATTATTAGATGAATTAGGATTCGATCACATTTCGGAATGTCAAGGAAGGAGCTGGAAGCAAACATGTCACAGTCGTTAATCGTTGCGCTAGATTTTCCAGGGAAACAAGAAGTAGAACAATTCTTACACCACTTTGAAGGGGAAGAGTTATTTGTCAAAGTTGGTATGGAGTTATTTTACAAAGAGGGCCCTGCAATTATTACGTACTTAAAAGAAAAGGGACATAAGATCTTCCTAGATTTAAAACTTCATGATATTCCGAATACAGTAAAAAGCGCTATGCGTAGCCTAGCTAGTCTAGATGTTGATATGGTAAATGTTCATGCTGCTGGGGGAAGTAGCATGATGAAAGCGGCGATTGAGGGATTAGAGGAAGGTAAGCAAGAAGGAAAAGAGAGACCGATTTGTATTGCAGTTACACAACTAACAAGCACTTCGGAAGCTATGATGAAAAAAGAGATCGGCATTGAGAAAACGTTAGAAGAAGCGGTTGCTCATTATGCAAAATTAACGAAAGAAAGTGGACTTGATGGAGTTGTTTGTTCAACACTTGAAGTTCCAAAATTACGTGAAGTATACGGAGATGAATTTGTAACAGTAACACCGGGGATTCGTCTTGCAAGTGATGATGTAAATGACCAGGTGCGCGTAGCAACACCGAAACGTGCGAGGGAACTTGGCTCAAGCTACATCGTAGTTGGACGTAGTATTACGAAAGCAGAAAATCCGCTTGAAGCGTATAAAACAGTAAAACAACAGTGGGAAGGTGTAACAGTATGAAAAAAGAAATCGCATCGCATTTATTAGAAATTGGAGCAGTATTTTTACAACCGAATGATCCATTCACATGGTCTTCTGGTATGAAATCACCAATTTATTGTGATAACCGTTTAACTTTATCTTATCCAAAAGTACGTCAAGCGATTGCAGCTGGATTAGAAGAGTTAATTAAAGAGCACTTCCCAACTGTAGAAGTTATTGCAGGAACAGCAACTGCTGGTATTGCGCACGCTGCATGGGTAAGCGATCGTATGGATTTACCAATGTGCTACGTACGTAGTAAAGCAAAAGGCCACGGTAAAGGGAACCAAATCGAAGGAAAAGCTGAAAAAGGTCAAAAAGTAGTAGTAGTAGAAGACTTAATTTCAACTGGAGGTAGTGCAATTACATGTGTAGAAGCACTTCGCGAAGCTGGTTGTGAAGTATTAGGAATCGTATCAATCTTCACATACGAGCTTGAGTCAGGAAAAGAGAAACTAGAAGCAGCTAACGTAGCATCATATTCTTTAAGTGATTACAGTGCATTAACTGAAGTTGCAGCAGAAAAAGGTATGATTGGACAAGCTGAAACGAAAAAATTACAAGAGTGGCGTAAAAATCCAGCGGACGAGGCTTGGGTTACAGCGTAATATGAAAAAAGACGACTGCGGGGGAACGCGGTCGTCTTTTTATATCATTGTTAAAATTTCATGTAAAGAACATATAGTAGGAACAGCGCATTTTAGCTGCGAATTATTCCGATTTAACCATATCCCTTGCATGCCGGCTGTTGTACTACTAATGGCATCTGTTTCTAATCGATCGCCAATATAATAGCAATCTTTCATTTCAAGATTCGATTGTAATACGGCGCTGTGAAAAATTTCCGGATCTGGTTTTGATATACCAATTTCACTAGAAGTAAAAATATATTTGAAATATTGTAGAATGTTTAGAGCTGTTAATTTTTCGATTTGTTGTTCATAGTCCCCATTACTGATGATACCTAATGAGTATCCTCCTTGCTGCAAGCTTTGTAATGTATAGAGTACATCTTCAAACGCGATCCAGTTTTTCTTATATAGTTCTATATATTGATTGAATCTATGCTGAGATTCCTGGGGTGATAAATCAACTCCATATACTTTAAATAAATGAGATATTCGCAACCCTTGTTGGTCTTGAAAAGATAATTCTTTGGATAAAAATTTATTGAAATATTGTTCGGATAATTCGTGCCATAGTTTCGTAGCCTCTAATTCATTTCCTAAAAAAATACCATTATACTCTTGGAAGAAATGTGAGATGCCATTTCTCTCAGCGGTATCATAGTCAAGTAAAGTTCCATCGATATCAAAGAAAACCATATTACAATCTCCTTAATGATAATTACTTAGCATTTTCCGCAACCTCATATCCTCTCACAAACAATAGAGTCATATAAGAAACAATAAACGAGAAGATGCTATACATGCCAACCCAAAAGAAAAACTTTGGAGTAAAGGCGATAACACCTAGTATTAAAAAACTAGCAAACGTTACAATCGGCATTACGTAATACATTTTCGTTCTACGTGTTCCAATAACAGAAACAATAAAGATAAGTAATGGACAAATTAATAAGACGAAAATCAATTCATTCATAGGTATGTCCCCTTTTCTAATTGGAGTGATCTGTTCTTCGTAAACGTTTTGAAATAAATACTCTCCTAATATAATTTCGCTAACATATAAATAATCCCTTTTGAAAGTCAGTAATTAATGATGAATTTTACAATGAAAAAAACGAAAGCAAGAGAATACTTGCTTTCGTTATAGGATAAACATCGCAACGATAGTGGTGACGATTAAGCCGATAACAACTGGTAAAAAGTTTCGACGTGCGAGTTCAAATGGATCTACTTTACATATAGCGGCGGCAGGAATAAGTGCCCAAGGAATTAATGTTCCTCCCCCGGTCCATAGAGCTGCAATTTGTCCGAGTGCTGTTAATGTAGCTGTTCCATGACCAAGTGCTGTGCCGAAAAGATTTGCAATCGAACCAGCAAGTGACATACCTGAAAAACCTGATCCATCTAACCCTGTTATAACACCAACGATAGTTAATGTTCCTGCGGATACATATTGATTTAAAGGAACCGTTTGAGATAAGGCGATTCCTAAGTCGTTAATAATTCCGTGTGAACCTTTCGGTAAATAGTCTCCGATAATCCAGTAGGCGAGGGTAGGGGTACGAATCATTTTTGTAAATGGTGAAATCATCGTATCATTTATGCCAGTATGAACGAGTAGATTACTCATTGATACGATAATGGAGATGATCAATATTGTTGGTAATAGCTCAGTAATGGCGAAAATGAAACTTTGAAAAATACCGCTAATAGCAAGAGGGATAGAACTTGTAGCGGTTAATGCTAATAAAAAGATAAAAACGATACAAATAATCGTCGTATCTTTCCGGAGAATAAAAAAGGTAATAATAGTGAGTAAACAAAGAATATAGAGAGCGTGCAACAGCGTTAATTCAACTCCCATAACATGCACATCCTTTAGGCATTTGTGTAGTTCATTGTATGAAAGCAGTGAAAGTATGTGAGTATAGAAAAAAGAAAATTTCATGTACTGTAATGGTAAGAATGAGAAATGGATGTTACAATACAATTAATCCTAAAAATGGAATTTAAGGAGGAGCTATGCACAAAAAAATTGGATTTTGGGGATTCATCATATCTTGCAGTCTATTAATCATTTTAAGTCAGTTTACAAACAATGAATGGGTAAGTATCATACCTGTTTTCGGGTTTGTTTTTGTACTGTTATATAACTGGGATGATATGAAACAATATAGCAAGAAAAGCATTGGAATTATGATAGGTATCACTGTTGTTTGCTCATTTTTCATAGGGTTTATTTTAATAGAAGGGCAGAAACAGATGGAGAAAATGTCTATTTTTCAAGAATGGATGTCTTCTGCAAAAGGTCTTTATATTGTACTTGTAGTTGTTATTTTTCTAAGAATTGTTATAAGCATAGCAAGTTACATATTAAAGGCGAAGTAGAATGGGGGAGTACGAATGAGAGAGAAAATAGGGTATTATGGTGTGCTCGTTTGTTTACTATTATCAGTTATTTCAGGGCAATTTCTTAAAAGTGAATGGGTACCAGTTATATTATGTATAGGAGTATTGATTTTTGCTCCTATGTATCGCTGGGATGAATGGAAAGCATATAGTCGAAAAAAGAAAATTGTTTTCAGTATCGAGTTTGTTATTATAATTAGCACGATTCCGTTTTTGTTATTGAAAGGAAATGAGATAATAGATGGAATTGTAATGTTTCAAGGGTGGTTATTTATTGCGAAAATGCTATATTTAATATGCATTTTAATTTCGGTAGCGGTAGTCGCTAAAAAAGTAAACGAAAAGTTATTCGTTAATGAATAAAAGAAAATGCCACCTTATTCGGTGGCATTTTCTTACTTTACTGAATGAGCTTTTTGCATCTTTTTAATTAAACGAATTTGTCCGCGATGGTTGATCTCATCTTCAAATACGTGAAACCACTTAAAGTAGTTATTTGCTGGTTTGTCATGCCAAAAGTCTGTCGTTTTAAATAGCCATTAATCAGGTAACGATTGAAAAGTTTCAATTGTTTTAGAGCGTACTTCTTGTAATGTATGGATGTAAAACTCTATGGAGTTTCCTTTTATTTTTTCTCGTCCAAGATCCCCTAACTCAACAGCAGGTAACCAACGTTCTAATTCAGCATCAGTCGGTTCGCGATCTTCAAAGGTATGAATTTGGTAGTAAAATTCAATAGCAGCCATATGGTACAATAACATGCCAATTGAATTTGCTTCCTCATCATATAAATAATCAAGTTCTTCCATTGTTAAGCCTTCCACCGCTTGCATTGTTGTATAGCGTGCGTAATGCATCATGGAAACAAGTTTTGAAAATTCAACTTGTAAACCATCTATCTTGTCGATTACAAAATTCAATTGAAATTAAACGGTGACTCCAGAGAAAGAATTCTATGTGTAGAGAAAAACTCCTTTTAAAAAAGGCCATGCTTTTAACAAGGAATAACAATTAGTTCTCTATTTGATTTTGTAATAACTTCATATCCGTCTTTTGTAATGACGATATCATCTTCAATTCTACAACCGCCCCAGTTCGGTATATAAATACCCGGCTCAACCGTAACAACCATACCTTCTTCTAAAGTAGCCTTACTTTCTTGGGATAGGCGAAGCGGTTCATGTATTTCTAACCCAAGACCGTGCCCGGTAGAGTGGCCAAAGTATTGACCGTATCCATGCTCTGTAATGTAATCTCTCGTTATATCATCGATACTTTTCGCAGTTTCTCCAGGTTTAATTGCTTCAGTTCCGCGTTTTAATGCTTCAAGTACAACATTGTATATCTTTTTGAATTCTTCTGATGGTTCCCCGATTGCTACAGTGCGTGTTATATCGGAACAATATCCGTCGTAAAGTGCACCGAAGTCTAATGTAACGATATCACCTCGTTCGATTATTTTATTTGATGCAACGCCATGGGGAAGAGAAGAACGAACACCAGAAGCTACAATAATTTGAAATGATGAGGATGTAGCTCCTTTTTTTCGCATGAAAAATTCTAATTCATCTCGGACATCAGTTTCACTTATTCCTGGTTTTAGAAACGTAAGGATGTGGTGAAATGCTTCGTCAGCAATAGTAGCTGCGATTTTCATTGTTTCTATTTCGGGCGTGTCTTTAATAATACGAATATTTTCGATGATTTCGCACACTTGCACCATTTCCGCATGTACGTATTTTTGTAAGTTTTTATATTGTTGCAATGTCATGTTATTTTCTTCAATTCCAAGTTTTTGAATGTGTAATCTCGATACTTGATTGGCAACTTCTTCTTCCAAATTCCCTTTATGCATAATGATTTCCGCGTCTTTTATTTGTGCTTTCGCTTGATCTACATAGCGAAAATCAGTTATAAAAACAGCTTGATCCGCAGAGAGTAAGACGACACCAGCACTACCTGTAAAGCCTGTTGCATATTGGAGATTTTCTTTTTTTGTAATAAGTAATCCATCAATTGCATAGTTTTGTAGTTGATTTTGGATTTTATTAATTTTTAAAGTCATGTTAATTCCCCCTTTTCACAGTATTGAATAAAGCAAATAGCGTGCCAAAAAATATCTTTAGAGAAAAGATAGTGGGAATTACATATGTTTTAGAGAAGATAAGAAATTTAGCCCATTATTTGTGGGCGGTGGGCTGCTCGTGAAATACAGATTACTTCAATTAGCAGTGGGAGAATGAAAAAAACATCAACTCAAGATTAAATTTCTTTACAAACTGTAAAAAAATTTATACAAATATGAAATAGAACTGTCAAATTTTTTGACAATATTGAAGTTAGGAAAGTAAAGTTAAAGCAATTGTTACAGATGAAAATAATGGAACGATGAAATATATCGAAGCTGCAGATGAAAAATATAAGATGACAAAAGAAAGATGTTATGAATTAGTGAATGGGTATATGAACTAAGCTGAATACATAGAAAAATGCGTTGCTTGCTAGCAACGCATTTTTAAGTATTTACGCTTTTAATTTCATTACTGTATCAGCATCTGGTGTTACATATAATGTTTGTTGATTGTCATATGTAACAAATCCAAGTTTTGCACCGCTCGGTTTTTTGACATGGCGTACCTTTGTGAAATCTACAGGAACAGAGCTAGAATCTTTTGCTTTACTGTAATAAGCAGCGATTTTAGCGGCCTCGTGTAAAGTCTCTTCCGTAGGTTCAAGAGAACGAATGACAACGTGGGACCCAGGTATGTCTTTCGTATGTAACCAAATTTCATCACGACGGGAGAATTTCGTTGTTAAATAATCATTTTGCTTATTATTTTTACCGACGAAAATTTCTGTACCATCACTAGCTAAATATTTGTCTAACACTGTTTTTGTCGGTTTTTTCTTTGCGTTTTTCGTCTTACGATTGCGTACATAACCTTCTTCGGCCAATTCCTCACGAATTTCTTCAATATCTTTTGAAGAAGCAGCCTCCATTTGTTGAAGTAAGCTATCGAAATAAAGAATTTCTTCATTTGTTTTTACGATTTGTTCTTCTACAATAGCAACTGAATTTTTCGCTTTTTGATACTTTTGGAAATAGCGTTGTGCATTCTCAGATGGTGTTTTTAAAGGATTTAATGTGATTTTTACAGTCCCACCATTTTCGTCGTAATAGTTAACGACTTCAATCTCTTTATCACCTTTTTTCAAAGCGTACATATTGGCTGTAAGTAGCTCTCCAAATAGTTGATATTTATCTGCTTTTCCGGCATCTTGTAATGTTTTTTCTAGTTTAATTAGCTTCTTTTCGTTTTTTGTTTTTTCATTTTGCATAAAGCGTTCTAAATCGTGAGCTTGTTGTTTTACACGATCGCGCTCTGCTTTCCCAAAGAAGAAACGATCTAATAATTCACTAACAGATGAAAATGTTTTTTCGTTTCCTTGTAAGTGAGAAAGAGGGAATAGATAAAAGAACTCTTTTCCATTTGCTGTTATCATTGCTGGCACGTACTGATGTGTTAGCAAAGGTTTTTGCAAGTTGAAGAAAGCTTCAGATAACGCTTTTTCATTTGCCATACCTGCTTTTTTTACAACTTCTTTTGCAAATAATGGGGAAATTCCCATGAATGCTCCGACAAGTTGTTTGTCCATGTTGCCAGATAAAAAGTCTAGCGGTTTAATAAAATCATCTTCTGTTTCAATAAGAAGCGGATTAACTTTATGTTGTGCTGGTGGGGCAACATATTCAGCTCCAGCATATACAGTACGATGTCGGTTTACCGCTAAAGAAACGTGTTTTAAGCTATCTAAAATAACATTTGTTTTCGTATCTACTAAGATAATATTACTGTGTCGTCCCATTATTTCAATCACTAATGTTTTTACTGATTCGTCACCGATTTCATTGCGACTGCGGACTGTAATTTGAATAATACGTTCTAAGTCAATCTGTTCAATTTTTTCAATAAATCCACCTTCTAAATGTTTGCGAAGAAGCATACAAAACATCGGCGGTTGCGCTGGTGAATCGTAGTTTTGATTTGTTAAGTGCATACGCGCGTATGTAGGGTGAGATGAAAGAATCAGCTTTTGATTTTTTCCGTTTGCTCGAATATGTAATAAAACTTCATATTTTGAGGGTTGATATATTTTTGAAATTCTTCCTGTTTGAAGAGAATTTGCAATTTCATGTGTAATTGCTCTTGTAAATAATCCATCGAATGCCATGAATGAACACTCCTTTCTAACTAAAAGTTAATTATAGCATTTTTTTGGACGAGGCTGAATAAGCTTTCATTAGAGTATGTCTGGAATCAGGAGGTCGATGGCAGGATGAACTGGTATGAAATGCGAGCACATGAAGTGGAGGAAAGAACGAATACGAATGTGGAGGTAGGTCTTACAGAGCAAGAAGCAGAGGGCCGATTAAAGAAATTTGGTACAAATGAATTGCAAGAAGCAAAGCGGCCTTCTGCGCTTATGGTGTTTTTAGCGCAATTTAAAGATTTTATGGTACTTGTTTTATTTGGTGCTACAATTATTTCAGCTTTTTTAGGAGAGTATATTGATTCGATTGCAATTGTTGCAATTGTTATTATCAATGGTGTCCTCGGTTTCTTTCAAGAGAGGAAAGCTGAAAAATCGCTGGAAGCTTTAAAAGAATTGGCAGCCCCTCAAGTTACTGTACTAAGAAATGGGAAGTGGATAAAAGCGCCGTCAAAAGCGCTTGTACTAGGTGATATTATTAAGTTTTCTAGTGGTGACCGTATTGGCGCGGATGTTCGCCTTGTGGAATCTTCAAGTTTATATATTGAAGAATCGGCTCTTACAGGAGAATCATTACCTGTACAAAAGAAGGTAGAGGCGTTACAAGGCCAAGACGTTTCAATTGGTGATCAAAAAAACATGGCATTTATGGGGACGATGATAACGAGAGGTGCTGGAACAGGGGTAGTCGTAGCGACTGGAATGAATACAGCTATGGGGCAAATTGCAAATATGTTGCAAAATGCTGAGCAAATGGAAACGCCATTACAAAGAAGATTAGAACAGCTTGGAAAAATTTTAATTATTGTTGCTCTTATTTTGACGGCTCTTGTTGTACTAGCTGGTGTATATCAAGGGAATGAAGTGTATCACATGTTTTTGGCTGGGGTTTCGCTTGCTGTTGCGGCTATTCCAGAAGGATTGCCAGCTATCGTTACGGTTGCGCTATCACTTGGCGTACAGCGTATGATTAAAAAAAGGGCAATTGTGCGAAAGTTGCCAGCTGTAGAAACGTTAGGTTGTGCTTCTGTTATTTGCTCAGATAAAACAGGAACAATGACACAAAATAAAATGATGGTAACACATATGTGGTCAGGAGGAGAATTGTGGAAAGTAACAGGTCAAGGCTATGAGCCGGCAGGTTCGTTTATGAAAGGTGAAGAAGTAATTGACCCTACTAAGACGAAATCATTGTATCAACTACTTACATTTGGCTGTTTATGTAATAATGCGAATGTTATTCAAAAGAAAAAGACGTATGTGTTAGATGGGGATCCGACAGAGGGAGCTCTCGTTGCTGCTGCAATGAAGGCGGGAATATCACGTGAAGCTCTTAAAGGAAAGTTTGAAGTCATTCGTGAATTTCCTTTTGATTCAACTAGAAAAATGATGAGTGTTATTGTTCGTGATCGTGAAGGCAAAAAATTTGTTATTACAAAAGGAGCACCAGATGTTCTTTTGCAAATGAGTCAAACAATTTTGTGGGGAAATAAGCAGCAACCTTTAAGTGAAATGTATCGAAAAGAAGTGCAGGCAGCGATTCATAGTTTAGGAAGTCAAGCTTTACGAACGATTGCGGTGGCATTTAAACCGTTAAAAGCTACAGATTCAATTGAACATGAAAGAGAAGTAGAGCAGGATTTTATGCTTGTTGGAATACAAGGAATGATAGATCCGCCAAGACTAGAAGTGGCGCAAGCAGTGAAAGAGTGTAAGGAAGCTGGTATTAGAACGGTAATGATTACGGGAGATCATAAAGTGACAGCAATGGCAATTGCGGAACAGCTAGGGGTTTTACCCGCGGGTGGACGCGTTGTTGAAGGTGTAGAACTTGCGAATATGGATGTAGAGGCATTAGAAGATATTGTAGAGGATACGTATGTATTCGCTCGTGTGTCTCCTGAGCATAAATTGAAAATCGTTAAGGCGCTGCAAAATAAGGGGCATATAGTAGCTATGACAGGTGATGGGGTGAACGATGCTCCGGCTATTAAAACAGCGGATATAGGGATTGCGATGGGAATTACAGGGACAGATGTTGCAAAAGAAGCTTCTTCACTTGTGTTGTTAGATGATAACTTTGCTACGATTAAATCGGCGATTAAAGAAGGTAGAAACATATATGAAAATATTCGGAAGTTTATTCGTTATTTGTTAGCATCAAACGTTGGTGAAATTTTAGTTATGTTATTTGCGATGTTACTTGCACTGCCATTGCCGATGGTTCCAATTCAAATTTTATGGGTGAACTTAGTTACTGACGGTTTACCAGCGATGGCATTAGGTTTGGATAAGGCTGAAGGAGACGTGATGAAGAGAACACCACGCCATCCGAAAGAAGGGGTGTTCGCTAGAGGGCTTGCGTGGAAAATTATAAGTCGTGGTTTTCTAATCGGAGCAGTGACATTAGTAGCGTTTATTATTGCATTTAACCAGCATCCGAATGAATTGAAGTATGCACAAACGGTAGCTTTCGCAACATTAGTACTGGCTCAGCTTATTCATGTATTTGATTGTCGTAGTGAACATTCTATATTTCACCGCAACCCGTTTGGAAATATATATTTAGTAGGGTCGGTTATTATTTCTTTACTGTTAATGCTTGTAGTTATATATTATCCACCATTACAGCCGATTTTTAGCACAATGCCGATACAAGCACGAGATTGGTTGCTAATTGGGGGATTATCATCTATTCCGACCTTCTTATTAGTAGGATCTTTATTAACAAGAAAAAAGGAAAAAAAGAAAAAGCCACTGTTATATAAGAAGGGATTAAACTTGAAATAGTCAATGATATGAAAATATGATATAATTTAATGAAGGTAGTAGAGCCTTGTCTCTATTACCTTTTTCATTGAGTTATTTCATGGCTTGGATGTGATAAAGATGATTTGTAGTATGACAGGATTTGGAAGATCAAAGATAGAAAACGATACTTTTCAAATAACAGTAGAAATGAAGTCGGTGAACCATCGTTTTTTAGAAATGAGTATTCGGCTTCCGAAGCAAATGATGGTATTTGAAGACAAGATTCGTAAAATAATTGCAAAGCAAGTTCGCCGTGGACGTATTGAAGTGTCTATTAGTATAGCAGGTGAAGGGCTTGTTGAAAGAAAATTAACTGTGAATTGGGAACTTCTCAAGCAGTACCAATCCATTATGGAAGATATAAAAGGGAAATTTCAATTACAAGATTCTATTACACTTGGGCAGCTAATGGGAATGCCAGAAGTAACGGCAGTTGAAGAAATAGAAAATGTAAATGAACAATTTGAAACCGGTTTATATGAGGCTGTTCGCCAAGCTGCTCATATGTTGAAAACGATGAGAGATGGCGAAGGAGAACGATTACATAAAGATATAGCATATCGCTTGCAAGAGATTCATAATTGTGTAAATGCAATTATTCCACATGCACCAATTGTTACACAAAAATATCGTGAACGATTAGAAAATCGTTTAAAAGAATTACATAACCAAGATTTAGATGAACAACGATTGTTGACAGAAGTAGCAATATTTGCAGAGCGTTCAGATATTCACGAAGAATTAGTTCGATTACAAAGTCATTTAGATCAATTTCGTGAAGCACTGCAAATTACAGAGCCTGTTGGAAGGAAAATGGATTTCATCGTGCAAGAGATGCATAGGGAAGTTAATACGATAGGTTCTAAGGCAAATGACTTAACAATTTCAAAATATGTCGTAGAAATGAAAAATAACCTTGAAAAAATTCGTGAACAAGTACAAAATATTGAGTAGCTTTCAAAAAATATATAAAGTTATATGTGGTGGAGAAATCGGATAGACTTACTAGGAGGCGCAAGCTATGGCCATGCGGTTTTTAAATATTGGATACGGAAATATTGTATCTGCTCATCGAATTATTGCTATTGTAAGTCCGGAGTCAGCTCCTATTAAACGAACAGTACAGGAAGCGCGTGAACATAATGCTTTGCTTGATGCTACGTATGGGAGAAAAACAAGGGCGGTTATTGTTATGGATGATGGGCATGTAGTATTAAGTCCAATTCAGCCAGAGACGATTGCACATCGTTTGAATAATAAAGAAGATTTAAGTGAGGAAGGGTAGGTTTTACATATTTATGAGAAGTAGAAGAGGATTGCTCATCGTTCTTTCGGGACCTTCTGGTGTCGGGAAAGGAACGGTTCGAAAAGAGCTGTTTAGCCATGAAGACACACGTTTTCAGTACTCTATTTCAGTAACGACACGTAAACCGCGTGAAGGTGAAGTAGATGGTGTGGATTATTTCTTTAAAGAGAGAGAAGAATTTGAAGACATGATTCGTAATGAAAAGTTACTTGAATGGGCTGAGTTCGTTGGTAATTATTACGGAACACCGATTGATTATGTTGAAAAAACGTTACAAGAAGGAAAAGATGTGTTCTTAGAAATTGAAGTGCAAGGAGCAATTCAAGTTAAGAAAGCCTTCCCAGAAGGTGTATTTATTTTCTTAGCACCTCCAAGTTTATCTGAACTAAAGAACCGAATTGTCGGCCGTGGTACAGAAACTGAAGATGTTATTGAAAATCGTTTAACTGTAGCGAAAGAAGAAATCGAAATGATGGACGCTTATGACTATGTTGTAGAAAACGATCAAGTTGAATTAGCTTGCGACCGAATTAAAGCAATTGTGGTTGGTGAACATTGCCGCCGCGAAAGAGTGGCAAAATACTATAAAGAAATGACGGAGGGTCTATAATTATGTTAAATCCATCAATTGACTCATTATTAACAAAAATCGATTCTAAATATACACTTGTAACAGTAGCTGCAAAGCGTGCACGTGAAATGCAAATTGCTGACAATTGTGTTATTGAAAATCCTGTTTCTCATAAATGTGTAGGTAAATCATTAGAAGAAATCGATTTAGAAGTATTAAAATATGTACCAAGCGATGACAAAATAATTGATTAAGACATTCTTTTCGACAAATTAAAACATAGACTTTATAATTTTCTATGTAACGGTAACAACCTATTTACAAGTAGGTTGTTATTTTTTTACGACAGAGCTGAAAAGAACTTGGATAAAGATGAAACGAAATGCTAGCACTGACGAGCTGAAAAAATTCCATTTCAGCAGAATAAGTTTGAAAAAGAAAGAGGACGAGTCATATGCTAAAAGGGAAAAAAATACTTCTATGTGTAACAGGAGGCATTGCGGTTTTTAAAGCAGCGGCGTTAACGAGTAAATTGACACAAGCGGGGGCAATTGTAAAAGTAATGATGAGTGAGTCGGCAATGAAATTTGTTACGCCTCTTACATTTCAAGCACTTTCCCGCCATGATGTATATACAGATACGTTTGATGAGAAAGACTCGGCTGTTATCGCTCATATTGATTTAGCGGATTGGGCAGATGTTGTACTTGTTGCACCGGCTACAGCTAATTGCATTGGAAAGTTAGCTGGCGGTATTGCTGATGATATGATTACAACTACTTTGTTAGCTACTACAGCTCCAGTGTGGATTGCACCGGCTATGAATGTGCATATGTATGAAAATAAAATTGTTCAAAAAAACATGATGACGTTAAAAACATTAGGATATACATTTATTGAGCCTGGGGAAGGTTTTTTAGCATGTGGTTATGTAGCAAAAGGAAGACTGGAAGAACCTGAAGTGATTATTGGACGATTAGAAGAGGTTTTCTCAGAACAAAAACCATTGCAAGGAAAGCGAATATTAATAACAGCTGGACCGACACGTGAAAAGATTGATCCGGTTCGTTTTATGACGAATTTTTCTTCTGGAAAGATGGGGTATGCAATCGCAGAAGTTGCAGCAAGCTTAGGTGCTGATGTCATACTTGTGTCAGGACCGACAGCATTAGAGTCACCATTACATGTAACAACAATACAAGTAGAATCTGCACAAGATATGTTAGAGGCGGTCCTTCAACATTATCAGAATGTGGATGTTGTCATCAAAACAGCAGCAGTTGCAGATTACCGTCCAAAATATGTTCATGATAATAAAATGAAAAAGAAAAATGGCGATGCTGTAATTGAATTAGAAAGAACAGTGGATATTTTAAAAATGTTAGGTGAGAAGAAGGACCGACAGTTACTTATCGGTTTTGCAGCTGAAACGACAAACATAGAGGAATATGCAACGAGAAAATTACGTGAGAAAAATGCGAATATGATTGTTGCGAATGACGTGAAAGCTCAAGGGGCTGGGTTTGGTACGGATACAAATATTGTGACAATGTATAGAAAAAATGGAGAAATTATTGAGCTGCCACTTTTAACGAAGAAAGAAGTAGCTCGTGAAATATTAAAGCAAATAGAAATGATGTTAGAAGATGATTGTGTATGAAGTTTGCAAGTGTAATTGTTGATGTACCTGCACGTCAAACAGATCGACCGTTTGATTATATTATTCCTGAAAAATGGGAAGATATTGTGCAAACAGGAATGCGTGTAGTAGTCCCATTCGGTCCGAGGAAATTGCAAGGTTTTATTATTGGCATAAAGGATTCGGTTGACCTAGAAAGTAAAAAGTTAAAAGCGTTGTATGAAATATTAGATGTCACTCCGGTTTTAAATGATGAATTATTAAAGCTTGGGTATTGGCTTACAAGTGAAACGTTATGTTATATGATTTCAGCTTTTCAGGTAATGCTTCCGACGGCGATAAAAGCAACATATAAAAAGCGTCTGCAACTTCGCAACCAAGAAGAAGTTGCGCCAGAAATTCTTTCTTTATTTCAAGGGAAGGAAACGATAGATTGGGAAGCTATCGAAGCGCAGCCGCACCTATATCGTACTATTCAACAAGAAATTAAAAATGGTACGACTGAAGTGGTTTATCAAGTAAAGGATAAAGTGCAGAAGAAGAAACAAAGAGTAGTTCAACCGGAGTTGCCGGCAAATAAATTGGAATTAGCAGCATTCGAACTGAAAAGTAAAAAACAACAAGACGTACTCTATTATTTTGTAGAAAACTACAAAAGTGTATCGTTAAAAAATTTAACAGAAGAATTACAAATAACAGATGCTCCAATAAAAGCACTTGTTAAAAAGGGTCTAATCTCAGAAAAGTATGTAGAAGTATACCGGAATCCGTATGACGATGATGATTTTGAACAAACAAAACCATTTCCGCTTACTGAGGAACAAAAACAAGTAATTACACCGATTTTGTCATCAATTACAAATGAAACTTACAATCCATTTTTACTATATGGTGTTACAGGAAGTGGTAAGACTGAAGTGTATTTACAATCTATAGCAGCGGTGCTCGAGAAAGGAAAAGAAGCAATTGTGCTTGTTCCTGAAATTGCGCTAACGCCCCAGATGGTAGACCGCTTTAAAGGTAGGTTCGGTTCGCAAGTTGCAGTTCTTCACAGTGCGCTTTCTGTTGGCGAGAAATATGATGAATGGCGAAAGATATTAAGAAAAGAAGTGAAAGTTGTAGTTGGTGCGCGTTCAGCTATTTTTGCTCCATTTGAAAATTTAGGAATCATTATTATTGATGAAGAGCATGAATCAAGTTATAAGCAAGAGGATAACCCAAAGTATCATGCAAGAGATGTAGCAGTGTGGAGAGGACAATACCATAAGTGTCCAATTGTTCTCGGAAGTGCAACGCCGACACTTGAATCGTTTGCTAGAGCGAAAAAAGGTGTCTATGGGTTGCTTACAATGGAAAAACGTATGAACAAACAAGCTTTGCCGACTGTAGAAATTGTTGATATGCGTGAAGAACTTCGTGATGGAAATCGCTCAATGTTTTCAAAGGCACTGCATGAAAAAATAGCAGATCGATTAGAAAAGAAAGAGCAAATGGTTCTCTTTTTAAATAGAAGGGGTCATTCTACGTTTGTGATGTGCCGTGATTGTGGGTATGTCGTACAATGTCCGCATTGTGATATTTCGTTGACATATCATAAAATGAACCATCGTTTAAAATGTCATTATTGTAGTCATGAGGAAAATATGCCAACGGAGTGTCCTGCTTGTAATAGTACGTATATTCGTTTCTTTGGTACAGGGACGCAAAAGGTTGAAGAAGAAATCACAAAACTATTTCCACAGGCGCGGGTCATTCGAATGGATGTGGATACAACAAGCCGTAAAGGAATGCATGAAAAATTATTAAAGGCATTTGGTGAAGAGAAAGCAGATATATTACTTGGAACACAAATGATTGCAAAAGGGCTTGATTTTCCGAAGGTGACGCTTGTTGGGGTTTTAACGGCGGATACGATGCTTCATCTACCTGATTTTCGGGCGAGTGAAAAGACATATCAGCTATTGACACAAGTGAGTGGACGTGCAGGAAGACATGAATTGCCAGGGGAAGTTGTAATTCAAACGTATACGCCGGAACATTACAGTGTAGAATTAGCAAAGAATCAACAATATGATGTATTTTATGAGCAAGAAATGCAAATGAGGCGAATGAGACAATATCCGCCATATTACTACGTTGTACTTGTAACTGTCTCTCATCCGGAATTATTAAAGGCAGTCCAAGTGACGGAAAAAATTGGCGGTCATTTACGAACGCATTGTTCAAGGCAAACAATGGTGTTAGGGCCGGTTGCTTCAGCAATTCCAAGGATAAAAGATAGATATCGTTACCAATGCATGATAAAATACAAACGGGAACCAAACTTAAAGAACGTGCTCAAAATGGTAAATGAACATTATCAAGCAGAAATGCAAAAAGAGCTACAAATCTCAATTGATTTTAATCCAACAATGTTAATGTAGCGGAGGGAAATATGGCAGTTTTAGAAATTGTAAAGCATCCAAATGAAGTGTTAGAAACACCATGCGAAAGAGTAATTAACTTTGATAAAAAGTTAGTGAAATTGTTAAAAGATATGCATGAAACAATGTTAATTGCAGACGGCGTTGGTCTAGCTGCGCCACAAGTAGGTGTAAGCTTACAAGTTGCTGTTGTTGATATAGGTGATGATACGGGGAAAATTGAATTAATTAATCCTGTTATTTTAGAAAAACGTGGTGAACAAGTAGGTCCCGAAGGCTGCTTAAGCTTTCCGGGACTTTATGGTGAAGTGGAGCGTGCAGATTACATTAAAGTACGTGCACAAAATCGTCGCGGTAAAATATTTTTATTAGAAGCGGATGACTTCTTAGCGCGTGCAATTCAGCATGAAATCGATCATTTACACGGTGTTTTATTTACATCTAAAGTGAAAAGATATTATGAAGCAGGCGAATTAGAATAGGTTTAAAAGGAGCGGTTTTTGAATGATGAAAGTAGTATTTATGGGGACACCGGACTTTTCTGTGCCGGTGCTTCGTCGTCTTATCGAGGACGGATATGACGTAGTTGGTGTTGTAACGCAACCTGATCGTCCAGTTGGTAGAAAAAAGGTTTTAACACCTACTCCTGTTAAAGTAGAAGCGGAGAAACATGGTATTCCAGTATTACAGCCGTTAAAAATTCGTGAAAAAGACGAATATGAAAAAGTATTAGCATTAGAGCCAGACTTAATTGTAACAGCGGCATTTGGACAAATCGTACCGAATGAAATTTTAGAAGCACCAAAGTATGGATGTATTAATGTCCACGCGTCATTACTTCCAGAACTTCGCGGTGGTGCACCAATTCATTATGCGATCATGAAAGGCAAAGAGAAAACAGGTATTACAATTATGTATATGGTAGAAAAATTAGATGCTGGCGATATATTAACGCAAGTAGAAGTAGAAATTGAAGAGCGTGAAACAACAGGTTCATTATTTGATAAGTTAAGCGAAGCAGGAGCACACCTTTTATCTAAAACGGTTCCTTTACTAATTCAGGGTAAACTAGAACCAATTAAGCAAAGTGAAGCTGAAGTGACGTTTGCATATAATATTAAACGTGAGCAAGAGATAATTGATTGGACAAAAACAGGTGAAGAAGTATACAATCACATTCGCGGATTGAATCCATGGCCAGTTGCTTATACGACTTTGGCAGGACAAGTTATTAAAGTATGGTGGGGAGAGAAGGTCTCAATTACAGAGAAAGCTGAACCAGGTACAATAGTAGCTCTTGAAGAAGATGGATTTGTTGTTGCAACAGGGAATGAGACAGGCGTTAAAATCACTGAATTGCAACCATCTGGTAAAAAGCGTATGAGTTGTTCACAATTTTTACGTGGAACAAAACCTGAAATTGGTACGAAGTTAGGAGAAAATGAATGAGACAAAATGTTCGTGAGTTAGCTCTGGATGGCTTAATTCAAGTAGAAAAAAGTGGTGCATATAGCAACTTACTTTTAAATAATCTGATTGAAAAAAATACAATTGACAGAAAAGATATTGGTTTATTAACTGAAATGGTATATGGAACAATTCAACGTCGTGACACACTAGATTATTATTTACAACCATTTTTAAGAAAAAAGGTTGAAGCGTGGGTAAGAGTGTTGCTTCGCCTATCTCTATATCAAATGCTATATTTAGACCGAGTTCCAGAAAGAGCGGCCATTCATGAAGCAGTTGAGATTGCAAAGCGTCGTGGGCATAATGGGATTTCAGGCATGGTGAACGGAGTATTGCGTTCAATTCAGCGAGAAGGTGTACCTTCGTTAGAAGAAATCGAAAATCCAGTAGAACGTCTTGCAATTGCAACGAGTCATCCAATGTGGCTTGTACAAGAATGGGCATCCGAATATGGTTTAGAGACAGCAGAGAAAATGTGTGAAGTAAATATGTTGCCACCTGTACCGACAGCACGTGTAAATGTTGATAAAGTAACGGTAGAAGAAGCGGTTGCGTTATTAGCTGATGAGGGGATAGAAGCAAAACGTGGCGAATTGTCAGAGGATGCAATTCAAATTGAAAGAGGAAATGTCGCACATACAGAAGCGTTCAAAAAAGGTTTCCTTTCTATTCAAGATGAAAGCTCAATGCTTGTAGCACGTGCTTTAGAACCGAATAAAGGAGATACAGTTCTAGATAGTTGTGCTGCTCCTGGCGGAAAAACAACTCATATTGCAGAGCGTTTGGACAGATCTGGTAAGGTAATGTCGCTTGATTTACACGCACATAAAGTACGTTTAATTGAACAACAGGCGAAGAGACTTGGTTTAGAAAATGTAGAAACGATGGCTTTAGATGCTAGAAAAGTTCAAGAGCATTTTGCAAATGAATCTTTTGACAAAATATTAGTAGATGCACCATGTTCTGGATTTGGTGTTATTAGACGTAAACCTGATATTAAGTTAGGTAAAGATAAGGGCGATAGTGAAAGGTTATCAACGATTCAACTTGCGATACTAGAAAAAATAGCACCACTTTTAAAACAAGGTGGTCGCCTCGTTTATAGTACGTGTACAATTGAAAAAATAGAAAATGAACAAGTAATAAAGCAATTTTTACAAGAGCATCCTGAATTTGAATGGGATACTACGATAAAAGATCGTATGCCAGAAAAGTTAAATCCGTATATTGATGAAGGTCAAGTACGAATTTTACCGCATTATTTTGCAACAGATGGCTTTTATATTGCTTGTTTAAGAAAGAAGGTGTAGCATCATGGAAACGACTGTAAAAAAACAAAAGAAAAATCTAGAGACAAAGAAACCATCAATTTATTCTTTACAACTTCATGAAATGCAAGATTGGTTAAAGGAACAAGGAGAACCTAAGTTCCGTGCAGGACAAATTTTTGATTGGCTATATAAAAAACGTGTAAAAAATTATGAGGATATGTCAAACCTTGCTAAAGGATTGCGCGATAAATTGTCGAATTCCTTTGATATTACTACTTTAAGCACTTTAGTAAAACAAACGTCTTCGGATGGAACGATTAAATTCCTATTCCAGTTATACGATGGGTACTCTATTGAAACTGTACTAATGCGACATGAGTATGGAAATTCCATTTGTGTAACAACACAGGTGGGTTGCCGCATTGGCTGTACGTTCTGTGCATCTACACTTGGTGGGTTAAAACGAAACTTAGAGGCTGGAGAAATTGTAGCGCAAGTAGTAGAAGTTCAGCGTGCGCTTGATGAAACAGAAGAACGTGTAAGTTCTCTTGTTGTTATGGGAATTGGAGAACCATTTGATAATTATGATAACTTAATGTCATTCTTACGCATTGTAAATCATGAAAAAGGAATTCATATTGGTGCAAGACATATGACAGTTTCAACAAGTGGAATTGTTCCAAAAATTTATAAGTTCGCTGAAGAAGATATGCAAATCAATTTTGCGATTTCATTGCATGCTGCAAATACAGAGATACGTTCAAAATTAATGCCGATTAACCGTGCTTATAAGCTACCTGATTTAATGGAAGCTGTTAAATACTATGTAAATAGAACAGGGCGTCGTATTACATTTGAATATGGCTTATTTGGAGGAGAAAATGACCAAGTTGAGCACGCTGAAGAACTTGCTGCGCTCTTAAAAGGTGTAAAATGTCATGTAAACTTAATTCCGGTAAACTACGTGCCAGAACGTGATTATGTACGTACGCCACGAGAGCAAATTTTCTTGTTTGAAAAGACGCTAAAAGATCGTGGAGTGAATGTAACAATTCGCCGTGAACAAGGTCATGATATTGATGCAGCCTGCGGTCAGTTGCGTGCAAAGGAGCGCAAAGAAGAGACGAGGTGACAAGATGAAAGCCGTGTTTCTATCGGATAAAGGAAAAGTTCGTCAACATAATGAAGATAGTGCAGGAGTTTTTCGCAATTTAGATGGAAATATTTTAGCGGTAGTAGCAGATGGAATGGGAGGTCATCGAGCTGGCGATGTAGCTAGCTCGATGGCTATTCAATTATTCCATGATTATTGGAAGCAAACGCATAATATGAATGAGCCTAAAAAGGTAGAAAAGTGGTTGCATACTAACGTTGGAATTATTAATGAGCGCATATATGCTTACTCTAAGCAGCATGCAGAATGTAATGGCATGGGAACAACAGTTATCGTAGCGATTTGTACACCTAGTTTTGTAACAATAGGTCATATAGGAGATAGTCGTTGTTATATGGTATCAGAGGGAGAAATATCGCTTGTAACGGAAGATCACTCACTTGTAAATGAACTTGTTAGGCACGGCGAAATTACAAAAGAAGATGCAGAATATCACCCGAAAAAGAATGTTCTGTTAAGAGCTTTAGGAACAGAAGAAAAAGTCGGACTAGATGTTAAAACATTGGTGCTCGAAGAAGACGATCAATTGCTTCTTTGCTCTGATGGATTGTCTAACAAAGTTCCTATGACTGATATGCAGCAAATTTTACAATTGAATGAACAGCTCGAGGCGAAGGGAGAGCATCTCATTCAATTAGCAAATGATCGTGGTGGAGAAGATAATATCACCCTCGTTATTATTGATTATGCGGATTCGACAAACGAAAGTAGGTGAAGTGCAACGTGCTGATTGGAAAACGCTTAAATGACCGTTATAAGCTGCTGAAAATGATTGGCGGTGGAGGAATGGCCAATGTATATTTAGCTCATGATGATATACTTGGCAGGGATGTAGCGGTAAAAATATTAAGACTCGACTATTCAAATAATGAAGAGTTTATTAAACGTTTCCATCGAGAAGCGCAATCTGTTACAACGTTGTCGCATCCAAATATTGTGAATATGTATGATGTTGGGGAAGAGGATGGTATATATTATCTTGTAATGGAATATGTACCTGGACGAACATTGAAGCAATACATAATTGATCGAGGGATGTTACCGATAGGAGAAGCTCTTGATATAATGGAGCAGTTAACGTCCGCCATGGCACACGCTCATCATTTTGAGATTGTGCATCGCGATATTAAACCGCACAATATTTTGATCCGAGATGATGGAGTGATAAAAGTCACAGACTTTGGAATTGCGACAGCTACAAGTGCAGCAACGATTACACATACAAATTCGGTGCTCGGTTCGGTGCATTATTTATCACCAGAACAAGCACGCGGCGGTATAGCGAATAAACAATCAGATATTTATTCACTTGGGATTGTTATGTTTGAATTGTTAACAGGAAGACAACCGTTTTCTGGTGAATCTGCTGTTGCAATTGCGTTAAAACATTTACAAAATGAAATGCCATCTCCAAAAAGATGGAATGAAAATATTCCACAAAGTGTTGAAAATATTATATTAAAGGCAACTGCGAAAGATCCGTTTCATCGATATCAATCTGCTAACGCGATGAAACGAGATATTGAAACAGCACTATACCCAGAACGAATAAATGAACAACCGTTTTACATACCAGAAGATATGGAAGCAACGAAAGCGATTCCAATTATTCAACAAGAACAACTATTTCAAAATGTAAGTGATGAAACGATTGTATTAAAAGGAAGTAAAGTGGATGAACAAGTAAGGAAAGAAGAGACCGAATCAGGTAAGAAGAAAAAACGAAGTAATAAATGGCTGAAAGTTTTAATTACAACATTTTTACTTTTAGCGATAGGGATAACCTTAGCACTTACTGTTATTCCAGGCTTCTTTATTCCGAAAGATGTGAAGGTTCCTGATGTGGCTGGTATGAAATATACGACAGCTGTAAATACATTAGTTGAAAAAGGGTTTGAAGTTACTGAACCTAATCTTGTATATACAGATGATGTTGAAGCCGGAAAAGTGATAAAAACAGATCCTATAGCAGGAAGAGTAGTGAAAGAAAACTCTAAAATTACTATCTATCAATCAGGTGGGAAAAAGAAAAGTAAGATGCGTGATTTGACAGGAAAAGATTTCGAGAGTATAAGAGCTGAGTTAGAAGAAAAATATAAACAAGTTACAATAAATTATATTGAAAATGATAAGCCAAAAGGTGAAATTGTAGAGCAAATACCAACGCCTGATCAAATGGTTATAGAGGCGGAACAAGAACTGAAAATTTGGGTAAGTAAAGGACCTTATCAAATAAGACCAGGTGATTTTTCAGGATGGACTGAAAATAGTGTAAAAGGTTATTTAAATGAAAGAAAGCTTGTTTCTGATATAAAAAGAGAGTATTCAGATACGGTTGATAAAGGCCTTGTTATTTCACAGTTACCAAAGCCTGGGACACCTTTAAAAGAAGGAGATACAGTATCGGTCGTTATCTCCGATGGTCCGAAGCCTAAAGTGACGAAAACGGTAAAAGTGGATAACATTTCTATCCCATATGAAGCTTCTGCAACAGGTGAGAAAAAGCCCCAAACAATAGAAATTTATAAAGAAGATATGCAGCAAAAAATGGATAAACCAGTTGAAACGAGAACAATTACTGAGTCAGCGATTATTTCTTTAGAATTTGTAATTCAAGAAGGTGCAAAGGGACACTATAAAATTGTCCGAGATGGAGTAACGATTATCGACAAGGAAGTACCATATCCAGCTCAATAATAGTAAAATCCATCGTCCTTATATAGAAGATGGATTTTATTACTCTTGCCTGTTATGCTGTCTACATCGTGGACTGTATAACAGGCAAAAATATATGATTCAAAAAGCTGTAAAAGTGATACTGTTGTAAATAATATTTCAAATTTGATGGTAGATTAAATATATGAACCTGGGTATATATTTGGTGGGTTTTGAAATAATTGTTTAAAGAACTCTAGTCTATTCATATTTAATTGCAGTTTCATTTTATACAAAATAAAGGAGAATTATATGCCAGAAGGAAAAATTGTAAAAGCTCTAAGTGGGTTTTATTATGTGCAGAATGAGGAAGGGATTACACAATGTCGCGGGCGTGGTGTATTTAGAAAGAATAAAATTACGCCACTTGTAGGAGACCAAGTTGTTTTTCAAGCGGATAATCCGAATGAAGGTTATGTATTAGAAGTATTTGATCGGAAAAATGAACTTGTTAGACCTCCTATTGCTAATGTTGATCAAGCTATTCTTGTTTTCTCTGCAGTAGAACCAGATTTTAATCCAGGACTGTTAGATCGATTTTTAGTATTGATTGAATATCATAACATTAAACCGATTATTTGTATTAGTAAGATGGATTTAGTAGCTGAAAAAATGAGAGAAACTGTTGAATCTTATGCAAATGATTATCGTGAAATGGGTTATGATGTGTTGTTTACTTCTATAAATACATCGGAAAGTATTGATATTCTGAAACCATTCTTAGAAGGCTGTATTTCCGTCGTTGCAGGCCAATCTGGTGTTGGGAAATCTTCCATGCTAAACGTATTACGTCCAGATTTAGAATTGAAAACTAATGATATTTCTTCACATTTAGGACGTGGAAAGCATACGACAAGACACGTGGAATTAATTACAGTTGGGAGCGGGCTTGTTGCTGATACACCTGGTTTTAGTTCGCTTGATTTCATAGATATAGAGGTAGAAGACCTTACATATTGTTTTCCAGAGTTGAAAGAAGCGAGCCAATACTGTAAATTTAGAGGGTGTACACACCTTGCTGAACCGAAATGTGCGGTGAAAGCTGCGGTTGAAGAAGGAAAGATTACCGAATATCGTTATAAGAATTACAAACAATTCGTAGAAGAAATTAGAGAGAGAAAGCCGAGGTATTAGTCATGATTAAAATTGCACCATCGATTTTATCAGCAGATTTTTCAAGATTAGGGGAAGAAATTAAAGATGTAGAAAAAGGCGGAGCTGACTACATTCACGTCGATGTAATGGATGGACATTTCGTACCGAATATTACGATTGGACCATTAATTGTAGAAGCAATCCGTCCGATTACATCGTTACCGCTAGATGTACATTTAATGATTGAAAATCCTGATAACTATATCCCAACTTTCGCAAAAGCGGGAGCGGATATTATTACTGTTCATGTAGAAGCGTGTCCTCATCTACATCGTACAATTCAGTTAATTAAATCTCATGACATTAAAGCAGGGGTTGTATTAAATCCGCATACTCCGGTTTCAACGATTGAGCATGTATTAGAAGATATAGACATGGTATTATTTATGACAGTAAATCCTGGATTTGGCGGACAGAAGTTTATTCATTCTGTATTACCGAAAATCAAACAAGTTGCAGAAATGGTTAAAGAGCGAAATCTAGAAGTGGAAATTGAAGTTGATGGTGGTGTCAACGCTGAAACAGCAAGACTTTGTATTGAAGCAGGAGCGAATGTTCTTGTAGCGGGATCAGCAGTATATAATCAAAAAGACCGTGGTGAAGCAATTCGTGTAATTCGCGGATAAAGAATGAACGAACCTTTATCCTAGTAAAGCTTCTAGTTCATTAAGACTTCATTATTTATATATGTTAGAGTGGCAAATAAGGAGAAAGGCAATCTACCGAATGGCAGATTGCCTTTTTACAATAGAAGGGGAAGGAAAAATGATTATTCATATTTTAGCGGGAGGACCTACGGAATACTGCGCAGATTTTTCTCGGTATGAAAATGAAGAAGTAGTTTGGGCGGCCGTTGATAGAGGAGTGTACCGTTTGCTGAAAAGAGGAATCACTCCGGCTGTTGCGTTTGGAGATTATGATTCAGTTACTGATGAGGAATTAGCATGGATGAGGCAGCAAACAAATGAATTACATATTGTCCCGCGAGAAAAAGATCAAACAGATTTAGAAATTGCAATTAGCTGGGCCTTAGAACAGAAACCAAAATTAATTCGTATTTTTGGTGCTACTGGTGGAAGACTTGATCATGGTTTAGCGAATATTCAGATGCTTTTAAAAGGGTTAGAAGTAAATATAGAAATGTGTATTGTGGACAATAAAAATGAAATAATGGTGAAAAAGTTTGGTATGTATATAATTGAAGGAAACGAACATTTTCCATACGTATCATTTGTACCAGTTACTGAAAGGGTAGAAGGCATTACACTTGACGGTTTTAAGTATCCTCTTACTAATAAAACAATAGAGTGGGGATCGACACTTTGTATTAGTAATGAACTCGTTGAGGAAAAAGGTACTTTTTCATTTACTTCTGGCATATTAATGATGATAAGAAGTACTGATTGAAGAAACAATTTTGCTCCTTGCATCATATAGTGAACAAGTGGAGTAATGGGGATTAGGAGGGAAACCATGAGATTTTATACAATTAAGTTACCTAAATTTCTTGGTGGAATTGTTCGTGCGATGTTAAATACCTTCAAAAAAGACTAAAAAAAGCACCTATTACCGGTGCTTTTTCCATTGGTATAATAAAAAAAGAGCCTAGCGGCTCTTTTTTTTATTATTAAACACGTTCGATTTTGCCAGATTTTAATGCTCTAGCAGAAACGTAAACACGTTGAACTTTTCCGTCGATGCGTACGCGAACTTTTTGAAGGTTAGCGCCCCATTTACGTTTTGTAGCGTTCATTGCGTGAGAACGAGAGTTACCAGAACGAGCTTTTCTTCCAGTGATAGCACAAACACGAGCCATTTATATTTCCCTCCCTTAACTACCGTAACATACGTAATTTTTCAATGTTAGTCTTCTATGCGATGCTAAAAACACTACTATAATTTAACACAACTAAAAAGAGAATGCAACACCGTAGGAAAAAGAAATCAAGAAAAAATACTTGACACTATATGTCAATGAAGAAAAGGTGAAATCAAGAAAAATTGCTTGACATATTATAGTGGTACATGTTGTATAATAACAATGGACTATTTTGCTCATCATAAAAAAATGTAATTAAAAACATAAAATATGAGAGTGAAAAAGAAAGAACGATGGAATTTTCTTTAAAAAGATTATATGATAGTAACTAAAGTAGTCTAGCTCACTTTCACCATTTATGAAGGGGGAAACGAGATGTCAATTGAAATTAAAACAAAGTACGGTCAAATTGATATTAGTACAGATGTAATTGCAACAATTGCTGGAGGTGCCGCAGTAGATTGCTACGGTATCGTAGGTATGGCATCAAAAAATCAGTTAAAAGATGGATTAACAGACATTTTACGAAAAGAAAACTTCACTAGAGGTGTTATTGTTCGTAAAGATGAAGATGAAGTACATATTGATATGTATATTATTGTGAGCTATGGTACGAAAATTTCAGAAGTAGCACATAACGTGCAGACTAAAGTGAAATATACATTAGATCAAACTGTAGGACTAGCAGTAGATTCTGTAAACATCTACGTACAAGGAGTTAAAGTAATAAACTTGTAATGTGCATTAAGGAGGAAAATCTGTGTCAATTCAAAAAATTGATGGAAAACGTTTATCACAAATGATCATTCAAGGAGCCAATAATTTAACAAATAATGTTCAGCTTGTTGATGCATTAAACGTATTCCCAGTTCCAGATGGCGATACCGGTACAAACATGAACTTATCAATGACTTCAGGCGCACGTGAAGTGAAAGCAAATCCTTCACAGCATGCTGGTAAAGTCGGTGTAAGTTTAGCTAAAGGATTATTAATGGGAGCTCGTGGTAACTCTGGGGTTATTTTATCTCAGTTATTCCGTGGTTTCTCTAAATCCATTGAACAAAAAGAAGAATTAACGACAGTTGATTTTGCTACAGCTTTAGAAGCTGGAGTAGAGGCAGCTTACAAAGCGGTTATGAAACCAATTGAAGGAACGATTTTAACGGTTGCAAGAGAAACGGGTAAATATGCAGTGACAGTTGCGAAAAAACAGCGCGACTTTGTTTTGTTTATGGAAGATGTTGTAAAAGAAGCGAACGCATCGTTAAATCGTACGCCAGATTTATTACCTGTATTAAAACAAGTTGGCGTTGTAGATAGCGGTGGTAAAGGTCTTGTTGTTGTATATGAAGGATTTTTAGCTGACTTAAAAGGAGAAACGATTTCTTCTAATATGCCTGCCCAACCATCTATGAATGACATGGTGCGTGCAGAACATCACCGTAGTGTACAAAGCCAATTGAGTACAGAAGATATTAAGTATGGATATTGTACGGAATTCATGGTGAAATTAGAGCCTGAAAAAATGAAGGAACATAATTTCTCTGAACAAAAATTCCGTGAAGATATTAGTGTGTACGGAGATTCACTACTTGTCGTATCGGATGATGAGGTTGTAAAGGTTCATATTCATGCGGAACATCCTGGAGATCCTATGAACTATGGACAACGTTACGGTAGTCTAATTAAGATTAAAGTAGAAAATATGCGTGAACAGCATACTGCTTTATTAGATGAACCTACCATGGTGCCAGAACAAATGAATCAGCCAATAGAGAAACAACCGTATGGTATTGTAACTGTAGCTATGGGATCGGGTATTAAAACTCTATTTGAGAGCATTGGCGCAACGAAAGTTATCGAAGGTGGCCAAACAATGAATCCGAGTACGGAGGATATTGTGAAGGCGATTGAAGAGGCGAATGCTGAAAAAATCATCATCTTACCAAATAACGGGAATATCGTGATGGCAGCAGAACAAGCAGCATCAGTTGTAGAACAAGAAGTTATTGTTATTCGTTCAAAAACAGTTCCTCAAGGTATGGCTGCAATGTTAGCATTTAATCCAATTGGAACGCTAGAAGAGAATGAAGAAAACATGAAAGAAGCTTTAGCTCATGTGAAAACAGGTCAGATTACGTATGCTGTTCGTGATACGGAAATTGACGGTGTAGCGATTCAAAAAGATGATTTCATGTGTATTGCAGATGGGAAAATTGTATCTACAAATGCAGAGAAAGTAGGAGCTGCAAAGCAATTACTAGAAGCGCTAATTGATGAGGATTCTGAAATCGTAACGATTCTACAAGGTGAAGATGCAACAGATGAAGAAGTGGCTGAATTAGTTGCGTTTGTAGAAGAGAACTTTGAAGATGCAGAAGTAGAAGTACATGCAGGGAACCAACCGGTGTATTCTTTCATCTTCTCTGTAGAATAAGAAAAGATTCGGTTTGAAAATAAATGGGTTACTTACTTGCTAATGGATAAGAAATAGTGATATGGAGTTTATTACTAGTTTTTATTCAAAAGGCTAGCATATTGATGATAGAAAAGAGCCTTGCTGCTAATAGTGAGGCTCTTTTCTTACGTATTGTACAACTTTGTTTTATCCCGCATTAACTGCCCGTAAACGCCCGATTGGTGAAGGCTAATAATCAGTGGGGGGTGAACAAAACCCCCACTGATTATAGTTTCACTTTATATAGAGGGATTAGAGTAGTTTCTCTTAGAATGCCTATGATAGAATATATAAGGTGAAAGAGAGCGATTACGGATGTCAATGGTATTAATGGATAATCAATAGAATGAATCAAAGAAAATAATGTGACGGAGCGTGAGAATCTTGAATGAAGTTGTACAAGTTCCTGTTACGGATGTAAAGGGAATCGGAGGAGAAACATCTGAGTTGTTACACGAGATGGGAATTTATACAGTTTCTCATCTATTAGAACATTTTCCGTACCGCTATGAAGACTATGCGATGAAAGATCTTGCTGAAGTAAAGCATGACGAACGTGTAACGGTTGAGGGGAAAGTTCATAGTGCTCCTTTACTGCAATATTATGGGAAGAAGAAGTCACGTCTTACAGTTCGTGTTCTCGTCGGTCGTTATTTAATTACAGCTGTATGTTTTAATAGACCATACTACAAACAAAAGTTAAATTTAGATGAAACGGTAACGATTACTGGTAAATGGGATCAGCATCGCCAAACAATTGCTGTATCAGAACTGAATTTTGGACCGGTTGTACGGCAACAAGAAGTAGAGCCTGTATATTCAGTGAAAGGAAAACTGACAGTAAAACAGATGCGCCGTTTTGTTGCACAAGCATTTAAGGAGTATGGAGATTCTATAGTCGAAGTGTTACCAGATGGTTTGTTAAGTCGATATAAATTATTATCACGCTATGAAGCGCTCAGAGGGTTACATTTTCCAGTGGGACAGGAAGACTTAAAGCAAGCGCGTCGCCGTTTTGTATATGAGGAGTTTTTCTTGTTTCAGTTAAAAATGCAAACATTACGGAAAATGGAAAGGGAAAACTCGAAAGGGACGAAAAAAGAAATTTCATTGGTAGAATTGCAAGAGTTTACTGATGCACTTCCGTTTCCATTAACTGGCGCACAACGCCGGGTTGTAGATGAAATAATGAAAGATATGACATCTCCGTACCGAATGAATCGATTATTGCAAGGGGATGTAGGTTCTGGGAAAACAGTTGTTGCTGCGATTGCTCTTTATGCGGCGAAATTGGCTCATTATCAAGGTGCTTTGATGGTTCCTACAGAAATTTTAGCCGAACAACATTATCAGTCGCTCGCGGAGACGTTTTCACATTTCGGTATGAAGGTGGAATTGCTAACAAGTTCTGTTAAAGGTGCGAGACGTCGAGAAATTTTGTCGAGATTAGAACAGGGAGAAGTAGACATCCTTGTTGGGACGCATGCTTTAATTCAAGACGAAGTTATATTTCATAGGTTAGGTCTCGTTATTACCGATGAACAGCATCGATTTGGTGTGGCGCAGCGCCGGGTTTTACGTGAGAAAGGTGAAAGTCCAGATGTGTTATTTATGACGGCGACCCCAATCCCGCGTACGTTAGCTATCACTGCATTTGGAGAGATGGACGTTTCTATTATCGACGAAATGCCAGCTGGTAGAAAGGTAATCGAAACGTACTGGGCAAAACATGATATGTTAGATCGTGTTCTCGGCTTTGTTGAGAAAGAGATAAAAAAAGGAAGACAGGCATATGTTATTTGCCCTCTTATTGAAGAGTCTGAGAAGCTTGATGTACAAAATGCTATCGACTTACATAGTATGCTGACTCATCATTATCAAGGGAAATGCCAAGTTGGATTAATGCATGGGAGACTATCATCTCAAGAAAAAGAAGAGATAATGGGACAGTTTAGTGAAAACAAAGTGCAAATTCTTGTGTCGACAACAGTTGTTGAAGTAGGTGTGAATGTACCAAATGCGACTGTAATGGTTATTTATGACGCAGAACGTTTCGGTTTATCACAGCTCCATCAGCTGAGGGGGCGTGTTGGGCGTGGTAGTGAACAATCATATTGTTTATTAATTGCGGACCCGAAATCAGAAACGGGAAAAGAAAGAATGCGCATTATGACTGAAACAAATGATGGATTTGTATTGTCAGAAAAAGATTTAGAGTTACGAGGTCCTGGGGATTTCTTTGGAAGTAAGCAAAGTGGTCTACCAGAATTTAAGGTTGCTGATATGGTGCATGATTATCGGGCGTTAGAAACAGCGAGGCAAGATGCGGCGATACTAGTTGATTCAGAAGCGTTTTGGCATAATGATCAGTATGCTTCGCTGCGTACTTATCTTGATGGGACAGGTGTGTTCCAGGGAGAGAAGCTCGATTAAAAGTAGTCTGCAAAAGTTTTTGTTGCATTCTACTTTTAATGATTATATACTACTTTTAGTACCTAGTCATAAAAATGGATGGTGCGGTATGAAAAAAAGAAAAAGTAAAAAAGAAAGACAAGAATTATTACAACAAACAATAGAAACGAATCCTTTTATAACGGATGAAGATTTAGCGGAAAAATTTCAAGTGAGCATACAAACTGTTCGTCTCGATCGTATGGAATTATCTATTCCTGAATTAAGAGAACGAATTAAGCATGTGGCTACAAAACAACATGAAGAAGATGTGAAGTCTTTACCGTTAGAAGAGGTTGTCGGAGAAATTATCGATATAGAATTAGATAGACATGCGATTTCTATCTTTGAAGTAAAGGTAGAACATGTATTTAAAAGAAATCAAATTGCTCGTGGGCATCATTTGTTTGCACAAGCAAACTCACTAGCTGTTGCGGTTATTGATGAGGAATTAGCTTTAACTGCAAAGTCCACCATTCGATATATTCGTCCTGTAAAATTAGGAGAGCGTGTTGTTGCAAAAGCACGTGTTGAAGATGTAGAGAATGATAAAGGACGGACGGTTGTCAAAGTGCGTAGCTTTGTTGGAGAAGAACTTGTTTTCACAGGCACTTTTGAAATGTATCGATCTAGTAATTATAGTGAGGAAGGTAACAACTTATGAAAATCGCAATAGATGCAATGGGCGGCGATCATGCACCAAAAGCGGTAGTGTTAGGAGCAATGAAAGCTATTAAGGAATACTCAGATTTACATATTACGTTAGTAGGGAAAGAAGAGGAAATTCGTCAATATTTAACGAGTGAAGAGCGAATTACTATAATTCATACGGACGAAAAAATCGAATCGACAGACGAACCAGTAAGAGCGGTTCGTCGAAAAAAACAAGCTTCAATGGTACTAGCGGCGCAGCAAGTAAAAGACGGTGTAGCGGATGCTTGTATATCAGCAGGTAGTACAGGAGCTTTGATGGCAGCTGGATTGTTTGTTGTTGGTCGTATGGAAGGAATTGAACGACCAGCTTTATCACCTACAATGCCAACTGTTGATGGAGAAGGTTTTGTTATGTTAGATGTTGGAGCCAATGTTGATGCAAAACCAATTCATTTATATCAATATGCAGTAATGGGCTCTGTTTACGCAGAGAAGGTAAGAGGAATTAAAAATCCACGCGTTGGGCTTTTAAACGTTGGAACAGAGGATGGTAAAGGAAACGAGCTTTCAAAACAGGTCTTTGCTATGCTCAAGGATGCACCAATTAATTTCGTTGGAAACGTTGAATCAAGAGATTTATTGCAAGGTGTAGCAGACGTTGTTGTATGTGATGGTTTTACGGGTAATGTAGCGCTAAAATCATTAGAAGGAACAGCACTTGCGTTATTCTCTATGTTAAAAGAACAATTAATGAGTTCGTTTACGAGCAAATTAGCAGCAGCGGTATTAAAACCAAAACTTATGGTATTAAAAGATAAAATGGATTATTCGGAGTATGGAGGAGCGGCGTTGTTTGGATTGAAAGCTCCTGTCATTAAGGCTCACGGTTCTTCTAATGACCAATCGATATTTAGTGCGATTCGTCAAACGAGAGAAATGGTAGCGAAAGAAGTAATTCCTACAATTTCAAGTGTAATGGAGAAGGAGCCGCTTCAATAAGAGGAGGATTTGAAATGGGAAAAATAGCATTTCTTTTTCCGGGCCAAGGTTCACAGGCAGTTGGAATGGGTAGACAGTTAGCGGAGAATAATAAAGAGGTTGCGAAAGTGTTTGCAAAAGCGGATGAGGTTTTGCATGATTCTCTTTCAGAAGTGATTTTTGAAGGACCGCAGGAAAAGTTAACATTAACGACAAATGCGCAGCCGGCATTATTAACAACGAGCTTTGCGATTTTAACAGCTTTGAAGGAGTATGATATTACACCTGGTTTTGTCGCAGGACATAGTTTAGGTGAATATAGCGCTCTTGTAGCTGCTGGTGCATTAACATTCGAAGATGCTGTATATGCTGTAAGGAAACGTGGAGAATATATGGAAGAAGCTGTTCCAGGCGGGGAAGGTGCAATGGCAGCTATTTTAGGTGCAGATCCGGATATGCTGAAACGAGTTACAGAAGAAGTAACAAGTGAAGGATACGCAGTACAAATTGCTAATATGAATAGTACTAAGCAAATTGTTATTTCTGGAACAAAGCAAGGAGTAGAACTTGCTTCTCAAAGAGCGAAAGAAAATGGTGCTAAAAGAGCAATTCCGCTCAAAGTAAGTGGACCGTTTCATTCCTCGCTTATGAAACCAGCTGCTGAGAAATTCCAAAGTGTTTTAAATGAAATTACAATTCAAGACACGAATATTCCTGTTATTGCAAATGTTACGGCAGATGTTATTACACGTGGTACAGATATTCAAGAAAAGCTAATTGAACAGCTCTATTCGCCTGTATTATGGTACCCATCTATTGAGTATATGGTGAATCAAGGGGTAGATACATTTATTGAAATCGGACCTGGAAAAGTACTTGCTGGTCTTATGAAGTCGATTGATTCTTCAGTGAAAGCATATGCAATATATGATGAAGAGACATTAAAAGATACCATTTCAAATTTGAGAGGAGAAAGCTGATGTTAAAAGGGAAAGTAGCATTAGTAACTGGTGCTTCACGTGGGATTGGTCGTGCGATTGCCATTGATTTAGCGAAACAAGGGGCAAATGTTGTAGTAAATTATGCCGGTAATGAGCAAAAGGCGAATGAAGTAGTTGATGAAATAAAGAAATTAGGTTCAGATGCCATTGCAGTAAGAGCAGATGTTGCAAATGCTGATGATGTTACTGCAATGGTGAAACAAACTGTAGATACGTTCGGACAAGTTGATATTCTTGTAAATAATGCTGGTGTAACAAAAGATAATTTATTAATGCGTATGAAAGAAGAAGAATGGGATACAGTTATTAATACAAACTTAAAAGGTGTTTTCTTATGTACGAAAGCAGTATCGCGCTATATGATGCGTCAACGTCATGGACGTATTATTAATATCGCTTCTGTTGTTGGTGTAACAGGAAACCCAGGACAAGCAAATTATGTTGCTGCTAAAGCTGGTGTAATTGGATTAACAAAAACATCAGCAAAAGAATTAGCGAGCCGAAATATTACTGTAAATGCAATCGCTCCAGGGTTTATTGCGACTGATATGACGGATGTATTAGATGAAAATATAAAAGCAGAAATGTTAAAATTAATTCCTGCAGCTCAGTTTGGAGAAGCACAAGATATCGCAAATACTGTAACATTTTTTGCTTCTGATCAAAGTAAATATGTTACAGGTCAAACGTTAAATGTTGATGGCGGTATGGTAATGTAATAAAAGAATCGATTTCACCTAGTTTTTTTGGACAATATTTTATATAATATTTGAGGGGAGGTGAATAGAATGGCAGATGTTTTAGAGCGTGTAACAAAAATTGTCGTTGATCGTTTAGGAGTAGAAGAAACTGAAGTAGTACCAGCTGCAAGTTTCAAAGAAGATTTAGGCGCAGACTCCCTAGATGTAGTAGAACTTGTAATGCAATTAGAAGATGAATTCGAAATGGAAATTTCTGATGAAGATGCTGAAAAGATTGCTACTGTTGGCGATGCTGTGACTTACATAGAGAGTCATCTATAATGCTTAAGTGAAGTCCCGTTTTTTAACGGGGCTTCTCGGCTTATATCTGGAGGGACCTATGCCGTACCGAAAACATAGAGAAAAAAAATACGAAGCAAAATATCGTGAAGCTTTTAAAGTATTTCAAGAAAAGATAGGTATTACGTTTACAGATGAAAAATTATTGATTCAAGCATTTACGCATTCATCGTATGTGAATGAGCATCGAAAAAAACCGCATGAGGACAATGAGCGTCTTGAATTTCTTGGCGATGCTGTATTGGAACTCACTGTATCACAGTATCTGTTTCAAAAATATCCGACAATGAGCGAAGGAGAGTTAACAAAACTACGTGCAGCTATTGTATGTGAGCCATCTCTTGTTCGTTTTGCAAACGAAATGTCATTTGGTAGCCTTGTTTTATTAGGAAAAGGTGAGGAAATGACGGGTGGACGTGAACGACCAGCTTTATTAGCGGATGTCTTTGAAGCGTTTATTGGTGCCCTTTATCTTGATCAAGGGCTAGAAACAGTTTGGGGATACTTAAAAGAAGTTGTATATCCAAAAATTAATGAAGGTGCTTTTTCTCATGTGATGGATTATAAGAGTCAATTGCAAGAATTGATTCAGCGTGATGGTAGTGGCAATATTGAGTATCAAATTTTGCAAGAAAAAGGACCGGCCCACAACCGAGAATTTGTGTCCCGTGTAACTTTAAATAATGAGGCATTAGGTCTTGGAAGTGGTAAGTCAAAAAAAGAGGCAGAGCAACAAGCTGCTGCAGAAGCATTGAAAAAATTAAAAGAACAATCATGAGGAATCCCCCTTTGAATGAGGGGGATTCCTTATGCATAGAATGAAACTTTCCTTTTATTTATAAATAAAAGGAGTGGGAAATCCGTATAGTAGTTTGTTTTCGTACAGACAACGTTTACAACAACGGAGAATAGGAGGAAGGCCTTTCGTGTTTTTAAAAAGATTAGAAATAGCAGGATTTAAATCTTTTGCTGAGCGTGTATCTGTCGATTTTGTTCCAGGTGTAACTTCTGTAGTAGGACCTAACGGGAGCGGGAAAAGTAATATTACTGATGCAATTCGCTGGGTACTTGGTGAACAATCTGCAAAGTCATTACGCGGTGCAAAGATGGAGGATATTATTTTTGCCGGTAGTGATACGAGAAGAGCGGTTAATGTTGCTGAAGTTACATTAACTTTAAATAATGAAGACCAACGCTTACCGATTGAGTATAACGAGGTGTGTGTAACGCGTCGTGTATCTCGTTCGGGTGATAGTGATTTTTATATTAATAAACAATCTTGTAGATTGAAAGATATTATTGATTTATTTATGGACTCTGGTATGGGAAGAGAAGCTTTTTCAATTATTAGCCAGGGGAAAGTCGAAGAGATTTTGAGTAGTAAATCAGAAGAACGTCGTGGTGTATTTGAAGAAGCTGCGGGTGTACTGAAATACAAACTTCGTAAAAAGAAAGCTGAAGGGAAATTGGCGGAAACACAAGAAAACTTAAATCGTGTACAAGATATTATTCACGAATTAAGTAGTCAAGTAGAACCATTAGAAAGACAAGCTTCTATTGCGAAAGATTATCTTGAGAAAAAAGAAGAATTAGAGAAGGTAGAAGCTGCACTTATTGTACATGAAATTGAAGAATTACATGCAAAGTGGGAAGCGCTTCGAAATCAATTTGGGCATAATAAAGATGAAGAAGCTAAAATGTCGGCGAACTTACAAAAAAGTGAAGAAGAGCTTGAGGAATTACGCGGGCAATTACAAGCCGTTGATGAATCTGTAAATTCCTTACAAGAAGTTCTACTTCTGTCTAGTAAAGAACTAGAAAAACTAGAAGGGCAACGCGAGCTGTTAAAGGAAAGAAAGCAAAATGCAACGACACATTGTGCGCAGCTTGAAAAGCTAATTGTTGAATTAACAGAGAAAGCTACAAGTTATGATGGCGAAATTGAAGCAAGTACAGAAGCGTTAATGCAATTTGTGAATCAAGTAAAAGAATTGGAGAAGAAATTGCATGATAACGAGCAATTACTTGCGACTTTTGCTGAGAATTTAGAGGAACAAATTGAGAATTTAAAAGGTGACTATATTGAACTTTTAAATCAACAAGCAAGTCTTCGTAATGAATTATCTATGATTGAAGAACAATCAAAACAGCAAAACTCTAAAAACGAACGACTTGATGAAGAAAATGAAAAGTATGTACAGATGCGTGTGGAAATTACAGCGAAAAAAGCGAAACTTGTAGAAAGTTATGAGCAAGCGAGAGAGAAAATAGCTGGCATTATTTCTAACATACAGAAGACAGAAACGGCACTTGGGAAATGTAAGTCACAGTATAGTGAAAATGAAACGAAACTGTATCAAGCGTATCAATTTGTACAACAGGCGCGCTCTCGGAAAGAAATGTTAGAAGAGATGCAAGAGGACTACTCTGGCTTCTATCAAGGGGTACGTGAAGTATTAAAGGCTAGAGAAAATAGACTACAAGGTATTGAGGGGGCTGTTGCAGAACTTCTGACTGTGCCGAAAGAATATGAAATCGCAATGGAAATCGCCCTTGGGGCAGCGATGCAACATATCGTAGTACAAACAGAAGAACATGCTCGTAATGCAATTACATTTTTAAAGCAAAATAAACATGGCCGTGCAACGTTTTTACCTCAAGCTGTTATTAAAAGCCGATCGCTATCATTTGATCAATTACGCATTGTGAATCAACATCCATCGTTTGTGGGTGTAGCGGCAGAACTTGTGCAGTACAATAATAAATATGAGAATGTAGTTTCAAGTTTATTAGGTACAGTTGTTGTTGCGAAAGATTTACGCGGAGCAAATGAGTTAGCGAAACAACTGCAATACCGCTATCGTATTGTAACACTCGAAGGTGACGTAGTGAATCCGGGTGGTTCTATGACGGGTGGAGCTGTAAAACAAGCGAAATCCTCTTTATTGGGACGTCAACGTGAACTTGAAGAGTGGAATAAAAAACTAACTGACATGGAAGAAAAAACAACGAAGCTAGAAAACTTTGTTAAAGCAGTAAAGCAAGAGATTCAAGAAAAAGAAGTACAAATACGAGAGCTACGCCAAGGTGTAGAGACCGAACGTGTAGATGAACAGAAGCTAAGAGAAGAAATTAATCGTTTAGAATTAGATGAACATCGTATTAATGATCGTTTATCGATTTACGATTTAGAGATTGAAGGATTTTTACAAGATCAAGTAAAAATGCAAGGGCGTAAAGAAGAGTTAGAAAAGATTTTAGCTACTCTTCAAACGGAGATTGGGGAATTAGATAGCAAAATCGTCGTTTTAACGAAACAAAAAAGTGAACAACATTCTTCAAAAGAAAAAGTTCAGAAGGAAATGACGGAGCTAAAAGTGCAAGCTGCTGAACAACAACAACGTTTGTCTAATCAAAAAGAAAAAGTCGAACGATTGACGAAGGAAAAAGAAGAGACTGATGCGACGCTTGTAAAAACGAAAGAAGATTTAGCGTTCTTAAAGCAAGAGATGACATCTAATTCAAGTGGCGAAGAACAAATTACGAATATGATTGAGAAGAAAGCGTATGATCGTAATCAAACTTCGGAGTTAATTCGTTCTCGTCGTGAACAACGCGTATCATTGCAAGAAAGAGTTGAGCATTTAGAGCGCGGTACGAAAGAAACAATAGGTAAACATAAATATATTCTTGAGATGCTGAAAGATCAAGAAGTGAAAATTAACCGACTTGATGTAGAGCTGGAAAATAGATTGCAACATTTACGTGAAACATATACTATTTCATTTGAAGCAGCAAAACTTAAGTATACAATGATGATGCCTGCAGAAGATGCGCGTAAAAAGGTGAAACTAATTAAACTATCCATCGAAGAGTTAGGCGCAGTAAATTTAGGGGCAATTGATGAGTATGAACGTGTAGCAGAGCGCCATACATTCTTATTAGAGCAAAGAGATGATCTGGAAGAAGCGAAATCGACATTGCATCAACTTATTACGGAAATGGATGAAGAGATGAAAAAACGCTTTTCTACTACGTTTGAAGGGATTCGAACAGAGTTTCAATCTGTATTCTCTGAACTATTCGGGGGCGGTAGAGCGGATTTAGTAATGATAAATCCGGAAGATTTACTAAATACTGGTATTGATATTGTCGCGCAACCACCAGGAAAGAAACTACAAAACTTAGGTTTACTTTCAGGGGGAGAGCGTGCTTTAACGGCAATTGCGCTCTTATTTGGTATTTTAAAAGTACGCCCAGTTCCATTCTGTGTGCTAGATGAAGTAGAAGCAGCTCTTGATGAGGCAAACGTTGCTCGTTTTGCGCAGTATTTAAAGAAATTTAGTGATGAAACACAGTTTATTGTAATTACACACCGAAAAGGTACAATGGAAGAGTCTGATGTATTGTATGGTGTCACAATGCAAGAATCAGGGGTGTCGAAGCTTGTTTCTGTTCGTTTAGATGATGGCGAAGAACTTGTTGCAAGTAGATAGGAAGGATGGGAAGTATGAGTTTTTTAAAAAAATTAAAAGAAAAAATTTCAAAACAAACGGATACGGTAACAGAGAAGTTTAAACAAGGATTAGAAAAAACGAGAAATTCATTTGCTGATAAAGTAAATGATTTAGTGTACCGTTACCGTAAAATAGACGAAGACTTCTTTGAGGAATTAGAAGAAATTTTAATTAGTGCGGATGTCGGAGTTTCGACAGTGATGGAATTAATTGATCAGTTAAAAGAAGAAGTGCAACGTCGTAACATTCAAGATCCGAAAGAAGTACAGGCTGTTATTTCTGAAAAGTTAGTGGGAATTTACAAAGGTGACAGCGACTTTAGTAATGAAGTTAATATACAAGAGGATCAATTAACAGTAGTTTTATTTGTTGGTGTAAATGGTGTGGGGAAAACGACGACGATTGGTAAGCTTGCACATAAATTTAAATCAGAAGGTAAGTCTGTCCTATTGGCGGCAGGAGATACATTCCGTGCTGGAGCGATTGAACAATTAGAAGTATGGGGCGATCGTGTTGGTGTAGAAGTAATTAAACAAGAATCAGGATCTGATCCAGCGGCGGTTATGTATGATGCAGTACAAGCGGCAAAGGCCCGTAAAGTGGATGTATTGCTATGTGATACAGCAGGACGCTTACAAAATAAAGTAAACTTAATGAAAGAGTTAGAGAAAGTGAAGCGCGTAATTGAGCGCGAAGTACCAGGGGCTCCTCATGAAGTATTACTAGTTATTGATGCAACAACAGGACAAAATGGTTTAAGCCAAGCGAAAACATTCCGTGAAGCAACGAATGTTACTGGTATTGTTTTAACGAAGTTAGATGGAACTGCTAAAGGTGGTATCGTCTTAGCGATTCGTAACGAAATGGATGTTCCGGTGAAATTTGTTGGGCTAGGAGAGCAAATGGATGATCTGCAGCAGTTTGATCCAGAACAATATGTTTATGGTTTGTTTGCGAACTTAGTAGAAACAGAAGAAGTGTAAGTGAAAGAAGCGGTATTTCCGCTTCTTTTTCTATAAAAATATGTGATGTTAAGAAAAAAACTTGACACTCTTTTGCACTCCATGTAAACTAAATCATGTAAAGGGAAATCACTTAACAAAGGATGATCCAACATGCTCGAGAAAACAACGAGAATGAACTATTTATTTGATTTTTATCAATCGTTGTTAACGCAAAAACAAAGAAGTTATATGTCGCTTTATTATCTAGATGATTTATCTCTTGGTGAAATTGCGGAAGAATTTGATGTAAGTCGCCAAGCCGTGTATGATAACATTAAACGGACTGAAGCGATGCTTGAAGAATATGAAGATAAATTAGTATTACTTCAAAAGTTTCAAGAGCGACAGCGACTTGTTGCAAAGCTAAAACAGCTAATCAGCGAAGAAGAGCATGTGAATGAAAAAATGAAACAAGTTGTTGAAGCTATCGAAAAATTAGATTAGGAGGGCGGCAATATGGCATTTGAAGGATTAGCCGACCGACTTCAACAGACAATGCAAAAAATCCGCGGCAAAGGAAAAGTTTCTGAAGCCGATGTGAAAGAAATGATGAGAGAAGTTCGTCTAGCTCTTTTAGAGGCAGATGTTAACTTTAAAGTAGTAAAAGATTTTATAAAGCGTGTGTCTGAGCGTGCTGTCGGACAAGATGTAATGAAAAGTTTGACACCTGGACAACAAGTAATTAAAATCGTACAGGAAGAACTTACAGAACTTATGGGCGGAGAGCAAAGCAAAATTGCTGTTGCTAATAAGCCACCTACTGTTATAATGATGGTTGGTCTGCAAGGTGCGGGTAAAACAACGACGACAGGTAAGCTTGCGAATTTGCTTCGTAAAAAGCATAATCGTAAACCGATGCTTGTTGCAGCGGATATTTACCGTCCAGCAGCGATCAAACAGCTTGAAACATTAGGGAAGCAATTGGACATGCCTGTTTTCTCCTTAGGAGATCAAGTAAGTCCGGTTGAAATTGCGAAACAAGCGATTGCGAAAGCAAAAGAAGATCATCACGATTATGTTTTAATCGATACAGCGGGTCGCCTGCATATTGATGAAGAACTAATGGATGAATTAGCGAAAGTCAAAGAAGTTGCGAAACCGGATGAAATTTTCCTTGTTGTCGATGCGATGACAGGACAAGACGCGGTAAATGTAGCACAAAGTTTCCATGAACAGCTAGGATTAACAGGTGTTGTATTAACGAAATTAGATGGTGATACGCGCGGTGGTGCGGCATTATCTATTAAGGCTGTAACAAATACACCAATTAAATTTGCTGGTATGGGTGAAAAACTAGATGCAATTGAAGCGTTCCATCCAGAACGTATGGCATCCCGTATTTTAGGGATGGGCGACGTCTTAACATTAATTGAAAAAGCGCAAGCTACAGTTGATGAAGAGAAAGCAAAAGAACTTGAGCAAAAAATGCGTACGCTTTCGTTTACGCTTGACGATTTCCTAGAACAACTTGGACAAGTGCGTCAACTTGGACCGCTTGACGAATTGTTAGGAATGCTTCCTGGTGCAAATAAAATTAAAGGGCTGAAAAATGCACAAGTTGATGAAAAACAAATTGGGCATATTGAGGCAATTATTCGTTCTATGACTAAAGTAGAACGAGAACAACCGGAAATAATCAATGCTAGTCGTAAAAAGCGCATTGCCAAAGGTAGCGGTACAACAGTACAAGAAATCAATCGTCTAATCAAGCAATTTGATGATATGAAAAAAATGATGAAGACGATGACGGGAATGCAAAAAGGTAAGAAAAAAGGACTAGGTGGATTGAAGTTTCCATTCATGTAAGGAAAAAAGATGGCTCTGTTAAGAAAAAACACTTTACAAAGCAATAGTCTTTTTGCTAATATAATTATCTGTGTGAAATAAATTCGGAGGTGCTTTATAAATGGCAGTTAAAATTCGTTTAAAACGTATGGGAGCTAAAAAAACTCCTTTCTATCGTGTAGTTGTTGCAGATTCTCGTTCTCCTCGTGACGGACGTTTCATTGAGGAAATCGGTACTTACAATCCGGTTGCTCAACCAGCGGATTGTAAGATCAACGAAGAAGCAGCATTAAAATGGTTAGGAAATGGTGCTAAACCATCTGATACAGTTCGTAATCTTTTCTCTAACCAAGGTATCATGGAGAAATTCCACTTATCTAAACAAGGTAAGTAATTGAGGCAATGACAATGAAAATGTTAGTCGAGACAATTGTTAAACCTCTTGTGGATCATCCTGGAGATGTAAAAGTTACACAGGAACTTTGCAACGGAGAAATAAAGTATCGATTAACTGTACATCCTGAGGATGTTGGAAAAGTCATTGGAAAGCAAGGGAGAGTTGCGAAAGCGATTCGAATGCTCTTGTATTCAGTGGGACATCATAATGATGAGAACGTCACACTGGAAATTCAATAAACGTAAAAAGGGCGAGGAATTATTTCCTCTCCCTTTTTTAACATTTAAAGAGAAATTGCATGTTCCATATATAAAATGGAAATGCTTAATTTATATAGAAACCAGGGGTGACATACTATTTATGACAAAATGGTTTAACGTAGGGAAAATTGTAAATACTCATGGCGTAAAAGGAGAAATTCGTGTTATTTCGCGTACTGATTTTCCAGAAGAGCGATATAAAGTAGGGAACACGTTATACATATGGGATGAGAAAGGTACAGACTATCTTACAGTGAAGGTAACTTCTCATCGTCAACATAAGACATTTGATTTATTAACACTTGAAGGATACAACAATGTAGATGAAGTAGAGAAGCTTAAAGGTTCTTTAATAAAAGTACCAGAAGAGCAGTTAGGCGAACTAGCTGAAGGTGAATACTACTACCATGAAATTATTGGTTGCAACGTTGTAACGGAAGAAGGAGAAGCGTTAGGGACAATCAAAGAGATTCTATCTCCTGGTGCGAATGACGTTTGGGTGATTAAGCGTCCGAAGGGTCAAGATCTGTTAATTCCTTATATTGATGACGTTGTACTTCAAGTTAACATTGAAAATAAATTAGTAACCATTCATGTAATGGAAGGGCTACTATAATGAAAATTGACATTTTAACATTGTTTCCAGATATGTTTACGGGAGTATTTGGGTCTTCAATTTTAAAGAAAGCACAAGAAAAAGAAGCGGTAGAGCTTCGTGTTGTCAATTTCCGTGAGTATACAACTAGTAAGCATAATAGTGTAGATGATTATCCGTATGGTGGGGGCGCTGGTATGGTATTAACCCCGCAACCTATCTTTGACGCAGTAGAAGAGTTAACGAAGGAAACAGACCGTAAGCCGAGAATCGTCTTAATGTGTCCACAAGGAGAGCGTTTCACGCAGAAGAAGGCAGAAGAGCTTGCTGGAGAAGAGCATGTTATTTTTGTATGTGGCCATTATGAAGGATACGATGAACGAATTCGTGAGCATCTTGTAACAGATGAGATTTCTATTGGAGATTACGTATTAACGGGTGGAGAATTGGCTTCTATGGTAGTCACTGACAGTGTTGTACGTCTTTTGCCAGGAGTACTTGGGAATCAAACGTCACAAGTGGAAGACTCTTTTAGCACAGGTTTGTTAGAGCACCCGCATTATACACGTCCTGCTGATTTTCGTGGTATGAAGGTACCGGATGTACTAATGTCAGGAAATCATAAAAACATTGATGAATGGCGCCATAAAGAGTCACTACGTCGTACGTACACACGTAGACCGGATTTACTAGAAGAACGAGAATTATCTAAGCAAGAAGAGAAATGGCTGGAACAGATTAAAGAAGACCGATAAGGGCTTGATATATTTTCTATTGCAACAGTCCTAGCAATATGCTATTATAACATTTGTGCTACTGAAATCAGTAGCCGTATTAACGATGTTCCGCTGTAATTTAATAAGACTTTATAAGAGCATCTGTTTAAAGGAGAGAATTTAATATGCAACAATTAATCACAGAAATCACAAAAGGCCAATTAAAAACTGACCTTCCTTCATTCCGTCCTGGAGACACTTTACGTGTACACGTAAAAGTAGTTGAGGGAACTCGTGAAAGAATTCAGCTTTTTGAAGGTGTTGTAATTAAACGTCGTGGTGGCGGAATCAGTGAAACATTCACAGTTCGTAAGATTTCTTACGGTGTAGGTGTTGAGCGTACATTCCCAGTTCACACGCCAAGAATCGCGAACATCGAAGTACTTCGCCGTGGTAAAGTACGTCGTGCTAAGTTATACTACTTACGTAACCTTCGCGGTAAAAAAGCACGTATTAAAGAAATTCGATAAGACATGTATGGGAGCTTGTAAATACACAAGCTCCCTTTTTCCAATCTATATGAAATTTTGGTATAATACGAGCAGCTTACATAACTGTGGAGGGGAAAACATGAAAAAAGAGAAGAGCTCACTTTGGGAATGGATCAAAGCAATTTTGATTGCTGTTGTATTAGCGGGCGTAATTAGACAGTTTTTCTTTGCCCCAATTCTCGTAGATGGTGTATCGATGTCGCCAACTTTACATGATCGTGATCGAATGATTGTTAATAAAATTGGCTATCACATAGGTGATCCGAAACGCTTTGATATTATTGTATTCCGAGCGACGGAAGAAAAAGATTATATTAAGCGTATTATTGGCCTGCCAGGCGACGAAATCGAATACCGTAATGATAAACTATATGTTAACGGGAAACCTTATGAGGAGCCGTATTTAGATAAGCAGAAAAAACAACTTGCTGACGGACCGCTTACATATGATTTTACTCTTGAAGAAATGACAGGAAAGAAAACTGTTCCAGAAGGTCAATTATTTGTTTTAGGCGATAATCGTCGTTTTAGTAAAGATAGCCGTTCGATTGGTACAATTTCAATGGACCAAGTGATTGGTAAAGCAAATATGCTATATTGGCCGTTAAAAGATGCACGTATTGTGAAATAAAAGAAAAAGAAGGTGGCAACATGGTAATCCAATGGTTCCCGGGACATATGGCAAAGGCTAGACGCCAAGTAACAGAAAAATTAAAGTTAATTGATGTTGTAATTGAGCTTGTAGATGCTCGATTACCTTTATCTTCTCGTAATCCAATGATTGATGAAATTATTACGCATAAACCAAGGCTTGTTGTTTTAAATAAAGCGGATATGGCGGATGACCGTCTTACAAAGCAGTGGATTGCATATTTTGATGAAAGAGGTCAAAAGGCAATTTCAATTAATGCGCAAGCTGGACAAGGTATGAAAGAAATTGCAGCAGCTTGTAAAGTGCTTGTCAAAGAAAAATTCGATAAGATGGTTGCTAAAGGCATTAGACCGAGAGCAATTCGTGCTTTAATTGTAGGTATTCCAAATGTTGGTAAATCTACACTGATTAATAAATTAGCGAAGAAGAATATAGCAAAAACAGGAGATCGTCCTGGTGTGACAACGGCCCAGCAGTGGATTAAAGTTGGAAAAGAAATGGAATTATTAGATACACCAGGTATTTTGTGGCCTAAATTTGAAGATGAATTAGTTGGTCTTCGTTTAGCGACGACTGGTGCAATTAAAGATTCTATATTAAATCTACAGGATGTAGCTATTTATGCGTTACGTTTTATGGAAAAACATTATCCAGAACGTTTAAAAGAGCGATATAATTTAAATGACATTCCAGAAGAAATTGTGGAGTTATTTGATGCAATTGGAAAAAACAGAGGTTGCTTAATGGGCGGCGGAATGATTGATTATGATAAAACATCTGAGCTTATACTTCGTGAGCTTCGTGGTGGAAGATTTGGAAAAATGACGTTTGAAACACCAGAAGAGTTTGCAGAGCAGGTAGAAGATGTGGAAAAAGTAGAAGAAGTATAAGACGTGCGTTTGTACGTCTTTTCTTTTTGGTTACGTTTAAAAGGAGTGTAAATGGATGCAAAAAATGACTATTTATGAAGCTGAATGTTTGCTGCAAGAAATTATGAGTGAAGAAGACGAGCGTTTTCAAATGTTAGTGAAAGATGAGCGAAAAGGTGTTCAAAAACTAATTTTGAAGTGGTATAAACAAAAAGAGTTAGCGCAAAAAGAAAGAGAAAAATTTCTAGAAATGTCAAAATACGAAAATGAGTTGCGCGAAAAAGGCCTCACACACATTGCTGGTATTGATGAAGTGGGCCGTGGGCCGTTAGCAGGACCGGTTGTGACGGCGGCTGTCGTCCTTCCGGAAGATTTTTATATTCCAGGATTAAATGACTCGAAAAAATTAAGTGAAGCGAAACGTGAGCGTTTTTATGATGAAATTAAAGAGCATGCAATTGCGATTGGAGTTGGAATTATATCACCACAAATTATTGATGAAATAAATATTTATCAAGCGACGAAGCAAGCGATGTTAGATGCAGTTGCTAATTTATCATGTACACCAGAATATTTATTAATCGATGCGATGAAGCTTCCTACATCAATTCCGCAAACATCAATCATTAAAGGTGATACGAAAAGTGTCTCTATTTCAGCTGCATCTATTATTGCGAAAGTGACGAGAGATCGCATGATGAAAGAGTTAGGAGAGAAGTATCCTGCATATGGGTTTGAACAACATATGGGATATGGGACGAAACAGCATTTAGAAGCGATTGAAGTGCATGGAGTATTAGAGGAACATCGAAAATCATTCGCGCCAATTAAAGATATGATTCAAAAATAAGCTGTATATTCACAGCTTATTTTTTATTTTGGTATATAAACATTATTATTTTCGAAAAAGAATAAAGCGATTTCAGTTTTCTGACACTTTATTGTAGACAGCGTGCCAATCATCTTATACAATGGCAATGTAATGTTTTTTAAACATTAAAAAACTTTTCGAGTAAAACAGGAAAACAGGGGAGGATGGGACCATGAATATCCATGAGTACCAAGGTAAGGCAGTCCTTAGAAGCTATGGGGTTAGCGTTCCGAACGGGAAGGTTGCATTTACAGTAGAAGAAGCTGTAGAAGCAGCGAAAGAATTAGGAACGGACGTATGTGTAGTTAAAGCGCAAATTCACGCTGGTGGACGCGGCAAAGCTGGCGGTGTAAAAGTTGCGAAAAATTTAGAAGAAGTTCGTACATATGCAGAAAGCATTTTAGGAACTACACTTGTGACGCATCAAACAGGTCCTGAAGGTAAGGAAGTAAAACGCTTACTTATCGAAGAAGGTTGCGATATTAAAAAAGAATATTATGTAGGTCTTGTATTAGATCGTGCAACTTCTCAAGTTGTTTTAATGGCATCTGAAGAAGGTGGAACAGAAATTGAAGAAGTAGCAGAAAAAACGCCTGAAAAAATCTTTAAAGAATATATTGATCCAGCAGTAGGTTTACAAGGGTTCCAAGCGCGTCGAATCGCGTTTAACATCAATATTCCAAAAGAACTTGTAGGACAAGCTGTAAAGTTTATGATGGGCTTATACAGTGCGTTTATCGAAAAAGATTGCTCTATCGCTGAGATTAATCCACTTGTTACAACAGGTGACGGTAAAGTTATGGCGTTAGATGCAAAATTAAACTTTGATTCTAATGCGTTATATCGCAATAAAGATATTTTAGAACTTCGTGATCTTGAAGAAGAAGATTCAAAAGAAATTGAAGCTTCTAAATATGACTTAAACTACATTCCTTTAGATGGAAATATCGGTTGTATGGTTAATGGTGCAGGTTTAGCAATGGCTACAATGGATATCATTAAACATTACCATGGTGACCCAGCTAACTTCTTAGATGTTGGTGGCGGCGCAACAGCTGAAAAAGTTACAGAAGCATTCAAAATTATTCTTTCTGATAAAAATGTAAAAGGTATCTTCGTTAACATTTTTGGTGGCATTATGAAGTGTGATGTTATCGCAGAAGGTGTTATTGAAGCGACGAAGCAGGTAGGTCTTGAGTTGCCTTTAGTTGTACGTCTTGAAGGTACAAACGTAGAGTTAGGAAAGAAAATTTTAAATGAGTCTGGTTTAAATATTGTTGCAGCAGAATCTATGGCAGACGGTGCACAAAAAATTGTTTCACTAGTGGGCTAATAGAAAGCGGGGGAGAAAAATGAGCGTATTAGTTAATAAAGATACAAAAGTTATTGTTCAAGGTATTACAGGTTCTCAAGGGTTATTCCATACAAAGCAAATGATTGAATACGGTACGAAAATTGTAGGTGGTGTAACACCAGGTAAAGGTGGCACTGATATTGAAGGTGTACCAGTATTTGATACAGTAGAAGATGCTGTGAAAGCAACAGGCGCAAACGCTTCAGTTGTATACGTTCCACCCGCTTTTGCGGCTGATGCAATTATGGAAGCAGTTGATGCAAAGATTGATTTAGTAGTATGTATTACTGAAGGAATCCCTGTATTAGATATGGTAAAAGTAAAGAGATATATGGCAGGTAAACATACACGTTTACTTGGACCAAACTGCCCTGGTGTCATTACACCTGACGAATGTAAAATTGGTATTATGCCAGGATATATTCACAAAAAAGGTCATGTTGGTATCGTGTCTCGCTCTGGTACATTAACGTATGAAGCTGTACATCAGTTAACACAAGAAGGTATTGGCCAATCTACTGCTGTAGGTATCGGCGGAGACCCTGTTAACGGTACGGACTTTATTGATGCGTTAAAAGCATTTAATGAAGATGAAGAAACGCATGCTGTAATTATGATTGGTGAAATCGGCGGTACGGCAGAAGAAGAAGCAGCAGAATGGGTAAAAGCTAATATGACAAAACCAGTTGTAGGCTTCATTGGTGGTCAAACTGCGCCTGAAGGCAAACGTATGGGTCATGCTGGGGCGATCATTTCTGGCGGCAAAGGAACTGCTGCTGAAAAGATTAAAACAATGGAAGCTTGTGGTATTAAAGTAGCGGAAACACCAGCTGTTATGGGTGAAACATTAATCTCTGTTTTAAAAGAAAAGGGATTATTTGAGACTTGTAAAAACTACTAATCTTTTTGAAAGACACCTTCTTATTAGAGGGTGTCTTTTTACACATTTTTTGTTTACATAATAAAAATTATGGGTAAGGAGAATTGAGATGAAAAGAGAACGTTTATTGCACCTTCATTACATGTTGGCGGATCATTGGAAGGCGATGGAGAGACTACTATATATTGATCCAGAACTGAAGGGAATATACACTTTTAGTCCAAGACAATTTGAATATTACGCTGGAATATCCCCGGAAAAATCTTCAGAACTAGCAAATTTCCTTCAGACTTCAAAACTCCAACAATATGTCTCCTATTTAGAAAAAAATCGAATATTTTATATAACCATATGGGATGAGGATTATCCACAACTGTTGCAGGAAATACAAGATCCCCCTTTTGTTTTATACGGAAAAGGAGAGAGAGATTTTCTTAGCAAGATAAATAAATTAGCGATTGTTGGAACGAGAGAACCGTCTTTATATGGAGAGGAGAGTATGAAGTTTATTTTACAACCTTTACTTGAAAAAGAATGGCTTATTGTTAGTGGGTTTGCAAGAGGGATAGATACAATTGCTCATGAAGTTACAGTAAGGCAGCATTGCCCGACTATTGCAATATTAGGACACGGATTATCTTATATGTATCCAAAGGAGAACAGAGGTTTATATGACACGTGGAAAGATTATATATTGTTATTGACAGAGTATCCGCCGCATTATGTACCGAAAAAATGGTATTTCCCAAAAAGAAATCGAATTATTAGCGGTATTAGTAAAGGTGTTTTAGTTGTAGAAGCAAAAACGAGAAGTGGATCCCTTATTACTGCAGACCTTGCGTTAGAACAAAATAGAGAGGTGTTTGCGCTTCCTGGACCTATATTTATAGAGAGTGCAGAGGGAACGAATCATCTAATTCAACAAGGCGCAAAGCTAGTAAGAAATGCGGAGGATATCCTTGAAGAAATTTTAAATTAACCATATATTTTTATGTTTTTATTAAACAATTATTGACAAATGGTAGATTGTCGCTGTATGGTATATTCATTCTTGATTGACAAAAACAAGAGAAATCAATAAGATTGATGAAGACTTGAATCCACCTCTTAAGGAGGCACTAGCATGTCAGATTACCTCGTAATCGTGGAGTCGCCTTCTAAGGCGAAGACCATTGAAAAATATTTAGGGAAAAAATACAAAGTCGTCGCGTCCATGGGACATGTCCGCGATTTACCTAAAAGCCAAATGGGGATAGAAGTAAAGAATAACTTCACCCCGAAGTATATTACCATTCGTGGTAAGGGTCCCGTTTTAAAAGATTTAAAATCAGCGGCAAAAAAAGCAAAGAAAGTCTATCTCGCGGCCGATCCGGATCGTGAAGGAGAAGCAATTGCTTGGCATTTAGCAAATACGTTAAATGTGGACGTTGAATCAGATTGCCGAGTTGTATTTAATGAGATTACAAAAGATGCAATAAAAGAATCATTTAAATATCCTCGTGCAATTAATATGGATTTAGTAGATGCACAACAGGCAAGGCGTATACTCGATCGTCTTGTTGGCTATAATATTAGTCCTTTATTATGGAAGAAAGTAAAAAAAGGATTAAGTGCAGGACGCGTACAATCTGTAGCAGTTCGTTTAATCATCGAACGTGAAAGAGAAATTCAAATTTTTGAACCTGAAGAATTCTGGACAATTAAAACAGAATTTGTGAAAGGGAAAGACACATTTGAAGCAAGCTTTTACGGTGTAGATGGTGAAAAAGTTCAATTAACGAACGAAGCACAAGTGAACGAAATAATCGAAAAGATGAAAGACAATGCGTTTTCGGTTGAAAATGTAACGCGAAAAGAGCGAAAGCGTAACCCTGCATTACCGTTTACAACATCTTCCTTGCAACAAGAGGCAGCGCGTAAGTTAAATATGCGAGCAAAGAAAACAATGATGCTTGCACAGCAGCTGTATGAAGGGATAGATCTTGGAAAACAAGGGACTGTAGGTCTTATTACGTATATGAGAACTGATTCAACACGTATCTCAGAAACAGCTCAAACAGAGGCTCGTGATTACATTACTGAGGCGTTTGGTGCGGAATACATAGGAACAGAGAAGAAGAAAGAAACGAAAAAGTCGAAAGCACAAGATGCGCATGAGGCGATTCGTCCTACTTCGGTAATGAGAAAGCCAGAGGAACTAAAAAGTTTCTTAAGTCGTGATCAACTCCGTTTGTATAAACTGATTTGGGAGCGATTTGTTGCAAGTCAAATGGCATCTGCTATAATGGATACTGTTACAGCAAGACTCATTAATAACAATGTTCAGTTCCGTGCAAGTGGATCAGTTGTAAAGTTCCCAGGGTTTATGAAAGTGTACGTAGAGTCGAAAGATGATGGTGCGGAAGAAAAGGATAAGATGTTGCCACCGTTAGAAGTAGGTGAAACTGTATTTTCAAAAGATATAGAACCGAAGCAACATTACACACAGCCTCCGCCGCGTTATACAGAGGCTCGTCTAGTAAGAACACTTGAAGAGCTTGGAATTGGGAGACCGTCTACTTATGTACCAACACTTGAAACAATCCAAAAACGAGGATACGTTGCTTTAGATAATAAACGCTTCGTTCCGACTGAGCTTGGTGGAATAGTAATCGAACTTATTTTAGAGTTTTTCCCAGAAATTATTAACATTGAATTTACTGCCAATATGGAGCAAAGCCTTGATGAAGTAGAAGAAGGAAATGCAAATTGGGTGAAAATTGTTGATGATTTCTACGTAGGATTTGAACCGCGCTTAGAAAAAGCGGAAAAAGAAATGCGTGAAGTGGAAATTAAAGATGAACCAGCTGGGGAAGACTGTGAATTATGTAGTCACCCGATGGTCTTTAAAATGGGTAAATATGGGAAGTTTATGGCTTGTTCAAATTTCCCGGAATGTCGTAATACAAAACCGATTGTAAAAGAAATCGGTGTTACTTGTCCGAAGTGTGATAAAGGGCAAATTATTGAACGCCGTAGTAATAAAAAGAAACGTCTTTTCTACGGATGCGGTACGTATCCAGAATGTGACTTTGTATCTTGGGATAAGCCGATTGGTCGTAAATGTCCGAAGTGTGAAGGTATGCTCGTAGAGAAAAAGTTGAAAAAAGGCGTGCAAGTACAATGTGTTTCGTGTGATTATGAAGAAGAACAACAAATGTGAGCGTAACTGCTCACATTTTTTTCGGGAAGAAAAGGAAAGGTGATATATATGACAACACAAGTAGTAAACGTCATTGGCGCAGGTCTTGCAGGAAGCGAAGCAGCTTACCAAATTGCAAAACGTGGTGTCCAAGTGAAATTATATGAAATGAGACCAGTAAGGCAAACACCAGCTCATCATACAGATAAATTTGCTGAATTAGTATGTAGTAACTCACTTCGTGCAAACACATTAACAAATGCTGTTGGTGTTATTAAAGAAGAAATGCGCCTAATGGATTCTGTCATTATTCGTGCAGCTGATGAGTGTTCTGTACCAGCAGGAGGTGCTTTAGCTGTAGACCGTCATGAATTCGCGGCAAAAGTGACTGAATATGTGAAAAATCATCCGAACGTAACTGTAATGAATGAGGAAATCACTGAAATTCCAGAGGGACCAACTGTTATTGCGACAGGTCCACTTACGTCTCCAGATCTTTCTGCACAATTAAAAAAACTAACAGGTGAAGATTATTTTTATTTCTATGATGCTGCAGCGCCAATCGTTGAGAAAGACAGCATTGACATGAATAAAGTATATTTAAAATCTCGTTATGATAAAGGTGAAGCGGCGTATTTAAACTGTCCAATGACAGAAGACGAGTTTGATCGCTTTTATGAGGCTTTAATTGCTGCTGAGACAGTGCCTTTAAAAGAATTTGAAAAAGAAATTTTCTTTGAAGGTTGTATGCCAGTAGAAGTTATGGCAAGTAGAGGAAGACAGACGTTAGTATTTGGACCAATGAAGCCTGTTGGGTTAGAAGATCCGAAAACAGGGAAAACACCGTATGCGGTTGTTCAGTTACGTCAAGATGATGCAGCAGGAACATTATACAATATTGTAGGCTTCCAAACACATTTAAAGTGGGGGCCACAAAAAGAAGTGTTACAGCTAATTCCAGGACTAGAAAACGCAGAGATTGTACGTTATGGTGTAATGCATCGTAATACGTTTATTAATTCGCCTAATTTGCTTCGTCCAACATATCAATATAAACAACGTGATGATTTATTCTTCGCTGGTCAAATGACTGGGGTAGAGGGGTATGTTGAATCAGCAGCATCAGGATTATTAGCGGGTATTAACGCTGCTCGACTTGTACAAGGTGAAGAGCCAGTTGTATTACCACCGGTAACGGCAATGGGAAGTATGGCAAATTATATTACTGCGACAAATTCAAAAAACTTCCAGCCGATGAACGCAAACTTCGGATTATTTACACCGTTAGAGAAGAAAATTAAAAATAAACAAGAGCGAAATGAAGCATATGCTACACGAGCTTTGGAAACAATTCAAAATTTTGTAAATATTTAATTAAATTTCTTGCAAAGGCTACTAAGTTGTGATACGATTTAGTAGCCTTTATTGAGGTGAGTTATATGGATGTGAATGTGAAGAAATTGTTACAATTATTCGTTGGATATTTACAAATTGAAAGAAATTATTCAAAATATACAATTGCAAGTTATCAAAATGATTTAGAACATTTTGTGCAATTTATGGAGCGAGAAGGCATATCCTCTTTTTTAGATGTTACATACGCGGATGTTCGTTTATACTTGACGACGTTGCACAATGAAAAGTTAGCCCGTAAATCTGTCGCAAGGAAAGTATCAAGCTTACGAAGTTTATATCGTTTTTTGATGCGTGAAGGTTATAGAAAAGATAATCCGTTTGCGCTTGCGTCACTCCCCAAGAAAGAATTGTCAATCCCAAAGTTTTTATATGCTGAAGAGTTAGAGGAATTGTTTGAAGTTTCTGATACAGAGACGCCATTAGGTCAAAGGAATCAAGCTTTATTAGAGTTGATGTATGCAACTGGGATTCGTGTAAGCGAATGCGTTAATTTGCAACTTAACGACATTGACTTTGCAGTGGGAACAATTTTAGTGATGGGAAAAGGGAAAAAACAAAGATATATTCCGTTCGGAAGCTATGCACAAGATGCTTTAATTACTTATATAGAGAACGGGAGAAAACAGTTAGCTCAAAAGACTGAAGAACAATCTCATATGGTATTTTTAAATGCGAAAGGTAAGCCGTTAACAAGTCAGGGTGTACGTTATGTTTTGAACGAACTCATTAAGAAAGCTTCACTTACAATGCGAATAAGTCCCCATATGTTAAGGCATACATTTGCTACACATATGTTGGATGAAGGAGCGGATTTACGTACTGTGCAGGAGCTATTAGGTCATGAGAATTTGTCTACGACACAAATTTATACGCATGTCTCTAAAGAAAGATTGCGTTCTGTGTACATGAAGCATCACCCGCGGGCATAAATTGCTTTTAAAGCTATAAAAACATATAAAGGAGTTTTTTCTATGGGAAATTTCCACGCTACAACGATATTTGCAGTTCATCATAATGGAGAATGTGCAATGGCTGGAGATGGTCAGGTAACGATGGGGAATGCTGTTGTAATGAAACATACAGCTCGCAAAGTTCGCAAACTTTTCCAAGGGAAAGTTTTAGCTGGTTTTGCAGGCTCAGTTGCTGATGCATTTACTCTTTTTGAAATGTTTGAAGGAAAATTAGAAGAGTATAATGGCAACTTGCAGCGCGCTGCAGTGGAGATGGCGAAACAATGGCGTGGTGATAAAATGCTACGTCAGCTAGAAGCAATGCTCATTGTCATGGATAAAACAACGATGCTCCTTGTTTCAGGTACAGGAGAAGTAATTGAACCAGATGATGGTATTTTAGCAATTGGTTCAGGTGGACATTATGCACTTGCTGCTGGTCGTGCTTTAAAGCAACATGCAAGTGAACATTTAACAGCGAAACAAATTGCGAAGGCCAGTTTAGAAATTGCAGGCGATATTTGTGTTTATACGAACCACAACATAATTGTTGAAGAATTGTAGAATCGTAAGGGAGGCATTTTATATGCATTTACATTTTACTCCGCGTCAAATTGTGGAAAAATTAGATCAATACATCATCGGTCAAAAAGATGCAAAGAAAGCGGTTGCTGTAGCTCTACGAAATCGATACCGTCGCAGTAAATTAGTTGAAAATTTACGTGATGAAATTGCACCTAAAAACATTTTAATGATTGGACCGACAGGTGTTGGTAAAACAGAGGTAGCACGGCGAATGGCGAAACTCGTTGGAGCACCTTTTATTAAGGTTGAAGCGACGAAATTTACAGAAGTTGGATATGTGGGTCGAGATGTAGAGTCGATGGTCCGCGATCTTGTTGAAACATCTGTTCGTATCGTAAAAGAGGAAATGGTAGTTAAAGTTCAAGATAAAGCAGAAGAGCAAGCGAATCAACGACTTGTTGAAATTTTAGTGCCGAGTCCGGAGAAACAATCTGGATTTAAAAATCCATTAGAAATGCTTTTTGGTGGTAATCAAAATTCAAACCAAACATCTGATGAACAGGAAGATGTTGAAATCGAAAAGAAACGTCAAGATGTGGAAAGAAAGCTTGCGGCAGGCCTTCTTGAAGATGAAGTGGTATCGATCGAAGTGACGGAACAACAGTCTTCTATGTTTGATATGTTGCAAGGAACTGGCATGGAGCAAATGGGGATGAATTTCCAAGATGCACTAGGAAGTATCATGCCGAAAAAAACGAAAAAACGTAAACTTTCTGTAAAAGAAGCAAGAAAACTCTTGACAAATGAAGAGGCACAGCGCTTAATTGATATGGATGAAGTTACACAAGAGGCTGTTTATCGTGCTGAACAGCTCGGGATTATTTTTATCGATGAAATTGACAAAATTGCTGGTAAGCAGTCGAATAGCGTAGATGTATCGCGTGAAGGTGTGCAACGTGACATTTTACCGATTGTAGAAGGGTCGAATGTTGCAACGAAATACGGATCAGTAAAAACGGATTATATTTTATTTGTTGCAGCTGGAGCGTTCCATATGTCTAAACCGTCGGATTTAATTCCGGAATTGCAAGGGAGATTTCCGATTCGAGTAGAATTAACAAAATTATCGGCGGATGATTTTGTTAAAATATTAATCGAGCCTGACAATGCGCTAATTAAACAGTACACGGCGTTATTAGCGACTGAAGGTATAGAAATTGAATTTTCAGACGAAGCTATTCGTAAGATTGCTGAGATTGCTTATCAAGTTAATCAGGATACAGATAATATTGGAGCGAGAAGACTTCATACTGTTATGGAGAAGCTCCTTGAAGATTTATCGTTTGAGGCATCTGAAATTACGTTAGAGAAAATAACGATAACACCTCAATATGTTGAGGAAAAATTAGCGACAATAGCTAAAAATAAAGATGTGAGCCAGTTTATTTTGTAATAGTGTCATCAGGTGACTCGCCCTAGTTTCCAAGTGATGAAAAAATATGTAAGTAACATGTAGGAGGAAATTTTGAAATGGAATTATTAGCAAAAACGAGAAAATTAAATGCGTTATTACAGAGCGCAGCAGGAAAGCCTGTAAACTTTAGAGAGATGTCTGACACAATGTGTGAAGTAATTGAAGCGAACGTGTTCGTTGTAAGTCGTCGCGGTAAATTATTAGGATATGCGATTCACCAACAAATCGAAAACGAACGTATGAAGCATATGCTTGCAGAGCGTCAATTCCCAGAAGAGTATACGCAAAGTTTATTCAATGTTACAGAAACATCTTCAAATTTAGGTGTGGATAGTGACTACACAGCATTCCCAGTAGAAAATAGAGAATTATTCGGTCAAGGTTTAACTACAATCGTACCAATCGTTGGTGGCGGTGAGCGTCTAGGTACACTAGTATTAGCTCGTCTTGGTCAAGAGTTCTTAGACGATGATTTAATTCTTGCTGAATACAGCTCAACTGTTGTAGGTATGGAAATCTTACGTGAAAAAGCAGAAGAAATCGAAGAGGAAGCACGTAGTAAAGCTGTTGTTCAAATGGCGATTAGCTCATTATCTTACAGTGAGTTAGAAGCAATCGAGCATATCTTCGAAGAATTAAATGGAACAGAAGGTTTACTTGTTGCAAGTAAAATTGCTGATCGTGTAGGAATTACTCGTTCGGTAATCGTAAATGCACTACGTAAATTAGAAAGTGCTGGTGTTATTGAATCTCGCTCTTTAGGTATGAAAGGAACATACATTAAAGTGCTAAACGACAAGTTTCTACAGGAACTTGCTAAATTAAAAACAAACTAATTTATAAAAAAACTCTCCTCGCTTGAGGAGAGTTTTTTGTTTTTTTTAGAGAATGATTTTGCTTACGTAAGGCGTCATGACAACATTCATTAGAAAACTATTAATTAGCCGTCAATTCCTTGCTTAAAGGAATTGACGGTTGGTAATACTAGAATTTGAGCGTGAAAAAAAGAAAGTTTTACATTGTTCGCATTTTCGACTTGATTGTAATATTTCAGTATGATATAGTAAGCAGTGGTGTCAGTACAAAGTACACACGTTTACTGATTTAAGTGTTGGTGCTACGTTCGTAGTTTCGCTTAGAGATGAAGTAAACGGAGGATATCAAAAAACCATTTAGGAGGAACTAAATTATGTCAGTAATTTCTATGAAGCAATTGCTTGAAGCTGGTGTTCATTTCGGACATCAAACTCGTCGTTGGAACCCAAAAATGAAGCGTTACATTTTCACAGAGCGTAACGGTATCTACATCATCGACTTACAAAAAACTGTGAAAAAAGTTGAGGAAGCTTACAGAACGATGCGTGACATCGCTGCTGAAGGCGGAGACATCTTATTCGTAGGTACTAAAAAACAAGCACAAGAAGCTATTAAAGAAGAAGCAACTCGTGCTGGTATGTACTTCGTTAACCAACGTTGGTTAGGTGGAACTTTAACAAACTTCCAAACAATCCAAAAGCGTATCAAGCGTCTTAAAGATATCGAAAGAATGCAAGAAGATGGTACTTTCGAAGTACTTCCTAAGAAAGAAGTTGTTCAACTTAAAAAAGAGTTAGAGCGTCTTGAGAAATTCTTAGGCGGTATTAAAGATATGAAAGGTCTTCCAAGTGCATTATTCGTAGTAGACCCTCGTAAAGAGCGTATTGCAGTTGCTGAAGCACGCAAATTACACATTCCAATCATCGGTATCGTTGATACAAACTGTGATCCAGACGAAATCGATCATGTTATCCCAGCAAACGATGATGCAATTCGTGCTGTAAAACTTCTTACATCTAAAATGGCAGACGCGATCCTTGAAGCAAAACAAGGTGAAGAAACTGTTACTGCGTAACAAATTTGGAAAGGTGATAAGGGGTTCGGCCTTTTATCACCTTTTTTAAGGTATAAATACATATTTTAGGAGGATGAAAAACATGGCAATCACTGCACAAATGGTAAAAGAACTTCGTGAAAAAACTGGCGCAGGTATGATGGACTGCAAAAAAGCTTTAACAGAAACTAACGGCGACATGGAGAAAGCAATTGACTTCTTACGTGAAAAAGGTATTGCGAAAGCTGCTAAAAAAGCAGACCGCATCGCTGCTGAAGGTTTAACTTTCATCGAAACAAACGGTAACGAAGGTTTAATCTTAGAATTAAACTCTGAAACTGATTTCGTTGCGAAAAACGAAGGTTTCCAAGCATTAATTAAAGAACTAGCTGCTCACTTATTAGCTAACAAACCTGCTAACGTTGAAGAAGCTATGGCTCAAACAATTGAAGGCGGCAAAACAGTAGAAGAGCACATCAATGAAGCAATCGCTAAAATTGGTGAAAAACTTACACTTCGTCGTTTCGAAATCGTATCAAAAACTGATGCAGATGCATTCGGCGCTTACCTACACATGGGTGGACGTATTGGTGTATTAACAGTTCTTGAAGGTTCTACTGATGAAGCAGCTGCTAAAGATGTAGCAATGCACATTGCAGCAGTTAACCCTAAATACATCGACCGCGATGCTGTAACAGCTGAAGAAGTTGAGCATGAGCGTCAAGTATTAACACAACAAGCTTTAAACGAAGGAAAGCCTGAAAAAATCGTTGCGAAAATGGTAGAAGGTCGTCTTGGCAAATTCTTCGAAGAGATTTGCTTACTTGACCAAACATTCGTTAAGAATCCTGACATGAAAGTTCGTCAATTCGTTGAGTCTAAAGGCGGAACATTAAAAGGATTCGTTCGCTACGCTGTTGGTGAAGGTATCGAAAAACGCGAAGACAACTTTGCTGAAGAAGTAATGAACCAAGTAAAAGGTAACAACTAATACAGATTAGGGAACACATTGTGTTCCCTTTTTTAAAATAAAGATGTAAGCAATTGGAGGTTCATTATGAGTAAACCGAAATATAATCGTGTCGTTTTAAAGCTGAGCGGAGAAGCTTTAGCTGGCGAGCAAGGATTTGGAATTAACCCAGCTGTTATTAAATCAGTTGCGGAACAAGTGAAAGAAATTGCAGAACTTGATGTAGAGGTTGCTGTTGTTGTTGGTGGCGGTAACATTTGGCGTGGGAAAATTGGAAGCGAGATGGGTATGGATCGTGCAGGAGCAGATTACATGGGCATGTTGGCAACAGTTATGAATTCATTAGCTCTTCAAGATAGCTTAGAGAATATTGGAATTCAAACTCGCGTACAAACTTCAATTGAGATGCGTCAAGTGGCAGAGCCTTACATTCGTCGTAAAGCAATTCGTCACTTAGAGAAAAAACGTGTTGTTATCTTTGCTGCAGGTACTGGTAACCCATACTTCTCTACAGATACAACAGCAGCATTACGTGCAGCTGAAATCGAAGCGGACGTTATTTTAATGGCGAAAAATAATGTGGATGGCGTATATAGTGCAGATCCATCTATTGACCCAACAGCTACGAAATACGAAACACTTACTTACTTAGATGTATTAAAAGCAGGTTTAGGTGTAATGGATTCTACAGCTTCTTCTTTATGTATGGATAATGATATTCCATTAATTGTATTCTCGGTTATGGAAAAAGGTAATATTAAACGTGCCGTTTTAGGCGAAAATATTGGAACAGTTGTAAGGGGGAAATAAATTATGGGACAACAAGTATTGAAGTCTTCAAATGAAAAAATGGAAAAAGCAGTTGCTGCTTATTCTCGTGAATTAGCAACAGTTCGCGCTGGTCGCGCAAGCTCTTCTGTATTGGATAAGGTACAAGTTGATTACTATGGTGCACCAACACCAGTTGTGCAATTAGCGAACATTACAGTTCCAGAAGCACGTTTGCTTGTAATTCAACCTTATGATAAAACTTCTATCGGTGATATTGAAAAAGCAATTTTAAAAGCAGATTTAGGCTTAAACCCTTCTAATGATGGAACTGTAATTCGTATTGCATTCCCTGCATTAACAGAAGAGCGTCGTCGTGATCTTGTAAAAGTTGTGAAAAAATATGCTGAGGAAGCAAAAGTTGCTGTTCGTAACGTACGTCGTGACAGTAATGATGACCTTAAGAAGCTTGAAAAAGCTGGCGACATTACAGAAGATGATTTAAGAGGATATACTGAAGATATCCAAAAAGAAACAGATAAATATATTGCAAAAGTTGACGAAATCGCAAAAAACAAAGAAAAAGAAATTATGGAAGTGTAATAGCGATAATTTCGCAAATATGACCCTCTTCTTAAGGGGGTCTTTTTACACTTTTAGGCATACGTCTGCTTGTTGGAGGGTATGAATGATGTTTAAAAAGTTTCCTTTTTTTAAAAGTAAAAAGGTCACATCGTTTGATCATCTCATTGAAAAAGTAAAAAAAGGATATATCCCAGAACACATTGCTATTATTATGGATGGTAATGGAAGATGGGCAAAGAGAAGAGCGATGCCTCGCATTGCTGGCCATCATGAAGGTATGCAAGTTGTGAAAAAAATCACAAAATTTGCAAGTAAGCTTGATGTGAAAGTATTAACTCTTTATGCTTTTTCGACTGAGAACTGGAAAAGACCGAAAAAAGAAGTTGATTATTTGATGAAGCTTCCAGAAGAATTTTTAGGTGCATTTTTACCAGAGTTGATTGAAGAAAACGTACAAGTCCGAGTAATAGGGCAAAAAGATCGTCTTCCTACGCATACGCGCAGAGCGATGGAAAAAGCCATGGAAGATACGAAAGAGAATACGGGATTAATTCTTAATTTCGCGTTAAACTATGGAAGTCGAGATGAAATCGTTTCTGCTGTGCAACATATGATGAAAGATAGTGAAGAAGGAAAAATTCGTTCGGAAGAAATAAGTGAAGAAATGATTTCTTCTTACTTAATGACGAGTTCTTTACCTGATCCAGAGTTGTTAATCCGTACAAGCGGAGAGCTACGTATTAGTAATTTCATGTTATGGCAAATTGCTTATTCGGAATTTTGGTTTACAGATGTGTATTGGCCAGATTTTACCGAGGAACATTTGCTAAATGCGATTACAGACTTTCAGCATAGAGGGCGCAGATTCGGAGGCGTGTAGAAAGAGAGGGTTTGGTAGTGAAACAGAGAATTATTACTGGAGTGATTGCTGCCGCGCTATTCATTCCCATCGTAATTTACGGTGGCGTGCCTTTTACAGTTTTAGTGTATGCACTTGCTTCTATAGGTTTATATGAATTAATTCGTATGAACAAGCTTACGCTTATTTCGGTACCAACAGTTTTAGCTGCAGTATTATTGTGGGTTATTTTAATTCCAAGTAGTGCATCAGAGCTGTTTACATGGATTGGATTAGGTAAATTAGAAATCACAGTTGTGATTGTTTTATTACTTTTATCATATACAGTCCTTTCTAAGAATACATTTACTTTTGACCATGCTTCATTTTTACTTATGGCAACGACATATGTTGGAATGGGATTCTTATATTTAAATGAAACGAGAATATTGGGAATCAAATATGTGTTCTGTGCACTATTTGTCATTTGGGCAACTGATTCAGGTGCATATTTCATAGGAAAAGCATTTGGGAAAAGAAAATTGTGGCCAGAGATTAGTCCGAATAAAACGATTGAAGGTTCATTAGGCGGTATTGTTTGTGGAATTGTTGTTGCACTTGTTTACAACATGTTCTTCCCAGTTGAATCTAATGTAGGGATTTTAATTGTGTTGACGATTATCATTTCTATTTTTGGACAAATTGGTGATTTAGTGCAATCTGCATTTAAACGCCATTATGGTGTAAAGGATTCAGGTACAATTTTACCTGGGCATGGTGGTATATTAGATCGAACAGATAGTTGGTTATTTGTGTTACCAATTCTATACTTCTTATTACAATATAATTAATAAATGAACGAGGGGTTGGAGTCATGAAAAACATTAGTTTATTAGGTGCGAGCGGATCAATCGGTACACAAACATTAGATGTGTTACGCTCGCACCCAGACCAATTCCGTCTCGTTGCTTTTTCTGTAGGGAAAAATGTTGACTACGCAGTAAAGGTAATTCAAGAATTTTCTCCGCAACTTGTCTCTGTGCAAAGAGAGGAAGATGTTTTAAAATTACAAGCTGTTTCTGGTAATACAAAAGTCGTATATGGTAGCGAAGGTTTATTAGAAGTAGCGTTACACCCAGATACAGAAATTGTAGTGAATGCTGTTGTAGGTAGCGTAGGCTTGTTACCGACACTCCGCGCAATTGAGGCGAAAAAAACAATTGGAATTGCAAACAAAGAAACTTTAGTAACTGCAGGGCATCTTGTAATGGAAGCAGCACGAAAACATAATGTATCGTTACTTCCAGTAGACAGTGAACATTCAGCTATTTTTCAATGCTTGAATGGTGAAAATGAAAAAAGAATCTCTCGATTAATTATAACTGCTTCAGGCGGAAGTTTTCGTGATAAAATGAGAGATGAATTGCATCATGTGACCGTAGAAGATGCGCTTCGTCATCCAAACTGGTCAATGGGTTCGAAAATTACAATTGATTCTGCTACAATGATGAATAAGGGGCTAGAAGTAATTGAAGCACACTGGCTTTTTGGTATCCCTTATGAGCAAATCGATGTTGTTCTACATAAAGAAAGTATTATTCATTCTATGGTTGAATTTGAAGATCGTAGTGTAATGGCACAGCTTGGCTCACCTGATATGCGAGTACCGATTCAATACGCGCTTACATACCCTGATAGATTACCTCTTTCAGACACAAAACAGTTAAATTTATGGGAAATGGGAACATTGCATTTTGAGAAAATGGATCAAGAACGTTTCCGTTGTCTACGTTTTGCGTATGAAGCTGGAAAGACAGGTGGAAGTATGCCGGCTGTAATGAACGCGGCAAATGAAGTAGCTGTTGAAGCTTTTTTACAAAAGAGAATTAGTTTCTTAACAGTGGAAGACCTCATTGAAAAAGCAATGCACCATCACACTGTCATTGCACGTCCGAGCTTAGAGGAAATTCAGGAAATTGACGCAGCCACAAGACGGTTTGTGATGGAACAAATTTAGCAAAGGTGGTTATGGAATTGAATACAGCGATTGCCTTTATATTAATTTTCGGTGCACTCGTATTTTTCCATGAGCTAGGGCATCTATATTTCGCAAAAAGAGCAGGTATTTTGTGCCGCGAGTTTGCGATTGGTTTTGGTCCGAAAATATTCTCATTTGAAAAGAATGAAACGGTGTATACGATTCGATTACTGCCCCTTGGTGGCTATGTAAGAATGGCTGGCGAGGATGCGGACACAGTTGAGTTAAAGCCTGGAAAAAAGGTTGGGCTTGTATTAAATGAAAAAGACGAAGTTGTGAAATTAGTTTTTGACGGACATGAAAAATATCCAAATGTTCGTGTCATTGAAGTCGAACAAGCTGATTTAGAGCATAATCTTACAATTTCGGGCTATGAAGAGTACGAGGAAGAGCTGCAAACATTCCGAGTGAATGAAAAAGCTCGTATCATTTCTGCGGGAGAAGAAATTCAAATCGCTCCGTACAATAGACAATTTGGCTCTAAAAAATTGGGCCAACGTGCTCTAACAATCTTTGCAGGTCCTGCAATGAACTTTATTCTAGCATTTGTTATTTTTGTGATTCTTGGGTTTGTACAAGGAGTTCCCGTTGACAAACCGATGGTCGGAAAAGTAATGGAGAATAGTGCTGCAGAACAAGCTGGATTAAAAGAAAACGATACAATTCAAGCAATCAATGGGAAAAACACTAGTACATGGAAAGATGTTGTAACGATTGTACGTGAAAACCCAAATAAAGAAATTACGTTACATGTAAAGCGTGATAGTGAGCAATTTAATGTGAAAGTAACACCAACGCTTGATAAAGAAGGAAAAGACGAAGTTGGTAGAATTGGTGTTTATTCTCCTGTAGAGAAAACAGTGATGGGTTCTATTAAATCAGGATTTGAACAAACATACGAATGGACGAAACTAATTTTTGATTCTCTTGTGAAATTAGTAACGGGTCAATTTTCTATTAATGAGTTGTCAGGTCCAGTAGGAATTTATAATCTAACAGATCAAGTTGTAGATTATGGATTTACGCGTGTACTAAGTTTAGCGGCAGTTTTAAGTATTAACCTTGGTTTATTTAATTTATTACCAGTCCCAGCTTTAGACGGTGGACGTTTGTTCTTCTTCTTAATTGAAGCGTTACGAGGAAAACCAATTGATCGTCAAAAAGAAGGAATGGTTCACTTTATTGGGTTTGCATTATTAATGTTGCTTATGTTAGTTGTAACATGGAATGACATCCGTAAGTTTTTCTTGTAAAATAAGAAGAGGTATATAATGAAATAGAGCTCGTAGAATAAAATCCCTCACCTAACTCGAGGTGAGGGATTTTATTGCGTGTAAGAGTAAAATGAAGAGGTGCGAATAAATGAAACAAAGTATGGTATTCAGTCCTACATTACGTGAAGTTCCAGCAGATGCTGAAATTAAGAGTCATCAATTATTACTTCGCGCAGGGTTTATGCGTCAAAATGCTTCTGGTATTTATAGTTTTCTACCATTTGGTTTAAAAGTGTTACACAAAGTAGAACGTATTGTTCGTGAAGAAATGGAGCGCGCAGGGGCAGTAGAACTATTAATGCCAGCTATGCAAGCTTCTGAATTATGGCAAGAATCAGGCCGTTGGTATTCTTACGGATCAGAATTAATGCGTATGAAAGATCGTAATGCTCGCGAGTTTGCGCTAGGGGCAACTCATGAGGAAGTAATTACAGACCTTGTACGTGATGAAATTAAATCATACAAAAAACTACCATTAACATTATATCAAATTCAAACAAAATTCCGTGATGAGCAAAGACCACGTTTCGGTTTATTACGCGGAAGAGAATTTTTAATGAAAGATGCGTATTCTTTCCATGCAACACAAGAAAGTTTGGATGAAGTATATAGCGGTTTATACAAAGCGTATTCTAATATCTTTGCTCGTTGTGGTTTGAATTTCCGTGCAGTTATCGCTGATTCTGGAGCAATGGGCGGAAAAGATACACACGAATTTATGGTGTTATCTGATGTAGGTGAAGATACAATTGCGTATTCTGATACATCTGATTATGCGGCAAATATTGAAATGGCTCCTGTTGTTGCTACGTATACGAAGAGTGATGAAGCCGAAAAAGCACTTGAAAAAGTAGTAACTCCAGATCAAAAAGCTATTGAAGAAGTATCTGCATTCTTAAATATTGCAGCGGAAAAATGCATTAAATCTATGGTGTTTAAAGTAGATGAGAAATTAGTAGTAGTACTTGTTCGTGGCGATCATGAAGTCAATGATGTAAAAGTGAAGAATGTATACGGAGCTTCAGTCGTTGAGCTTGCTTCCCATGAAGAAATAAAAGAGTTATTAAACTGTGAAGTTGGTTCTTTAGGACCGATTGGTGTTACAGGGGATATCGAAATTATCGCTGATCATGCTGTAGCATCAATTGTCAACGGATGTTCAGGAGCGAACGAAGAAGGATTCCATTATGTAAATGTAAATCCAGAACGTGACTTTAAAGTAAGTCAATATACAGATTTACGCTTCATCCAAGAAGGAGACCAATCTCCGGATGGAAATGGAACAATTCTTTTCGCACGTGGAATTGAAGTTGGTCATGTATTCAAATTAGGTACTCGTTATAGTGAAGCAATGAACGCAACGTTCCTAGATGAAAACGGAAAAACAAAACCACTTATTATGGGTTGTTACGGTATCGGTGTATCTCGTACAGTGGCAGCAATTGCAGAGCAGTTTAATGATGAGAATGGCTTAGTTTGGCCAAAAGCTGTTGCACCGTTCCATGTGCATGTAATTCCAGTAAATATGAAATCTGATGCACAACGTGAAATGGGTGAAAAGATCTACAACTCATTACAAGAGCAAGGATACGAAGTATTACTAGATGATCGTGCAGAACGTGCAGGTGTTAAATTTGCAGATGCAGATTTATTCGGCCTTCCAGTTCGTGTTACAGTTGGTAAAAAAGCAGATGAAGGTATTGTAGAAGTGAAAGTACGTGCTACAGGCGAGTCTGAAGAAGTGAAAGTAGAAGAACTTCAAACATATATTGCTAATATTTTAAAATAAGAAGAGGTACCTCGTAATGAGGTACCTTCTCTTTCTTTGTAAACGTATTTTGTAAAAGAAGAAGGAAGAAATCTTTCTTTGTATTACGTTTCAATTTATAATAGCAAATGGAAGGAGAGTGCTTATGTCATTAACAAATGAACAACAAGAGCGATTTCAAATTTTGCTCCAACAGTTGCAAATACCAGAAGACCTTATAAATCAATATTTACATGGCGGTGGTATTGAAAAGCTAGTTATTGATAAAGCGAATAAAAGTTGGCATTTTGACTTACAAGTGCCACGTATTTTGCCGACAGAATTATATGAGTTGCTAGAAACAAAGCTTAAGCAATCATTTTCTCATATTGCAAGAACAACATTTGCATTACGGGCAGAGAATAAACAATTTACAGAAGAAGAAGTGAGGGCATATTGGCCGCTTTGTACAGAACGAATTACATTTTCACCTATGTTCGCGTACTTAAAGAAGCAACTTCCGCAGGTCAATGGCGTGAAGTTGCTATTAAATGTGAATAATGAGCTGGAATCTACTGCTTTAAAGAAAAACGTTGCGAAACCAGTAGGTGATCAATACGAAGCTTTTGGATTCCCACGTTTTCAGTTAGACACACATATAAAGCAAAATGCAGAAGAAATGCAAAAGTTTCGTGAGCAAACACAGGAAGAAGATCGACAAAGAGTTATACAGGCTATGGAAGAGATGGCTAAAAAGCAAGCTGAAGAAAGTGATGTTGTTCATGAAGGACCAGTTGTGCTTGGTTATCTTATTAAGCCAGATGAAGAGATTACGCCGCTGCGTGAAATTCAAGATGAAGAAAGAAGAAAAACCGTTCAAGGGTATGTTTTCCATGTAGAGACGAAAGAACTTCGTAGTGGACGTACGTTATTAACTTTAAAGATAACTGACTATACGAATTCTATTATGATTAAGATGTTCTCACGTGATAAAGAAGATATCCCGATGTTACAATCCTTGAAAAAAGGAACTTGGGTAAAAGCGCGTGGTTCAGTTCAAAATGATACATTCGTGCGTGATTTAGTTATGATCGCAAATGATATAAATGAAATAACGGGACCTTCTCGTAAAGATAAAGCAAAAGAAGGGGAAAAAAGAGTAGAACTTCATCTTCATACTCCAATGAGTCAAATGGATGCTGTTACTTCTGTTTCTAAGCTCGTTGCCCAAGCAGGAAAATGGGGGCATGAGGCTATTGCAGTTACAGACCATGCTGTTGCACAGTCATTCCCAGAAGCATATTCTGCTGGTAAAAAGGCTGGAGTTAAAGTTCTATATGGTGTAGAAGCAAATTTAGTTAATGATGGTGTACCAATAGCGTATAACGAAGCACATCGTCTACTTGCAGAAGAAACATATGTTGTCTTTGACGTTGAGACAACAGGGCTATCTGCTGTATATGATACAGTCATTGAGTTAGCTGCTGTAAAGATAAAAGGTGGCGAAATTATTGATCGCTTTGAATCTTTCGCAAATCCTCATCAACCATTATCGGCAACGATTATTGAACTAACAGGTATTACAGATGATATGTTAACTGATGCACCAGAAGTGGACGAAGTGTTTAAAAAGTTTGAGGAATGGATGGGTGACCATACGCTTGTTGCTCATAACGCAAGCTTCGATATGGGCTTTATTAACGTAGGTTTTAAAAAGGCTGGGATAGAAAAAACGAAAAATCCAGTTATTGATACGTTAGAACTTGCACGGTTCTTATTCCCAGAAATGAAAAATCATCGATTAAATACGATGTGTAAAAAGCTTGATATTGAATTAACGCAACATCACCGTGCGATTTATGATACAGAAGCAACGGGATATTTACTTGTGAAGATGTTAAAAGATGTGATCGAAAAGGGATTTGAATATCACGATCAACTAAACGATAGTATGGGACAAGGGGATGCATATAAACGTGGGCGTCCAAGTCATATGACATTACTTGCCACATCAGATGTTGGGTTGAAAAATTTATATAAACTTGTTTCATATTCTCACTTGAATTACTTTTATCGTGTACCACGCGTACCACGATCACTATTAAAAAAATATCGTGAAGGCATTATAGTAGGAACAGCTTGTGACAAAGGTGAAGTGTTTGAAGCTATGATGCAAAAAGCGCCTGAAGAAGTAGAAGAAATTGCGCAGTTCTACGATTATATTGAGGTCATGCCTCCAGAAGTGTTACGTCATTTAGTAGAACGTGAACTTGTTCGAGATGAAGGACAGTTAAAAACAATAATTTCTAACCTAGTAAAACTAGGTGAGACGTTAGATAAGCCAGTTGTTGCTACTGGGAATGTGCATTATTTAGATCCAGAGGACGCGATATATCGGAAAATTTTAGTCAGTTCGCAGGGCGGAGCTAATCCGTTAAATCGCCATTCATTACCGCCTGTACATTTCCGTACAACAAATGAAATGCTAGATTGTTTTTCATTCTTAGGTGAAGACAAAGCAAAAGAAATTGTTGTGACAAATACACACAAGATTGCATCATTAATTGGTGATGTTCATCCAGTAAAAGATGATTTATATACACCGAAAATTGAAGGTGCCGATGATGAAACACGTGATATGAGCTATGTAATGGCACGAAGTATCTATGGAGATGAACTACCGGAAATTGTAGAAGCTCGTTTGGAAAAAGAATTGAAAAGTATTATTGGACATGGATTCGCCGTTATTTATTTAATTTCACATAAGCTTGTGAAAAAATCGTTAGTAGACGGTTATTTAGTAGGTTCGCGTGGATCGGTAGGTTCATCATTTGTTGCAACGATGATGGAAATTACAGAAGTAAATCCATTACCACCACACTATGTATGTCCAAAGTGTAAACAATCAGAGTTCTTTAATGACGGTTCTGTAGGTTCTGGTTTTGATTTGCCAGATAAAGAATGCCCAACATGTAATGTTCCATACGTGAAGGATGGGCATGACATTCCTTTCGAAACGTTCCTTGGATTTAAAGGGGATAAGGTACCCGATATCGATTTGAATTTCTCCGGAGAATACCAACCCCGTGCCCATAACTATACGAAGATACTGTTCGGAGAAGATTATGTATACCGCGCAGGAACAATTGGTACGGTTGCGGAAAAAACCGCTTATGGATATGTGAAAGGTTATGCTAATGATCATAACTTAACAATTCGAAATGCAGAGATTGATCGCTTAGTTGCGGGATGTACAGGTGTAAAGCGTACGACCGGACAGCATCCAGGTGGTATTATCGTTGTTCCAGATTACATGGATATTTTTGACTTTTCACCAATTCAGTTTCCGGCTGATTCAATAGGTGCTGAGTGGAGAACAACGCACTTTGACTTCCACTCAATTCATGATAATTTATTGAAACTTGATATATTAGGACACGATGATCCGACTGTTATTCGTATGCTTCAAGATTTAAGTGGTATTGACCCGAAAACAATCCCAACGGATGATCCAGAAGTAATGAAAATTTTCTCTGGTCCAGAATCTTTAGGGGTAACGGAAGAACAGATTAACTGTAAAACAGGTACACTTGGTATACCAGAGTTTGGTACGAAATTCGTAAGACAAATGTTAGAAGAGACGAAACCAACGACGTTTTCAGAGCTTGTCCAAATTTCTGGACTGTCCCATGGTACAGATGTATGGTTAGGTAATGCGAATGAATTAATTTATAACGGTACGTGTACACTGAGTGAAGTTATCGGTTGTCGTGATGACATCATGGTATATTTAATTTATCAAGGCTTGGATCCATCATTAGCTTTCAAAATCATGGAGTCGGTGCGTAAAGGTAAAGGTGTACCAGAAGAATGGGAAGAGGAAATGAGAAATAACAATGTACCAGGTTGGTATATTGATTCATGTAAGAAGATTAAGTACATGTTCCCTAAAGCCCATGCGGCTGCTTACGTACTTATGGCTGTACGTATCGCATACTTTAAAGTACATTTCGCACTTTTATTTTATGCGGCATATTTTACAGTTCGTGCAGATGACTTTGATGTAGAGGCGATGGCGAAAGGTTCAGCATCCATACGTGTAAAAATTGATGAAATTGCACAAAAAGGATTGGATGCAGCACCGAAAGAGAAGAGTTTATTAACGGTACTAGAAATGACACTTGAAATGTGTGAGCGTGGTTATTCATTCCAAAAGGTTGATTTATACCGCTCGCATGCAACCGAATTTATAATTGATGGTGATACTTTAATTCCTCCATTTAATGCAGTGCCTGGTCTTGGTACAAACGCGGCTTTCAGTATTGTTGAAGCTCGTAAAAATGGTGATTTCTTATCAAAAGAAGACTTACAGCAGCGCAGTAAGGTTTCTAAAACGATTATTGAGTATTTAGATGGTCAAGGTTGTCTAGGAGATTTACCGGATCAAAACCAGTTATCACTGTTCTAATAGGTAGGAAAAATCTTTGCAAATCAACATTTGCTATGGTATACTATAAACCGAGATAACCATGTCATGTATATTTTGTGAAAAAGAGAGTGGGGAAACCCACTCTTTCGTGTTACTATCTACATTTTGCTTATGTAGATAGTAATGATATTTCTGTCGTATATACATATTTTGTTACAAGTTTTACTTCTTAAATTTGGTAATACTAAGACAGATATTCCCTGCTTAACGGCAGGGGCTTTTGTTAGCTAACGAGAAAGAATAAGATAGACCGTCTTTATGAACGGAATCTTTTCTTGTAAATGGTACATGGCGGCAGGAAGGAGGCTGTTTATGGATAAGAAAGTCACAGAAATTGTAGAAGCATTTGCGCAGCCAATCGTTGAAGAGTTAAATCTTGAACTTGTAGATGTAGAGTATGTGCAAGAAGGACAAGACTGGTTCTTACGCGTATTCATCGATTCTGAAAAGGGAGTCGAAATTGAAGAATGCGGTGCGGTAAGTGAACGTTTAAGCGAAGCTTTAGATAAAGAGGATCCAATTCCTCATCTTTACTTTTTGGATGTATCATCTCCTGGAGCGGAACGCCCATTAAAGAAAGAGAAAGACTTCCAGCAAGCGGTAGGAAAACAAGTGGCAATTAAAACATATAAGCCGATTGATGGTGAGAAGATGTTTGAAGGAAAGCTACTTTCCTACGACGGTACTACAATTACACTACTATTAACAATTAAAACACGTAAAAAAGAAATCCAAATTCCAATGGATAAAGTTGCAAATGCGCGACTTGCTGTTACGTTTTAGTAAGAAGGGGGATCTTCATGAGCACTGAGTTGTTAGATGCTTTGCTCGTATTAGAGTCAGAAAAAGGTATTAGCAAAGATATTATTATTGATGCGATTGAAGCAGCATTAATCTCTGCTTATAAACGCAATTTTAACCAAGCACAAAACGTTCGTGTGAGCTTTAACCCAGAAGTGGGAACAATTCAAGTTTTAGCACGTAAGGACGTTGTGGATAATGTATTTGATCCACGTCTTGAAATCTCTGTAGAAGAGGCAAGACAAATTAATCCAAACTACCAAGATGGCGACGTACTAGAAATTGAAGTAACGCCAAAAGATTTTGGTCGTATTGCAGCGCAAACTGCAAAACAAGTTGTAACACAACGAGTTCGTGAGGCGGAACGTGGTGTTATTTATTCAGAATTTAGTGATCGTGAAGAAGACATTATGGTTGGTATTGTACAGCGCCAAGATGCTCGTTTCATCTATGTAAGCTTAGGTAAAGTAGAAGCTTTATTACCTGTAAGTGAGCAAATGCCAAATGAGCAATATAAACCACATGATCGTATTCGCGTATTTATTACAAAAGTAGAAAAGACAACAAAAGGACCACAAATTTACGTATCACGTACACATCCTGGTCTTTTAAAACGTTTATTCGAAATGGAAGTTCCAGAAATTTATGATGGAACTGTAGAAATTCGCTCTGTAGCACGTGAAGCAGGCGATCGTTCTAAAATTTCTGTATATGCAGAGAATATCGATGTTGATCCAGTAGGTTCTTGTGTAGGACCGAAAGGACAACGTGTACAACGCGTCGTAGATGAACTAAAAGGTGAAAAGATTGACATCGTTCGCTGGTCGAATGACCCAGTTGAATATGTTGCAAATGCTCTAAGTCCATCACAGGTTGTTAAAGTACTTGTAGATGAAGAAGAGAAAGCAACAACTGTTGTTGTTCCAGACCACCAGCTTTCATTAGCGATTGGTAAGCGTGGACAAAATGCGCGTCTTGCAGCTAAATTAACAGGCTGGAAAATTGATATTAAAAGTGAGTCTGATGCGAAACAACTTGGTATTGTGACAGAAGAAGATAGCGTAATCGCATTCGGATTCGATTCAGTTGAAGACGAAATCGAATAGAGGTGATGAGTATGAGCAATCGAAAAGTTCCGTTAAGAAAATGTATTGCGACGCAAGAGATGAAGTCAAAACGAGAGCTCGTTCGCATTGTTCGTTCCAAAGAGGGCGAAGTGTCTATTGATTTATCAGGAAAAAAATCAGGACGAGGTGCATATTTATCAAAAGATAAAGAAAGCATTATTCAAGCCCAAAAGAAAAATATTTTGGAACATCATCTAAAAGCGAAAATCGACAGTTCTCTGTACGATGAGCTTCTTGAGCTTGTTGAGAAGGAGTCGAAATAAGTGTCTGATTGGAAATCGTTTTTAGGACTAGCAAACCGCGCTCGAAAAATTATTTCGGGTGAAGAACTCGTTTTAAAAGAAGTACGAAGTGGCAAAGCAAAGCTAGTATTGCTTTCTGAAGATGCGTCAGCGAACACTACAAAACGTATCATTGATAAAACCACGTACTATAACATACCAATGAGAAAAGTCGAAAATCGACAACAATTAGGGCATGCGATTGGGAGAGACGAGCGAGTCGTTGTAGCTGTGTTAGATGAAGGCTTTGCGAAAAAGCTACGTAGCATGCTCGATACAAATTACCGGGGGTGAAGGTATGAGTAAAATTCGAGTACATGAATATGCAAAAAAAAATAATATCTCAAGTAAAGATCTTATGACAAAACTAAAAGAGATGAATATCGAGGTTTCGAATCATATGACAATGTTAGAAGATGAAGTAGTAAACAAATTAGATAATCAATATAACACTGGAGCAGAAAAACCTTCTGTTGCAGATGAGTTTGAAGTAGAAGATAAAGTTGTTCGCAGTAAAAAGAACAGCAATAATAAGAAGAAGAAAAAAGGCAAAGGAAATGAAGACAAACGTCAAGATAACTTTGCTGGAAGACAACAAACGCAAATAGTAGAAACACCAGATAAAATCACTTTCTCTGGAAGCCTTACAGTAGGTGACCTTGCTAAAAAGTTAAGCAAAGAGCCATCTGAAATTATTAAAAAGCTCTTCATGCTAGGAATTATGGCAACAATTAACCAAGACTTAGATAAGGACACAATTGAGTTAATTGCTACTGATTACGGTATTGAAGTAGAAGAAGAAGTAGTTGTAAGTGAAACTGAATTTGAAACATTCATCGATGAGCAAGATGATGAAGAAAACTTAAAAGAACGCCCAGCTGTTGTTACAATTATGGGACACGTTGACCATGGTAAAACAACATTGCTTGACTCTATCCGTAATTCAAAAGTAACTGCTGGCGAAGCTGGTGGAATTACTCAGCATATCGGTGCATACCAAGTTGATGTAAATGATAAAAAAATTACGTTCTTAGATACACCAGGTCACGCGGCATTTACAACAATGCGTGCTCGTGGTGCACAAGTAACTGATATTACAATTCTTGTTGTTGCAGCTGATGACGGTGTTATGCCACAAACAGTTGAAGCGATTAGCCATGCGAAAGCAGCTGGAGTACCAATTATTGTTGCTGTGAATAAAATGGATAAACCAGCGGCAAATCCTGATCGTGTAATGCAAGAATTAACAGAATATGAATTAGTTCCAGAAGCTTGGGGCGGAGACACAATTTTCGTACCAATTTCTGCAATTCAAGGCGAGGGAATTGACAACTTACTAGAAATGATTCTTCTTGTGAGTGAAGTAGAAGAATATAAAGCAAATCCAAATCGCTATGCAGCTGGTACTGTAATTGAAGCACAGCTTGATAAAGGTAAAGGAACTATCGCGACATTACTTGTTCAAAACGGTACACTTCGAGTTGGAGATCCAATTGTTGTTGGAACATCATTCGGTCGTGTTCGTGCAATGGTAAGTGATATTGGTCGTCGTGTAAAAGTTGCTGGTCCATCAACTCCTGTTGAAATTACAGGTTTAAATGAAGTGCCACAAGCGGGAGATCGTTTCATGGCATTCGCTGATGAGAAGAAAGCTCGTCAAATCGGTGAATCACGTGCACAAGAAGCGTTAGTTGCACAACGTGGTGAGAAATCTAAATTCAGCCTGGAAGATTTATTCCAACAAATCCAAGAAGGCGATGTAAAAGAAATTAACTTAATTGTGAAAGCAGACGTACAAGGTTCTGTAGAAGCAATGGCAGCATCACTTCGTAAAATTGATGTTGAAGGCGTAAAAGTGAAAATTATCCACACTGGCGTAGGTGCGATTACAGAATCTGATGTTATTTTAGCTTCTGCATCTAATGCAATTATAATTGGATTTAACGTACGCCCTGATGTGAATGCGAAGCGTACAGCTGAATTAGAGAAAGTTGATGTTCGTTTACACCGTATTATCTATAAAGTAATCGAAGAAATTGAATCAGCAATGCAAGGTATGCTGGATCCAGAATTCGAAGAAAAAGTAATCGGTCAAGCGGAAGTTCGTCAAACATTCAAAGTAACAAAAGTTGGAACAATCGCAGGTTGTTACGTAATAGACGGTAAAATTACACGTGATAGTGGCGTTCGTATTATCCGTGATGGCGTAGTAATTTTCGAAGGACAACTTGATACGTTAAAACGTTTCAAAGACGATGTAAAAGAAGTTGCGCAAAACTATGAGTGTGGTATTACAATTGAGAGATATAATGATCTTAAAGAAGGGGACATCATTGAAGCATACGTTATGGAAGAAGTGAAGCGATGATTATCGCTTCACTCTCATTCGAGTGTATGATTTACGATGTGCATTCTTTAAAAGAGAAACGAGCAATTTTGCAACGTGTGTTAACTCGTGTGAAACAGCGCTATAATGTAGCTGTTTCTGAAGTTGGGCATCAAGATGTATGGCAACGTACAGAAATTGCAATTGTTTCCGTATCCTCAAATCGTGTTGTCTGTGAAAAAGAAATGAATCGTGTACTTGAGTATATCGATTCATTTCCTGAAATTGAACGTACGATAACACATTTGGAATGGTATTGAATGAGGTGAAGAGTTATGAAATTACGTGCGAACCGTGTGGGCGAGCAAATGAAAAAAGAATTAGGCGACATTATCAGTCGTAAAATTAAAGACCCACGTATTGGATTTGTTACAGTAACAGATGTACAAGTAAGTGGAGATTTACAAATTGCTAAAGTATATATTTCTGTTTTAGGTGACGAAGAACAGAAAGAAAATACATTAAAAGGTTTAGCGAAGGCAAAAGGCTTTATTCGTTCAGAAATTGGCCAACGTATTCGTCTTCGTAAAACACCGGAAATTTCCTTTGAGTTTGATGAGTCTATCGGATATGGTCATCGAATTGATACACTTTTACATGAAATTAATAAAGACGGTAAACGTGAAGAATAATGGATAGACATTTGTCTATCCATTTTTTCAATGTAAAATAAGTTTTGCATAATTGCAATTACTACAAAAGAATAACGATGAGGTGAATATATGGAAGGTGTAGTATTATTACATAAGCCAAAGGGAATGACATCACATGATTGTGTGTTCAAATTAAGAAAGATATTGCGTGAGAAACGAATTGGCCATACAGGGACACTGGATCCAGATGTAACAGGAGTATTACCTATTTGCGTAGGGCGTGCAACGAAAATTGCGCAATTTTTAACAAGTGAAACAAAAACATACGAAGGTGAAGTGACATTAGGGTTTTCAACAACAACAGAAGATGCTTCTGGTGAAGTTGTGGAGAAACAAGATGTAAATCGTGTCATTACACGTAAAGAAGTAGAAGAGGTATTAGCGGAACTAACAGGGACAATTGAACAAATGCCACCGATGTTCTCAGCTGTAAAAGTTAACGGGAAAAAACTATACGAATATGCAAGGGCAGGACAAGAAGTTGAACGTCCAGTTCGTACAATTACAATCCATGAATTTGTATTACTTGATGAACGTGAAGTTTTTGAAGGGGAAAACATTTCATTTCGTTTCCGTGTAACGTGTAGTAAAGGAACATATGTAAGAACGCTAGCAGTAATGATTGGTGAAAAACTTGGATTTCCATCACATATGTCTCATCTTGTAAGAACAGCATCTGGTGAATTTTTATTAGAAGATTGCATATCATTTGAAGAAATTGAAGAAAACGTGCAAAATGGAACAGTAGAGTCTATTTTCATTTCAATTGATGAGGCGCTAAGTAAGTTTCCAAAAATGGTTGTAGATGAAAAGCAAGCTGAAAAAATAAAGAACGGTATGTTCTTAAGAAATGAATTAGAAACAACAGCACCATTTATTACAGTATTTGATAAAAACGATCGTTGCTTAGCAATTTATGAGCATCACCCAAAACACCCTGGCATGTTAAAGCCAATGAAAGTACTTGTGAATAATCAAGAACTAAAGCTATAATGAATTATTGGAAGGATTATTACAGAAAAAGGTGAATTCAAGCGTGAAACTTATTCATTTAACTCATCCACATGAACAAAATAAAATAGAATTACCACCTACTGTAATGGCATTAGGATATTTTGATGGCATTCATTTAGGACATCAACGTGTAATTCGAACAGCGAAAAAAATAGCGGATGAAAGAGGATGTAAAAGTGCTGTCATGACGTTCCATCCACACCCATCTGTTGTATTGGGAAAAAAAGAAGCGCATGTGGAGTATATTACACCGATGCGCCTTAAAGAAGAAATCATCGCAAGTTTAGGAATTGAGATCTTATATGTGGTGAAATTCGATGAGCCATTTGCTGGATTATTGCCACAACAGTTTGTCGATGAGTATATTATTGGTTTAAATGTAAAGCATGTAGTAGCAGGCTTTGATTATTCATATGGACGTTTAGGAAAAGGGAAGATGGAGACTTTACCATTTCATGCAAGAGGGGAGTTTACACAGACCGTGATCGAAAAAGTTGAATACCAAGAAGAAAAAGTAAGTTCTACTTCATTACGAAAGTTAATTCGAAACGGTGAAATGGAACAAATTCCATCTATTTTAGGGAGAGCTTACACGGTAGAAGGAACAGTTGTACACGGTGATAAGCGTGGACGTCAAATTGGTTTTCCAACGGCAAATGTAGGTTTAAGTGATGAATATTTGTTGCCACCTGTAGGTGTATATGCGGTAAGGTTGAAGGTTCATGATGAATGGCATGATGGTGTATGTAATATCGGATATAAACCAACTTTCAAAGAGAATGAGCGTCAATTATCTATTGAAGTGCATCTATTTGAATTTAATAAAGACATATACGATCAAAGTGTTACAGTGGAGTGGCACATGCGTATAAGAGAAGAAAAAAAGTTTAATGGAATTGACGAGCTAGTTGCGCAAATCGCTCAAGATAAAAAGATTGCCCAAGAATATTTTGCGAGCGTAAAGAATATACTTGCTTTTTCAAATGAAAAGTAGTATTCTATGTTATGTACTTTATGACAACCATTACTTGGCATTGCGACTCACCGATGCTTGCTAGGTAACTGGGGGTTTAATTATTAGGAGGTGAAATAGGATGGCTTTAACACAAGAGCGTAAAAATGAAATCATTGCACAATTTAGAACTCATGAGACTGATACTGGTTCTCCAGAGGTTCAAATTGCTGTCCTAACGGAGCAAATTAACACTCTAAACGAGCACTTACGTACTCACAAGAAGGATCATCATTCACGTCGTGGTCTATTAAAGATGGTTGGTAAACGTCGTAACTTACTTACTTACCTTCGTAATAGCGATATCACACGTTACCGTGAATTAATCACAAAGCTTGGCTTACGTCGATAGTCAAAGAAGCGGGAATATTCCCGCTTTTTTGTTAGGTAAAAATATATCTTCCACTCTTTATAGCTTACTTAATTTTCGGCAATACTAGAGGAAAGAATATTGTGATATACTATCCATTTACATAGAAGAATTGAATATTTTAAATTGAGAGGGGTACTTAAATGAGTCAGGAAAAGCAAGTCTTCTCGATAGATTTAGCTGGTCGTCAGCTAACAATTGAAACAAGTCAGCTTGCAAAACAAGCAAACGGAGCAGTATTAGTAAGATATGGCGACACAGCAGTTCTATCTACAGCAACTGCATCAAAAGAGCCAAAAAATGTAGATTTCTTCCCGCTTACAGTAAACTATGAAGAGCGTTTATATGCAGTTGGAAAAATCCCAGGCGGTTTTATTAAGCGCGAAGGCCGTCCAAGTGAAAAAGCAATTTTAGCAAGTCGTTTAATTGACCGTCCAATCCGTCCACTTTTCGCAGATGGTTTCCGTAATGAAGTACAAGTTGTCAGCATCGTAATGAGTGTTGATCAAGACTGTTCTTCTGAGATGGCAGCTATGCTGGGTTCTTCATTAGCATTATCTATTTCAGATATTCCATTTGAAGGTCCAATCGCAGGTGCGACAGTTGGTCGTATTAATGGCGAGTTCGTTATTAATCCAACAGTAGAACAGCAAGAACAAAGTGATATTCACCTTGTTGTAGCTGGTACGAAAGATGCAATTAACATGGTTGAAGCAGGAGCAGATCAAGTGCCTGAAGAAACAATGTTAGAGGCGATTATGTTTGGTCATGACGAAATTAAACGTCTAATTGCATTCCAAGAAGAGATTGTACAAGCTGTCGGTAAAGAGAAAACAGCAGTGAAACTTTATGAAGTAGATGCTGATCTTAATCAAGCTGTACGTGAGATGGCTGAGAAGGATATGCATTCTGCAATTCAAGTGCACGAAAAACATGCACGTGAAGATGCAATTAATGTAGTGAAAAAGCGTGTAATTGAGCATTACGAAGCTCAGGAAGTTGACGCTGATACATTAGGACAAGTAAGTGAAATTTTATATAAAATTGTAAAAGAAGAAGTACGTCGTCTTATTACAGTTGAAAAAATCCGCCCAGATGGTCGTAAAGGTGACGAAATTCGTCCTTTAGCATCAGAGGTTGGTATTTTATCTCGTACACATGGTTCTGGTTTATTCACACGTGGACAAACACAAGCGTTAAGTATTTGTACATTAGGCGCATTAGGCGATGTGCAAATTTTAGATGGTCTTGGTGTAGAAGAATCAAAACGCTTCATGCATCATTATAATTTCCCATCATTTAGTGTTGGTGAAACAAGACCGATGCGTGGACCAGGTCGTCGTGAAATTGGTCACGGTGCACTAGGAGAACGTGCTCTTGAGCCTGTACTTCCATCTGAAAAAGATTTCCCATATACAGTACGTCTTGTATCTGAAGTGTTAGAATCAAATGGTTCTACTTCACAAGCAAGTATTTGTGGTAGTACTTTAGCGATGATGGATGCTGGTGTTCCACTTAAAGCTCCAGTTGCAGGTATTGCAATGGGTCTAGTTAAATCTGGTGAGCATTACACAATTTTATCTGATATTCAAGGTATGGAAGATCATTTAGGTGATATGGACTTTAAAGTAGCAGGTACTGCAAAAGGTGTAACTGCACTGCAAATGGACATTAAAATCGATGGTCTATCTCGTGAAATTTTAGAAGAGGCATTACAACAAGCGAAAATTGGTCGTGTGCACATTCTAAATCATATGTTATCTGTTATTGCTGAACCTCGCATTGAGTTATCTGCGTATGCTCCGAAGATTATTACAATGACAATTAACCCAGATAAAATTCGTGATGTTATTGGACCAAGTGGTAAACAGATTAATAAAATCATTGAAGAAACTGGCGTTAAAATTGACATCGAGCAAGATGGTACAGTATTCATTTCATCAATTAATCAAGAGATGAATGAAAAAGCGAAGAAAATTATCGAAGATATCGTTCGCGAAGTACAAGTAGGAGAAATCTACTTAGGAAAAGTTAAACGTGTTGAAAAATTCGGTGCGTTCGTTGAATTATTTAGCGGTAAAGATGGACTTGTTCACATTTCTGAACTAGCACTTGAGCGCGTAGGTAAAGTAGAAGACGTTGTGAAAATCGGTGATGAGATTTCAGTTAAAGTTATCGAGATTGACAAACAAGGTCGTGTAAACTTATCTAGAAAAGTATTGCTAAAAGAAGAGCAAGAAAAAGAAGCTGCTAAAGAAGAAGCAGCTAAAGAAGAAAACGCACAAGAGCAACAATAAGTGAAAGCCAGTTTAGCTGGCTTTTTTTGTTATGTAAAAAATGTGATTCATTTAGATTTTTATGTGAGTATAGGTATAGTTTTCATTATAACGCTCAAATTAACAAAGATAAGAAGAAAATGGTTTCTTTTTTATAGTTAATGGGAGGGTTTATATGAAAGCTCGTATATTAGCGTACATTTTTATATTTTCTTTATATGTGGGTTTTGGCTCTTATTCCGTTTTTGCGCAGGATAACTTGCATGAAGAGATTCAAAAGCATGTAAAACAGTACGAGGTTATGCCGCAAAATGCGATGATTGATAAGATTTGGAAGGCGACGCCTGGGTATAATGGAAGACAAGTGGATATAGAAGCGTCCTACAATAATATGAAGAAAATCAAGAAGTTTGATCAAAAACAACTTGAATTTAAGGAAGTATCACCGAGTGTACACTTAGAAGATTTACCACCAGCTCCCATTTATCGAGGACATCCAAATAAAAAAATGGTGGGATTAACAATTAATGTGGCCTGGGGTAATGAGTATTTGCCACGTATATTAGAGATATTGAAAAAACATGATGTCAAGGCGACTTTCTTTTTAGAAGGACGCTGGGTGAAAGAAAACTTACGATTTGCCAAAATGATTGTCGATGCAAATCAAGAAGTAGGAAATCATTCTTACACACACCCTAATATGAAAACGCTATCTACAGATGAAATACGAGATCAATTACAAAAAACGAATCGAATGATAGAAGCAGCTACAAATCAGAAAGTGAGATGGTTTGCTCCGCCAAGCGGAAGTTTTCGGGATGAGGTAGTAAAAATAGCGGATGATTTCCAAATGGGGACGATTATGTGGACCGTAGATACAATTGATTGGAAGCGGCCAGAACCGGGTGTGCTATTGCAGAGAGTAATGCGGAAAATACATCCAGGTGCTATTGTGCTAATGCATCCTACTTCATCTACAACAGAAGCGCTAGATACTATGATTAAAAATTTAAAGGAACAAGGATATAAAGTGGGGAATATTACAGAATTACTAGATGAAAAACGAGTGGATTAAATACATTTGCATGACATTCATCTCTAAACTTGTTATCATTAAATAATAGCAATTATTTAGAGAAACTGGCATTAGGAGGAAAGTTTTTGATTAAAAAATATACGTGTAAAAATGGTGTAAGAATTGTTATGGAGAATATACCAACTGTACGCTCGGTTGCGATTGGTATATGGATCCACGCAGGTTCAAGAAATGAAAATGAAAAAAATAATGGAGTTTCACACTTTTTGGAACATATGTTCTTTAAAGGGACAGAAACGCGAAGTGCAAGAGAGATTGCAGAATCATTTGATAGCATTGGTGGGCAAGTAAATGCTTTTACTTCAAAAGAATATACATGTTACTATGCGAAAGTGCTAGATGAGCATGCTAAATACGCGTTAGATGTTTTAGCAGATATGTTCTTTAATTCAACATTTGATGAGGAAGAACTGAAAAAAGAGAAGAATGTTGTATGTGAAGAAATAAAAATGTACGAAGATGCGCCAGATGATATTGTGCATGATATGTTAACGAAAGCAACATATGAAACGCATCCGCTTGGATATCCTATTTTAGGAACAGAAGAAACGCTTGAAACATTTACAGGTGATACGTTACGTCAATATATGAAAGATCATTACACACCTGAAAATGTTGTTGTATCAATTGCAGGGAATATTGATGAAGCATTTTTACAAACTGTAGAGCAATATTTCGGTAGTTACGAAGGAACAACAAATCGTGAACAAGTACATAGCCCAATTTTCCATTTCAATAAAGTAGCACGTAAGAAGGAAACAGAACAAGCTCATTTATGTTTAGGATATAAAGGCTTGCAAATGGGACACGAAGATATTTATAACTTAATTGTATTAAATAATGTTTTAGGTGGTAGTATGAGTAGCCGTTTATTCCAAGAAGTACGTGAGCAACGTGGATTGGCGTACTCAGTATTCTCTTATCACTCTTCTTATGAAGATACAGGAATGTTAACACTTTACGGTGGAACAGGTAGTAAACAATTAGATACATTGTATGAAACAATGCAAGAAACGTTAAATACGTTGAAAAATACAGGTATTACAGAAAAAGAGCTTGTTAACAGTAAAGAACAATTAAAAGGAAACTTAATGTTAAGTTTAGAAAGTACGAATAGTCGTATGAGCCGTAATGGTAAAAACGAATTGCTTCTTCGTAAACATCGTTCCCTTGATGAGATTATTGAAAGTGTAAACACTGTAACAAAGCAAAATGTAGACGAGTTAATTCGCAATATGTTTACCGATGAATTCTCTGCGGCGCTTATTAGTCCAGATGGGAAACTGCCAAAAGGAATCAAACTTTAATCGATTTTGTAATTCATTCGCTTTCGGAAATAACCGTATCTCTTTTATATGAGATACGGTTATTTTTTTTATATATGCAGAATAGGTACTTATTATAGGATAACCTTCATGAAAAGTAGGATAGGGGGAGATTTAATGCGTTTAAGTGAATTAAGTGGTAAAGAGATTGTGGATTTAGAAAGAGCAGAAAAAATGGGAGTTTTAGGTCATGCAGATTTAGAAATTGATGAGAGAGATGGACAAATACAAGCGCTTATTATACCTGCTGGGAAATGGGGAGGTTTCAAAAGAGAACAGCAAGAAGTGAGAGTAGAATGGAGCACAATTAAGAAGGTAGGAAATGATATGATTCTTTGTGATTTTACGAACCATTCAAAATCGTAGTGAAAGATGACCATTTTGGTTGTCTTTTTTTATCTTTATATAAAGTGAAGGCTTTTACGAGCAGCCTGACTGCCTCCTAACTTCTTTGTTTCAGCCGAATTTTGAGGTCCTCGCAAATAGCGGGATAAAGAAGATAAATTACGTGTGCTTTTTGTTTTTCAATCACCTCAAACTCGTACATTACATATGATGTGGAGGAAAAAGAAAAAGTAGGCATTTTTCTTATAAATGAAAGAAAAAGAAGGTGAATTAGGGAATGTTGACTGAGATGCATATTGCTGTCATAGGAGGAGATGCACGGCAGCTAGAAGTAATTCGCAAGCTAGTCGAACTGGACGCGAAACTTTCATTAATAGGTTTTGAACAGTTAGACCATGGCTTCACAGGGGCAGCAAAAGAAAGTATACAAGATTTAAATTTCACTTCTTTAGATGCAATTATTTTGCCGGTTGCAGGGACGAATGCCAAAGGAGAAGTAGATACTATTTTTTCAAATGAAAAAGTTTCCATAACGAAAGAACAAATTGAAAAGACGCCAGAAAACTTTACTATATATTCAGGTATTGGTACACCTTACTTGGAAAATCTTGTATCTACTACAAATCGCAAACTTATTAAATTATTTGATCGTGATGATGTTGCAATCTATAACTCTATTCCGACTGTAGAAGGTACACTAATGATGGTTATTCAACATACTGATTACACAATTCATGGATCGAATGTAATGGTTTTAGGATTTGGTAGAACTGGTATGAGTGTTGCAAGAGCCTTTCAATCATTAGGAGCACATGTCAAAGTTGGAGCGAGACGTTCGGAACATATCGCTCGTATTACAGAAATGATGTTTTCTCCTTTTCATATGCAAGACATAGAGAAAGAAGTAGGCAATATCGATATTGTTATTAACACAATCCCGCATCTCGTTGTAACAGCAAGTGTAATTTCGCGGATGCCAGCTCACACGTTAGTTATTGACTTAGCTTCTAAGCCGGGTGGCACGGACTTTCGCTATGCGGAGAAGCGTGGAGTGAAGGCACTATTAGCACCTGGTCTTCCTGGGATTGTTGCGCCGAAAACAGCAGGACAAATATTAGCGAATGTTCTTTCTCAGTTATTAATAGCAGATGCAATCGCAAAGGAGGAGGATGAGAAATGAGTTTGAAGGGGAAACGAATTGGTTTCGGATTTACAGGCTCACATTGTACGTATGAAGAAGTTATGCCACATTTAGAGAAGTTAATTGCAGAAGGTGCAGAAGTACGTCCCGTTGTTTCTTATACTGTCCAATCAACAAATACTAGATTTGGTGAAGGGGAAGAATGGATTAAAAAGATCGAAGAAATAACAGGATTTAAAGCAATTAATTCAATTGTCGGAGCAGAACCACTCGGACCCAAAATCCCGCTAGATTGCATGGTAATTGCTCCTTTAACTGGAAATTCGATGAGTAAATTTGCGAATGCGATGACAGATTCTCCTGTATTAATGGCAGCAAAAGCGACGCTTAGAAATGGAAAGCCTGTCGTATTGGCTGTTTCAACGAATGATGCTTTAGGGTTAAATGGCGTCAACCTAATTACACCAACAAGGTGACGACAAAGCATAAACGCTTATATATCGCCATCTTGAGGGAGCTTAGGGTAAAGCACAAGTTCAAAATCATCGAGCCTTTGCCACTTTTCTTTCTTATAAACAGCCTTTTCTAAAACTGACTTTAGGAGGCTGTTTTTCTTTTTGGGATCATCTGTTTTAAAGTACAGATCAAGAACATGCTCCACTTGAGGTATTGTATCTTTCTTCACTTTTTCCTTCCTAATTTCTGTTTTAATTTCTTTCTTTAAGTTTTCCATCGTGGAAGTAATTTCAGTAATGCGATCAGAAACTACATTCGAGCGTTCTAAAAACATATCGACTGTGTAAACGCCACGCTCTAATAAATCATGTAAATTATTTTTTTGTTTTTGGACATCCACTAATTCTTTTTCAAGCTTGCGTAATGCAGCTTCATTCATTTGAATAACTTGTGTTTCTTTTAATTTGTCATCTTGCTTATGTTTTTCAAAATCAGCTTTATAGTTGATGTACCATTCTTTTAAAGCCTCGAGTAAACGCTTTTCAATTAATTCAGTATAGCTTGATTTGTTTTCACAGCCACGGTGTTTACAATCCATTGTTTCTTTTCGGTTCTTTGGATAACGCTGTACCATACTGTAACCACATTTAGCGCATTTAATAATACCAGCCAATGGATTCTTTATTCCATTCGTATTGTAAGGAATGTGATATCTTGAGTTTAATTTTTCTTGCACTTGTTCAAATAAGCTTTCGGGTATGATAGGTTCATGTTTTCCATCGGCAATAATCCAATCTGATTTATCTTGTCTTGCACAGCTACGTTTTACAGCATCAGGCTGTTTTACTTCTTTTCGCTTTTGCCATGTTACTTTTCCGATGTACACATTGTTCTTTAATATATCTAAGATGCTATAAGGATTCCATTCATTACCTAACTTACTTTTGTAGCCAAGTTCATTTAACTTGTTTCTGATTGCGCTAGCGCCCATATCCTCGTTTGCATACCAATCAAATATCATTCTTATGACAGAAGCTTCTTCTGAATTGATTGTTAAAGTACGCTCGCGCTTATTTAAACGATGGATATCATATCCGAATGGTGCATGTGTGCCAAGGTAATTTCCAGCCTCTACACTTGCGATACGACCGCGTTGCATACGGCGTGTAATAATCTTTAACTCCTTACGTGCCATAAACGCTTCAAATTCGCTGTATTCTTCGTCCCACTCATCATTAAGGTCATAAGTCTTCCTAGGTGTCATAATCTTCGTATTCGAGCGTTTAAACGTCTCTAAAATGATTCCTTGCTCTTTCATACCACCACGACCTAAACGGTCCATATCCATACAAAGAACAACATCATATTTATTATCTTCAATTTCTTCAAGCAGTGCTAACATCTCAGGCCGTTTCACTAAGCTCTCACCTGAAACGATTTCCTCGCGGACAGAAAGAACATTTAAATTCATTTCCTTGGCAATTTTCAGCAGGGTAGTGCGGTGCTTTGCTAATGTTTCGCCTTCGCCGCGTGCTTCGGCCTCTAAATCGGCACGGGATTTTCTTAGGTAGATTGCAGTTTTCATAGACGGAACCTCCTTATTGATAAAATTATACGAACAGTAATGGATAGAAAGAAGTAAATAACAATAGGAAAAGTTTTCTATTAAGAGAACATTATTTCCTGTTATCATTTTAAATCATCTGTTGGTTGAGCATTTCTTTTGTTTTTTAATGCGGTTAACTTCATCTTTAATGATTTTAAAAATCCTTAAAGATGAATTCTATATATTCGCTAGGTCTTCACATCGTCCTGATTTTATTTAAATTCTATTATTAAACTTAACAAATAACCAGGCTGATTTGAATTGTTATGTAAGAAAAAACCATTTGGGCAAGGACTACTAAACAAATTTATTGTGCGACTAAGGGTGCTCTAGAGAGGACTTTCTGTAAATGGGTAGCGAATAATTGGTTTTCATAATGTAGCAAGCGTTCATTTGCCATTTGAAATGAAACATTAAAAGTCTCTGCTATTAGGCATATTGCTTCTACTCTTGTATCAGGGAAATCCAGTTTCCTTAACATAAAAGTAGGGATACAAAAATGTAGCGTAAAATTTTTTGCTTTTGCCTCTTGATAATCTAAAAACATTTTTGGTATATGTAATTGGTTTCCTACATGAAATAAAATATGGCATAGTTCATGTCCGAAATCTTCCCATTGATTATGGATTGATGTTCGATTATCAATGATAATACTAGGTAATTCGTCCTTATTAATGGCGCGACTTCCAAATGGAGCAAAATGTAACCAAATATTTAATTTTTGGTCAATTGTTATCATATCAATCTGTTTGGGAATCAAGATTGATAATGATCGATACATTTTTTCAATATAGTCTTCGAGCTGTGTTGTGTAGTAGGGCTGCGTTTTGTGCATATATTAGTTCACTCCATTATTTTATAGATAAAAACAAACGTATGTTCTTTTTTGTGGAAAAATAAAAGCCTAAAAAGGCTTTTATTTTTTTTATGAACCTGGAGAATTATTTTGATTTTGAATTATTTTTCGTAATATCTTAGTACGTTCTTCACGATTAATGTTTTCATATTCATTTAGAAAAACTTCGAGTTTGTTCAATAATTCATCTTGTCGGCTGGCATCTTCTTCAATTTTGTGGCGTTCAGTTAACATTTTTGATATATCATCGTAAACAATAAATGTGATATAACCACCAAATCTAAGTGCTGATAATAACATATATATAAGACTTGTGAAAAGTATAATATTAAAATATTGAGCAATTAGGGAATTGTTATCTGACGAAAAGAAAAGTGTTAAGATAATGTATAGGAAACCACCAATTAATGCATTCCTAAGATATTTAATGAGTTTTGTAAGATCTTCTTCCGATAAAGTGGAAATAATTGAACCACGTTTTACGCTAGTAAAAATTGTAAAAAGCGCAAAATAAACACCAATAAATATAGCAGCTATACTGATAAATGAACTTTCTTTTTTACTTAAAAAATAAGAAAGAAAGTTGTTTATATTAATGGAGCCATTAAACCAATTCAAGATAATTATGAGAGAGGCTAGTGAGAAAAACACAATGCATTTTAAACCATGTTCTTCCAGAAAAAGAAAAAATCTATCTAATCGTTGAAACATGGGGCACCTCCTAATTATATAAGTGTCATGTACTAAATGATTATACCAGGAAACTTAATACTTTTAAAAGGCGCATGCTTTGAGAAATTTGAACTTGCTGGTTCGCGATCTTCATAATATTCATTTGAAATCTCATCACATATATATTCCCAGTTATTGTTTTTATCCACATTTTTCAAAAACATTGATTTGACACCATCATGTTTAAGATCCACTTCTTCCATACGGCCTGTAGAATCGCTCTTATATTTAATTTTTACAGTTTCAAATAATTCACTTTCCTCATAAGCTAACAACTCAAGAAGGGATAGTAATTGTTCTGATTGTATGCCTACTTTCTTTCTTCCGTTGCCAAAGGATAGTTTTGCTGTATTAGCGCCAAATTGCGAATGTGTTTCAACGGTCTCACGGATTAATTTTCCTAATAAACTTTGGGGCTTATTCATTTTTGAAATGAAATGTTTTGATTTTCCTGCAATATCTAGTTTTATTTCAATTTGTCTAATATCATCAGATTTTGCAATATCTGCCCAACCTAAATTAGTTTCTACGGGTAATATTTCAATGTCCCAAGTGTTATTAGCATTTTTCGGAAGGAACGAGGATAAATATTGCGCTATCGAATTTATCCGAGGGCCATAATGGTTATATTCCACAATAAGTAATTTTTGAGTAGGGACAAATAATGCTGAACTCATCTCTAAGATGTCTTTTTTTATAAGTTCAGCTAAATCGGTTCCTTTTTTAGCCTCATAGGGCTTATGGTCCCGATACTTACCAAACCCAATTTGTCTATTACGAGACTTTGAAGAGTTTATTTCTGGCATCATTGCTTTTGAAATATAATCAATACCTTTAATCGTTCTTTGTCTATTCTGAGCACTTAGGGGTATGATTTTGTCAAGAAAATCATCTATTGCTAGGTCTGTTCTTTTTCCGTTTAGTGTAATATAACAATTGTAAAGATATGCATACTTTTTCATGAAGTTTCCCCTTTAATATTGATATTTTTTAATAGTTACTTAGGATGCTAACATTATGTATTTATGTAATTTTTAGGATTTGCACATTAAATGAAAACACACCATGTCGTGTGTTTTCATTTAATGTTATTTTAGCTTTTAAGTTCGGACCATAACTAATCATATGATTAGTTATGGTCCGAAAAAAATGCCTGAATATACATTTCAATTAGTATTGTTTATCCCCAGGTCTCCGATTCTTTTCTTTTTCCTTAATAAATTCCCAAAACTGTCTCAGCTCTTCCTGCTTTTCAGGGGAAGCATCTTTAATATCTTTGAACCACAAACCTAAGTCTGGGTCTGTTAAAGGATTATAGGTATCAATGTCTTTTTGAGTAACATCTCTGCCTAAAAGATAGTCAGTTGAAACCTCAAAGAAATCTGCAAACTTATTTAAAGTGTCATAATCAGGTTTTCTGTTCCCATTTTCATAACCTGATATTGTTGATTCAGCAAGATTTAATTTTTGACCTAACTCTTTCATAGTTAGGTTGTTTTTTTTTCTTAATTTGCGTAAGTTTTCTCCAATCATAGGAATCCTCCTATTCATCTTCTACGTTTAATTATACTTTGCAAAGTGCAAAAATTGAAATGAATTGGCAAAAACTTTGCAAAACGCGTTGACACTTTGCGAAATGCATAGTATATTTTGGTTAACAACACAAAATGCATAGTTTTAGGCGGTGATAATGAAATGGATGGTCCAAAAGAAATCCGCATGGAATTGGGGATTAGTATTGAAGAAGCTGCAAGAAATTTGGGTATTTCAGGCGGATATCTATCACAAATTGAAAATGGGCAGCGACAAATTAGCACAGAGAGAGCTGATCAAATAGCCAAGCTATATGGGAAGAGGAAAGAAGATATTTTTTTACCTACTCGCTATTCAGTTTGCAAAGTTTTGAAGTGATGAGGATTTAAGTATTGGTACGTAAATAAACAATAAGATCTGATTAATGAAAGAGGGTGAGAAAATGCCAGCAACTAACATGGCAGTACCAACAGATCCGTCGCATAAACATATAAAAAGCACTTCAAGAGGTGACACCATGAGCCAACAAGAAGAATATGCAGCGACTTATGAATTTGGAAAAACGAAAGTCCATGTTGTGGCTCCTGAGCCAAAATCGCAAAAAGATATTGATAAACTCCTTCAAGCATATTACAAGGCTGGTTGGGCCATCATCAAAGAAATACAAGTGAAAGAAAACATTGAGGAATAGTTCCTCTCTTTTTACATGAATAATAGACAAGTTACGTATGTACTAAATTCATTGTAACCATTTGAAAACTAAATATGGAGGCGAACAGATATGGGAACAAGCATATACTGCAATTCAGCAATAGGGGAATTATTACAGAATGCTAGAGAATGTTGTGATAATGTTCAGCTGAAAACGAAGAAAGGACTATCTAAGTACCTTGGCATTACACATGAACGCTTAACTCGTATTGAATCTGGACTTTCTAAACCAGAATTTGAGCTTGCGATGGATTGGTGCCATGCAACAGGAGCAAATTTGAATCAACAAGCGATTGAACATATTTATGGTGTTGGGTTACCGCCAACAGATCCACGTTTAACTCAAGATGTGAATTTACAATTGATGAACTACATTAAACAGGCTGAAGAGGGGATTATAGCAGCGAAGGAAATCATGAACTTACAAGTCGCAACAAGGTCATGGAAGCTTGATGAAAAAAAGAAACATGAATACGCAGTTCATGCAAAAGAAATCTTCGATACAATCCAAGCTACTCAATGTGTAGTACAAGCTCTTGAGCAGGTTCATTTTGGCATTATGGAACAAATACAAAGAAGTTGGTTGCAAAAGGCTATGGCGGAGAACGTTATTATTCAATCGGTGGATAGCTTAATGACTTTAACAAAGATGCTGTAAAGGAGGAAGAAAAATGACAGTAGATTATAAGCAACCTAGCTTAAGAGAATATAAGGAATTAATTCGCTATGATGCAAAACTAACTGGTGAAATTAAAATAGCAAAAACACTTGGTGAGGATTCAAAGTCAGTTGAGTTAAAGCAAGAGAAAAAGTTAGTGGGGATTCAAATCAAAATTATCGAAGCATCATTCATTTTAAAACATAAATGGGCAAAAGAAAAAGCTACCGCCTAGACAACAGTAGCTCTAATAAAAATATTGTAAAGCAATTATAACATTTTATAAATCATTTGGACAAGCACTGTGCTTGTCGTTATGACCAGAAAGGGATTGTTCCTCCCATCCCCTTAAAATACGTCTTTCTGGTTGTAACGATGCGTACAGCATCAGTCAAAACTGTATGAGGGAGGAAAGTGAAGATGAAAAGGATTCAATTAACAGACGGACAACCAACAAGTGTTAGGAGAGAAGATCTCAAATCAGGAGCGGTCGAGTTATTGGAGATAATTAAGACGGCATGTTTGAATAGTAGTTTGAGTTATGTGGAAGTAAATAAAGCTCTTCATGTGGTAGATGAAGAGCTTTATAAAAGAGTTATTAATAGTTCTTGTGAAAAATCATTAAATTAAACTGAGGTTATCTTCTTCTAACTCTTTTTTGTACTTGTCGTATTGCTCTTGGTTAGCACCTACAACATAAGTGGTGTTGTAGTATGCTTGCTCGTTATAGATGTCGATTAGCTTTGTACCAACATGCAATAGCGTCCAACCTTGTTCTAAATAATCATTGGCACGTGAGTTAGCTATGTCGTCATCAAATTCTAAAGTAAATACAATGTCTTTCATATGTAACACCTCCCTCTATGGGAGATTATACCAAAATAATAGATTTTTAGATATTTTTAGTAATTAGACAAGCGTTGTGCTTGTCGTTATGACCAGAAAGGGATTGTTCCTCCCAATACCTCTACAATGTTCCTTTCTGGTTGTAACGATGCGTACAGCATCAATTTAATTAGAAAGGAGATGTAATTCATGAACGATAAAAACAATCGTCTTCATGATCTAGTTCTTCCTGGGGATTTTTCATTTGCGAATAAACTTCGTAACTGTATGAGTGAATGTATTCATAACATGTTTAATGCAGAATCAACCGAAGAATCAAATCACTGGGAAGAAGAGCTGGAGCGATGTATGAGGGAATTTAAAATGCTTCGTGATACAAAAGAGGAACATGAGGCATCGATGAGTTATCGTGTAGTGATTAAAGATTTAAGAGCAAGAGGAGTTAACGCTTCATTGGTAACACGTAGAAAATAAAAAAGTCTATCACTTGGCAGAGTGATAGATAAATGGTCTTGCAAAGATCTTAGGATTAATTATATCAAATTAGCATTCGTATAACAACGGAGTGTGCCGCATGCTTTTAGACAAATCATCACATAGAGTGTTGCTGAATCCTAAAGTGTTTCAACAAGCAACATCAGAGCAACACCTAATTTACTTAGTAAAACAATATCTCAAAACAGGATATAAGAATTATCGCTTATTACGTGTAGAAGACGGATTTGCGATATGTAAACGGGAGGATGAATAATATGGCAGTTTATAGACCAGTACACGTTTCATTTTGGCAGGATTCATTTGTTTTAGATCTTACACCGGAGGAGAAGTATTTCTACTTATATTTGATGACAAACAGTAAGACGTCTCAATCAGGAATCTATGAGCTTCCACTTCGTATTATTGAAACCGATACAGGATATAACCGTGAAACTGTTATGAAGCTACTAGAACGTTTTGCTGAGTACGGAAAAATTAATTACAACCAAAAAACAAAAGAGTTGTTCTTAATCAACTGGTTGAAATTCAATCCGATTAAAAATGTAAACATTGAAAAGTGTGTTTTAAAAGAGATTCAATCTGTGAAGGACCAAGATTTTTTAGCTGATTTCTATGAAACATGTTTGCAATTAGAACGTGAACAAGATTTCAAAATCCCTCGTATTAAGGAGTATTTATCAGTCCGTTTGGAGGGGCTTATAAGGGGCTTCCAAGACCCTAGCAAGGAAGAAGAAAAAGAAAAAGAAGAAGAAAAAGAACAACAACAAGAAGAACGCGCAAGCGCGGAAGAAGTTGTTGAGGTTAATCCGATTTCTTTTTACGAACAAAACTTCGGACTGATTACACCTTTTATTGCAGATGGTATTCATGCATGGATAGATGATTTAAATGCAGAGCTTGTTGTAAAAGCTATGGAAATCGCTTTAGAGAAAAATACAAGAAACATGAATTACGTAAATACGATTTTAAGAGATTGGCATCTTAAGGGATTGAAAACAATAATGGACGTTGAGGCAGCTGATAAAGCATTTCGTACTCAGCGATTAACAAAAGCGCAGCAACAGACACAAGCACCTTATCAACAAAAAGGCTTATCGGAATCTACTAAAAACGTAATACAGCAGCAAAAATCATGGGAACAAAACATTCCAACGGATGAAGAACTTGCAGCGCTTAATCAAAAAAGTGGGTGGATGGTTCAATGAGTAACGATATGATTCGTAACACAGAAGCTGAACAAAGTGTTTTAGGTAGCATTATCCAAGAAGGCGATTTAATTAAAGATTGCCAGCTAAAGGCAAAACAGTTTTCTTTACCAACACACCAAGTGATTTTTAAAGCGATGAGAGAGTTAGAGGATGCTGAGGTTCCAATAGACCTTGTCGCTCTCATGGGGAAATTCGATGAAAGCTTTATGAATCAGATTGGCGGAATTGAATTCTTTGTAAACCTGACAGAAGTTGTAACGACAACTAAAAACTTCTCGTATCATGAAGGTTTAGTGATTGAAGCTTGGAAGATGCGACATGCTCAAGAGGTTGCTGGTAATTTATATAATCGTCTTCAGCATGAAAGAGATATGAGCGCTATTAGTACATCGATTGATGAATTAAGCGCCATTGAGGAAACAGGTTATTCAGATGAATTTAACCTAAAGGAAACACTAGTTGATCTGTATAAGAACATGCAAATTGATGTAGGGGATTTAACCGGTATACCAACTGGTTATGACGACTTAAACAGAATGACCGCAGGATTGCAAGAAGGTGATTTAATTATTATCGGTGCCCGTCCTTCGATGGGGAAAACAGCATTTGTATTAAACATTGCATTCCATGCAGCAAGCGCTCATACAGCAACAGGGGTCTTTTCTCTAGAGATGGGCGAAGAACAGTTACTTAAGCGTATGATTTCAAGTACTGGAAATATAGATGCTACGAAATTAAAGAACCCTAAAAAGCTATGTAATTTAAAGGATTGGGAAAAGATTAGTCAGGCTATGGGCTTGATAAATGATTTACCATTAGAAATTTACGATAAAGCAAATGTAACGATGCAAGAGATTTACGCAAAGACTAGGAAATTAAAGCGTAAGTATCCTGATAAAAAGGTGCTAGTCGCAATTGATTACTTGCAGCTTATTGTAGGTGATTCGAAGCATAGAGGAAACCGCATGCAGGAGATTGGGGAGATTAGTCGCAAGTTGAAACTTATGGCAAGAGAGCTAAATGTATGCGTGGTTGCATTATCACAATTAAGCCGAGCTGTTGAAAGCAGACAGGATAAACGCCCATTACTATCAGATTTACGTGAGAATGGTCAAATTGAGCAAGATGCGGACTTGATCGCATTTTTATATCGCGAAGATTATTACGACCGTGAAACAGAAAATAAAAACATAACGGAAATCATTTTAGCGAAACAGAGAAATGGTCCAGTTGGTGTTGTTGAATTAGCATTCATTAAAGAATTTAGTAAGTTTGTAAATTTAGAGCGGAAGTTCAATCACCAACAGGAGGCTTAATCATGCTGTTACGTCAGGAAGTAGAGCGTAGAAAACTAGCGATCATTCGTAAATTATTGGGATTAGGATTAGCTGAAATTAACGGACAAACATTAGATCAGCTAACGTTAACGCAGCTTGAAGGAATCTTAATTGCAAGCTTGCAGGTATTGGAGGGAAAGAACAATGCCAAAGCAATTAACAATTTTTGACGTGGAACCAGTTGTATCATTTGATCCTAAGAAAGCTCATATTAACCGTTTGAATTCAAAATTACGGTATGCAGATGTGGTTGTAAAAATACCACGTCACGCCAAAGCGATTGATGAATTAAAACCAACGACAGCGCCTGATCAACGTTATGAGTTATTTGAAGATTACACAATTGGAATTTGGCGTTATAAGCGAGCGGAGGATAAAGAATTTGTATGGGAAGAAGCAGAAAAAATGTGTAAGCAAGCACGGGATGAAAAAAAGCCGATTCCAATACGGCTTCATTTATCATTTGAACAATCATTTGTTCCAGAAAATGTTGTGCGATATTTGTAGACAAACAAAAAAGCCGAGATTGCTCCCGACTTACTTCGACAAAGTAATTATAACATATGGGAGTGATCTTGGTGGGAATCAGAAAAGAAAATCTTGTAGAAATGACAGCTGAAATAGATTTGAAAATAAACGGAATATATGTTGTTAAAAATGGTCAAGTCCAACTAATAGAACCACCTCAAGGTGGATTTGGTGAACAATCATTTGTATATCAAAGTGGAAAAGTAATTCGTATGGAAGAACGAAAAACACAGTTACTTTAATCAAATTTGAATTTTATTAAAAAATTGGACTAAAAGCATCGATAATGAGATGGGAAAAAGAGCATCATCACTGAAATAAAAAAGCCCTGCACACAGGGCGTATAAAAAGATACCTTAGCAATAACGACGATTAGGGGGACGTATTAGCTAAGGTATCTGGATGGATGGATGATTGCATACTAAGTATGCAATCAAGAGCATTGTTGAATGTATTGGGTTATTCAACACGTTCAGAATAACACGAAATTTCTGCTAATTCACCCGGTAAATTTATCCTAAAAATATTCGGTAGGATTTTTAGGTCTAAAATATGTTCATAAATTATAACAAAAGCGTTATTTTAACTGAAAGAGCATCCAACCTTTATTTAAAGGCTCTTTGATTTTAACTTCAGATGTGTCTCTAATTGAATAGTTATCACGAAAATTTACAACAGCAGAAATTTTTTGCTTTTTATTATCTGCCACATGTCCACATAGGTGGATTTCATGTGTTCTATATTCTTCGGAAGGTTCAACTTTTTTAATTATAATATCAAGATCCTTTTCTTTTTTAAAGTAACCGATAGTTACTAGTTTAGCAGTTTTACTTACTTCCGGCCATTCTTCACTGTATTCTTTTGGAACGAATTGAGATGAAACAAAGTGTATAAATAAAATGGGGATAGTAATAAAAGCTATACATACAATGCCATAACGTAATAATTTTCTTTCCACAAGCTGTCACCTACCAATGGTGTTTTGTTTAATCAAGTTAACAATCTATATATTAAACCATTATTAACCAGGAAGACATTCTTTTAGGTGACATTAGTATTACAAATTTGTAAGGTTTATTAGAAAAATTAGCTTAATGGAAAGTTGAATAAAATAGTTATTTAACCATAAATGAATAGAGCACACAAATATGTGTGCTCGTAGAAGAAATGTAATCAGAATGTCTCATGAGAAGCAAAAAATTGTAATCAGATTTTCATGAGTAAATTTTTAATATTGTATGCCTTAATTTGATTTATGAAGCATGTCACTAAAGAAAATCATCGAGTGGGATTTAGATTTAATTTAAACAAAATCCTTATTTAAAAACAAGAATCCCTAGAGTTAGGGCTCTAGGGATTCTTGTTTTGGTATATCTCACACGGTTTTATAAAAAGGTTAGAACATACTGAAGATAACATATGAATGTTTCATAAATGTATCGAAAAAGTGAACAAAATTGCTATTGCAGAAGTAGCAGAAATGAAGTTTCTAATAGTTAAGTACGTAAAAGGTGTTATTTCCAGTGGATAAAATGCGCGTGGGGCACCTAATCATTATTTTATCGGAGGAAAAGAATATGTTATGAACTTGGTTGAATGAAAAAATGAAAATTTTACTTTAAGCGAAGTTAATGAAATATATTTTTGGGGTTATATCAATGATTGTTATCTCGATGGACACTTTAACTTTATAAAAGTCCTAGAAGAAAAACACAACTATGAGGAATAGTAAGCTATAAAAGTGAACAAAATCGTTATTTTGTACCAAATGAAAAGAGCACACTAATAAGTATGCTCCTTGAAAGGTAGATTGCTATGCCTGGAGAGTCTCCAGACAATAACATATGCTTGTCTAGTTTAAGTGTGAAAGGCTTTTTAACCAAAAAGCTATTTAAATAAAAAAACCCCGTTTGTCTGCGGGGCTTCTAAGGGTAATCGTCAAGTAATGACGTACTCGACTAATTAACCATATCATGAATTTTTTGGTAAAAATACTGGTAAATGTGTCCAAATTAATGAGGCGAAATTTTGAACAAAAAATGCTATTTTAATAGCAAGGGGGCGGAGTACACCTAAAGGATTACGCCGTTTAAAAAGGTGAATCGCTCATATGTATCGGAACTATACAGGAATGGGCCCAGCACATGGGAGCATATGGGGATTCCCGATATGAAAGGAGAGCCGGAAGGCTCTCTTTTTTTGTTATAGGGTCCGCCAACAAAACGATAAACTGCAAGTGCATCAATACATTAGAAATTTTGTGAACATGAAGTACAAGGTCCGCCAGTAGGTTGGAATACAACATTATCAACAAAAGCTGTTGCTCCTTCCCCACCTGTAGCAATATTTTGGAAAGCAACACATGCTGTAGTTACACCAGCAGGTATACACACAACGAGAGTATAATGTTGGAAGCTAGATTGCGGTTGATTCGCAGCTGGGATAATATTCGGAATATTCGATGGGCCAAGAGTTGCAGGGAGAGGAGGACATCCATGTCCAAGTTCTGGGAAAGATACAGAAGCTATAAGAAATGCACCATCCCTTATATCCGCAGCAAAAGAAAACGTAAAACAACAACCTTCGCCAACATCAACCGATTGATTAATACTTCCACCTGATTCAATTGACGCAGCTAAGATACTAAGTGTCCCATTTGAAAGAATACGACCACTATGGGCGTTTGGAAAACCTACTTCTGAAACATTTCCATTTTGAATCCAACCTGGAACTGCATCACCTGTTACACCTGGCACGTCAAAACCAGGGTTATCAAGAATATTAGTACATGGACAACATGCTACCGCTGTTGGACCCGTTGGGCCTGTTACTCCTGTTGGACCTGTTGGACCTGTTGGACCTGTTACTCCTGTTGGGCCTGTTACTCCTGTTGGGCCTGTTACTCCTGTTGGACCTGTTGGACCTGTTGGACCCGTTGGACCAATTTCAGGTGGAGGTAAAGGGGGGCCGAAACATTCGCACGGAATATGAAATTTCTTTTTAAATTTACTCATTTTTACACCATCCTTATCATTCACCCACTTACACTATATAATTTATGAATTAGCTAACACGCATGTATAAGGAGAAAGCCTTTAAAAACAAAAAAAATAAACCTAAGCCCTTATGTCACCAATATAAACACATTCCATAATATATAAGGAACATTGGTTCACTTCCTGAGTCAATACCGTTGAACCTGTTGGTCCTGTTGGTAAAGTGAATGGCGGAAAATAGGTGGGCGTGTTGAGCCAATTAAACTTGATTCAACAGCAGCTCCACGGAAAACAATATTTTCTTCATTCATAAATTCACCTCCTATGATTGCTCCTCATAGGAGGTGAATTTATTTGCAAAGTTAAAAAAAGCATACGTAGGCTTATAAATTAAATTTAAATTTTAGTCAGTTACTAAAATATGAGAAAATGATATAATAATACCAATTACACATATAGTCCTACTGGAAGAACCAGCGGACACTGAACTATGAAGAGCATTAGTAATATTGCTCTGTAGTTTGGTGTCCGCTTTTTGTTTTTTATTAACAAAATAGACAAGGAGCGTTTATATATGAATCAATTAACTTTCTTACCTAAAATTGACCGCAAAGCAACACAGGTTCGTTTAGAAGAGATGCTTGAAAATGTTCGTATTTATAGACAGTTCGGGATGATTAGAAATGAGATGAAGGTTACAGCATCTAGCGAAGTAAGATATCACGGTCCAACAAATATAGTGGGAAAACCAGCTGAAGATGTCGCTTTAGCAAATGTTGTTATGAGTGAAAGAGAAGTGAAATTACAACGTTTGTCTTTTCAAATTGATAAGGCATTAAGTCGTTTTAGTAAAAATCAAAGGGATATTATTGTAAAAAGATATTTAGAAGATGAAGAAGTCTTTGATTACATGGTTTATAACGAAATTGGTATGAGTGAGCGTACGTATAGACGAAATAAATCTAATGCTTTTTATAAATTAGCTTTTGCTCTTAGATTAGAAGTTTATGAGACTGAAGAAACGGGAGGTAATGATTAATGAATTTTGTTCAACCGATACGTGATCCAGAGCAAATACAGCAGTTAAAAGAGTATTTTAAGGAAAAGAGCTTACGTAATTATATTCTCTTCATTATGGGTATTAATACAGGCCTCAGAATCTCAGATATTTTGAAATTGAAGATAGGTGATGTCAAAGGCAGTCATATATCTATGAGGGAAAAGAAAACAGGGAAACAGAAACGAATACAGATTACTGCAGCACTGAAAAGAGAACTTAAATGGTTTATTATAGAAAGAGAAGACAATGAGTATTTATTGCAAAGCAGACAAGGTAAGAATCGTCCAATTGGTCGTAGCATGGCATATAAGATATTAAGCGGAGCAGCGGCAGAGTTCGGGTTAGATGAAATAGGAACACATACGTTAAGAAAAACATACGGGTATCACATGTACATGCAAACGAAAAACATAGCATTACTCATGGAGATATTCAATCACTCGTCAGAGAAGGTCACGTTACGTTATATAGGTGTAAACCAAGATGCAATGGATAAAGCAATGACTAGGTTTAAAATCTAATCACTGCTTTTTTCTTTTTAAATCTAGGGGTATCGCCACACATCCATCAACTTAAGCGTTTAGGCTATTTTTAAAGTTAAAAACACGTTACTATTCTCCTATTGTTGACGAATAATAAAGTTGTAAAAAACTCCAATGTATTCACCTCAATTTATACTTAAAACAAATTGTGCACAGCGATTAATAATAATATAAATCCACTTAAAGCTGTGCTAAATTGTCCTAATGTCCAAGATCCAATTTTTACATTTGCAACTTTTTTTCCTAATTTAACTCCTAACCAAACAGTTAAAAAGCTGAATATTGCTGCTGATAATGAAATAGCAAATGGAGATAATTTTAATAGCCCTGCACCTAGTCCATTCGTTAGAGCATTCATAGATATAGCAATACCAAGAACAATAGCTTCAAAAAAGCTAATATTTCCTGATTTATCAAGGTCAGCTTTTTCAGGAGATTTTAAATATCCAGTAATAACATTTGAAACAGATTCATCGTCATCAAATACTTCTTGATTAACTTTCTTTTTTCTTGGAATTGTCATTAAAATAATTCGCAAACCAATTACAAACAAAAACACTGTACCAATAACGTCAGATAATGTACCAGGAAAAACTTTTGAAATATATTGCCCAAACAAAATACCCATTTCACTAAAAACAAAAGCAATAATCGCAATTATAAAGTTAGCTAAAAAACCTATACGAATATTACGAATACCATAAGATATGCCTACTCCAAAATTATCTATACTAGAGGATAACGAAAGTAATAAAATGGTGATTAAAGCTGTTATAGCCACAATTATCATACTCCCTTTTTGTTCTATGCTGAAACAGCAAGCTATTTTCTGGGTTATTGTATGTTTTTGCATAACGTGTTGTTCTTCATAAATGCTGGTGGTACTCCTATACAGTTACTCATAAATTTCGTACCGTGTAACTCAAAAGAGAAAGTTTAATTAAGTCAATGATTGCAAGGGATTTAGCGAAGGGGTCAGTTACACACAATATAAGATATGGGTAATTCAATTAAATATAAGATTGTTATTTTGTCTATAAATAATACGAAGTTAAAAATTGAATATTATATTTTTTCGAAAAAAATGTTTCAACAAATAATAATAGGAATTAAAATATTAATGTATAAAGAGATAAAGTATGAAAAATAAAGGAGTGATTGAATTGAGTTTTGACGGAATTATGGGGAATCTTATTGCAAGTGCGATTTATACGTTGTTGGGGATTATTGTGATTTGGATTTTTCGAACACCCAATAAAGAAAATGAAGTAGCTGCTACCACTATAAATAATTCAATTAAACATATTCAAATTATTAATCTTCCACCAAAAATTACGGAAACAAGAAAAGTAAATAGCGACATATCAAGAGAATGGTTAATTATCCATATAATAGCTTCTCTTATTTTGATTTATCTATCTTTAGTTTACAGGAATGAGATAATAGATTTTGGGTATATAACATTTTCTTTTGGCCTTATTATTTCAATACTAATAATCTACGGGGTACATAAAGTAGCAATATTGCAAGAATTACCCACGAAAGATAAGATTGGATTGTTTTTTCCACTTGTTTATTGGTGTATGTTTCTTATAGTTAATATGAGTTTGAGTTCTCCAATAATAAGCAACTCTAATATAGATAACGCGGAGCAGTTTATAAAAACTGGAGGATGGAATGGATTGTTAGGAAGATTCTTTAACGTTTCAAGTACTTATCATCAGGAATTTATAACAATCATGCTTAAATTTTTTGGGATTGGATTACTTTATATAAGTTTGATTTGGATTATTAGATTCCAGTTGTTCTTTGTATTAAATTGGATTGTTAATGTGAAAAATCAAGGGGATACAAATAGCTTTATTATGTGGATGTATAGAAGGTTGTTTGTTTATAAATTTACTAATTATATTATCGCGATTACATGTATGTTATTAATTTCATTTATTTTGATAAATGGATTTTTATATTTAGTAATACCAGACATAAATAAAATCACATTAGCGGTGTTCTAAGAAATTTAATTGTGGCAGAGTTGTGACCGATTTTTGGCAGTAAATGTGCCGGTTGTTTTGGAATTAACGTGATATATTTGTATTGTGAGCAGTGGCGGAAAACACAACTCATAAAAATTCCATTATAATATGTTGTCTAAACGGTTTCATAATGACGGCAAATAAAATCCGAAACCAGCAGATGGTAACGATTGAATGATACCGTTATTAAGGAGAGCTTTTGCTCTTCTTCCAGTTACTGATATAGGACATATAGTCATTGAACAGATTTTGCAGTAATTGGAAGAAAAACAAGAGGTTGGATAGGAGAGAGCAACTGGTGCATGGTTGCTCTTTTATTACGTGCTATATAATTGAATGTGATACGCTTTTGGATAGATATGTAAAATGACATTGTCATATAGTACAATGTTAATATCGAGATAGAAAGGAGAGATATAAATGAAAGTGAATTTTAAAGATGAAGTAGGGAAAGTGATTTTTAGTGAAGAAAACAATGATGTACCTGGATTGATTGCCATATTAAAAGAAACACGTGGTGTAACAGTAGGTATTGTGAAATATGAGGTTACAGATTATGAATTTAGGTACTTTATGATTTGTCCTGATAATGATAGAAAAATGGTGTCAGAGTTAGATATTATATTAAGAGAAATTAGATAAAATTCCTTATGGAGTGCTTTATATTATGTTAATAATTGTAATGTAATATTAATATTATTATAATAAGATTTTAAAATTAAAAATACCTTCTTTCATTGTATTATTATGGTAGGAGGTGATTAGAAAATGAATCAGGTTCAAGAGTTAGTTAGTGCACTTACTCCTATTTGGCTTATAGCTGGTGGAGTTACTTTTCTATCTTATTGTATTTTTGAAGGAATCCCGAAATTGATAGATAGTATAAAATATTAATTATGTAAGAGGTGAATAACTATGAGTTTAAAATCAGGTTTAAATTCAATTGATCAACAAGGTGTGTTTGTTGATGATACTTCAAATGCATTATATGAATATAAAGTGTTTCATATCGACATTAATCATCCGACGTCACTTATATTTACTAACTTAAGAACAGGAAAAACATATGGTCCAATCTTACTACCAGATGATACAGAAACTATTTCGGACGCTGTTTATAAGGTTTTAAAAGAAAGGGCTAATGAGCTTTACCCTAATATATAACAATGAGAAGGTCACAATTAATAAATTGTGGCTTTTTATTATGCCAAAAATACAAGGTGGTGAGAGGGATGGAAAACAAAAATGTAGCATTGTCTCAAATCATTATTGAAGTTAGAACAGGTTATAGATAAGTTTTTGAATAAGGGTGAACTAAAAGAAATATCAGTTGGTATTGTACTAAATGGCATGGTTACAGCCGAATCAATTGTTAGAAAGATAAATGAGCTAGATAAAAATACAAGAACGTTTTAAATAGGAGTGAGATAAATGAAACTAAACAAAGAAGAACAAACAGTTATTATCGGTAAGTTAATCAATAATGTTATCGGTGTGGAGTTAGTAAAACAACGCATTGATGCTCAGAAGTTAGAAAAAGCTATATCAATGCACAACGAAATGAACGATGACATGACACCAAAGCAAACACGAGAAGCGCTTATTAGTGTGTTAGATAAAACAATTGATGAATTCCTTGAGAATAAGGAGCGAGAATAGATGATAGGAGTATTTACTTACCTTATTGTCGGGCTATTGTATACAACATTAAGATTATATCCATTAATATGTGAGGTTGCATATAAGAATGTGGATGATGTTGTATGGTTGATAGCAACAATAGTTATATCGATTGTTGTCATCTTCTTTTTAATTGCGTTCTGGATTATCCTGTTAGCATTAGATATCGCTAAGTTGTTTTATAAATGGAGAGGTAAGCTTCATGAATGAATACAAAACCAAACAACAGAAGCGTAAGTTCTATGATAGTGGTGAGTGGAAGAGTATACGTGAACAAGTAAAGAAGCGAGACAACTATGAGTGCCAAGAGTGTAAACGCAATGGTAGTGTTCGAGTGGACACCAATGAGTATAGTGAGAGTGCAAAGCGTAAGAAGATTCAACTCGTTGTCCATCATATAAAAGAACTTGAACATCATCCAGAACTTGCATTAGAAATAGACAATTTAGAAACAGTATGTGTGGATTGCCATAATAAAGAACACGGTAGAACATTCAAAAAGAAACAGAACAAATGGGAACACGATGAAAAGTGGTAAAAATGATTCAGAAACCATACCCCCCCTTAAAAAAATTCATCAATTTTTCGTATAAGGGGCACCGGAGGAGGGGGTCGTTTTTCCAGATTTTTAAGCTGTTTCGTATAGGACCCCTACCCAGTATGAAAATATGATTGAATCGAGGTGATATTATGGCGGACGTTGATGAGCGTGAGGTACTAGTAAACAAAGAAAAAAATCGTTTAAAAAGATTATTTAAAGACATCCCACCTAGCAAGTTAAAAGTGGTTGAAGGATTAATTATTCAGGCAGCAAGATTACGAGTTTTATTAAATGAAATGTGGATGGATATATCTGAGAATGGTGACTATGAAATGTTCTCACAATCTGATAAAACAGAGCCGTATGAAAGAGAACGACCTGTTGCCCGGTTATATAATACCCGTGATCAATCATATCAAAGGGTCATTAAACAACTAACGGATTTGTTGCCAGAAGGAAATAATAAAAAAGAAATTAAGAAATATTCGGCAAGTGATTTAATATGATTGTTCATAAACATGTAAGTGAATATATAGAACTATATGAAACGGGAACAGTAGTATTAAATAAAGAACGTATCATGCTTATAAATTATTTAAAGCAAGATATATTAACCCGTAATGATTTACATTTCGATATGGATTTAATTCATAAATGTGTAACTTTCATAGAAAAGTGGCATTTCAAATTAAATTCCTTTCAGAAATTTTTAATAGCATTTGTGTTTTTGTTTGATGAATATGAGGATGTTTATTTTGATCAGCATTTCTGGATGATGGCAAGGGGGGCTGGTAAAAACGGATTGATTAGTGCATTGACACACTTCTTTATTAGTGAATTGCATGGTATTGAGCATTACAACGTATCAGTAGTTGCTAATACAGAAAGACAGGCTAAAACTTCTTTTATAGATGTTTATGAAAAGAATAAAAAACATGGAATATTAGATGAGCTATTTGTATCAACAAAACAATTGATAATAAATAAAGCTACTCGTTCAACTTTTGAATTCCATACATCTAATGCAGGAAGTAAAGACTCGTTAAGAGACGGGTGTGTTATTTATGATGAGATACATAGGTATGAAAATAGCGATGTTGTAGAAGTATTCTCTAGTGGTTTAGGTAAAGTTCCTAACTCTAGGGAATTTTTTATTACCACAGATGGATTTGTCCGTGAAGGTTATCTTGACAAAATGAAAGAGCGAGCTATGAATATCCTGAAAGGGAAAGAAAAAGAGGATAGGTTGTTTCCTTTTATTTGTAAGCTTGATAACGCTGAAGAAGTAGACAATCCCGATATGTGGGAAAAAGCTAATCCGATGTTTAGTAAGCCAATGAGTCAATACGCTAGAGGATTGTTTAAGAAAGTTATGCGTCAGTATAAAAATCTAGAAAACGATCCGTCTAACAGAGAAAATTTCATGACTAAGAGGATGAATATACCGGAAGTAGATTTAACAAAATCTGTGGCTTCATGGGAAGAAATATTGAGAACAGGTTATGAAGAAGATGGAGAAATCCTTAGAGAGATTCCAGATTTGAAACACAAAGTAGCTGTGGGCGGCCTCGACTTCGCCAGCATCAAAGACTTCGCGGCGGTCGGTTTACTATTTAAACATGGTGAGGATTATATTTGGAAAGGTCATTCATTTGTACGTAAAGGATTCTTGGACAAGGTGAAATTAAAAGCACCTATTTATGAATGGGCCGAAAATGGCTTGCTAACAATTGTGGACGAGCCAGTTATTAATATCGCACATATTGTTGATTGGTTTGTAAAAATGCGTGAGTTATATGGGGTTAATACGATTGTAGCTGATACATTCCGTCTTGACCTTGTAAAAACAGCACTTGAAGCTGAAGGTTTTAAATTGTTGTATATTCGTAATCCAAAAGCGATTCATTCTCTTTTAGCTCCACGAGTTGAAACGTTATTTGCAAATAACCGTATTATTTTTGGTGATAATCCATTAATGCGTTGGTACACCAACAACGTCTACGTCCACATTAAAAAAGACGGCAACAAAGAGTACTTGAAAAAAGATGAATTTAAAAGAAAAACGGATGGATTCCAAGCTTTTATTCATGCACTATGGCAAGCGGATAACATTCTTGTGGATGAATTCGACTTTATGCTGGACGGTATTAAGTTTTAATAAAAGGGGGTGATAATCATTGGATGGCTGGATGCAGTATTTAAAAGGAATAGTGAATTAGGATTTATGTTTGATGTGGAAATGTTTATTGATAAAACGAACAGAATCCACATGAAAAGACTAGCGATTGATACATGTATTTCTTTTTTAGGAAGGACGATTAGTCAGTCAGAATTTAGAGTGAAAAACGGTGAAGAATTTGAAAAGAATGAGCTTTATTACCGATTAAATGTTAGGCCAAATAAGAATATGACAGCAAGTACCTTTTGGGAGAGGTTCATTTACAAACTTATTTATGATAATGAAGCTCTAATTATACAAGCTGATGATGGTGATCTACTTATCGCTGATGACTTTGAACATAACGAATACGCTGTGTTTGAAGATACTTTTACGAATGTCACAGTAAAAGATTATCAGTTTAAGAGAAGCTTTAAACAAAGTGAAGTTATTCATTTGAGATATCGAAATGATAAATTATCACCACTCATTGATGGTCTTTTTGCTGATTATGGTGATTTATTCGGTAGAATATTAAACTCACAAAAGCGTAAAAATCAAATTCGTGGAACAGTTGATATGGACATGCTTGCTGCAAAGAGTAAAGAACATCAATCAAAGTTGCAAGAGTTCATTGATAACATGTATAAAGCAATTGGAGAAAAAGATGTTGCTATCATTCCACAACAGCCTGGATTCAAATACGCTGAAACATCAGGCGGTGGGAACTCTGGTCAAAGTGTGGACGAAATCAATAAAGTAACCAATGGTTTTTTAAATCAAGTAGCGATGGCTTTTGGTATTCCGACAGCTTTGTTATATGGCGAAATGGCGGATGTAGAGAAGCAAACGAAGAATTACATGCTTTTCACAGTGAATCCTTTATTAAAAAAGATTTCAGATGAAGCAAACGTTAAATTCTTTGAAATGAATGAGTATCTTGAAGGGAAAAAAATTGAAGTTAAAGCTATTTCCTATCAAAGCATATTTGATCTTGCAACAAGTATCGATAAACTTATTTCTTCAAGTGCATTTACAGGGAATGAGATTCGATTGGAAGTAGGATATGAAGTTTCTGATGATCCGAATTTAAACAAACATTATATTACAAAAAACTATACCGAAACGAATTTAAATAAAGGAGGTGAGAATACAAATGACGGTGAAAATTGACGTTAAAGGGCCAATTATTTCTAATGATGAAGCTTGGATTTATGATTGGCTTGAAATGGATGCTGCAAGCCCAGGTAAGGTTTCAAAAGAACTTACTAATGCCAATGGTGAGGATTTAATCGTATCAATCAATAGTCCTGGCGGTTATGTACACGAAGGATCAGAGATTTATACAGCATTAAAAAATTATCCAGGTCAGGTTGAAGTTCAAATTGTTGGTTTAGCTGCAAGTGCGGCTTCAGTTATTGCAATGGCTGGTGATAAAGTTCGAATTTCACCAACAGCACAAATCATGATCCACAATGCTTCTATGTGGAATGGTGGAGATCATCGTGATATGGAAAAAGCGGCTGAGATGTTGAAAACAACAGATCGAGCAATTGTAAATGCCTATGTCATCAAAAGTGGTAAATCTGAAGAGGAACTACTTAATATGATGGCTGAAGAAACATGGATGGGCCCACAACAAGCATTAGAAAACAAGTTTGTGGATGAAATCATGTTTATGGATAATCCGGTTAAAATGACTGCTTCAGCTGCCACTTCTGCCATGCTTCCACAGAAAGTAATCGACGGTTTTAGAAATGGAACTCTGAATAAAGGTAAATCTGAAGGAATTACAAAAGAAGATTTAAACGCTGCATTATCAGGGTTAAAAAACGAAATCCTGAATGATTTACAAACAAATACAAATCCAAAAGAGCCTATTCAAGAGCCTGTTAATACAAAACAGAATCTGAGTACGCTCTTTTTAACTTTAGGAGGAAAATAAAATATGGTGATTAAATTTAATAATTTTGAAGAAAAGAAACTAGCATTTGCGAAAGCAACACAGGAAGGTACAGCAGAAGAACAATCGGCAGCATTAAATTCTATGATTGAGGCACTTGCTACAGATGTTCGTTCAGATATCTTAAATCAAGTGAATGAATCAATGGTAGATCGTTCTATTATGCAATCTCGTGGCGCTAATGTATTAACAAGCGAGGAAATGAAGTTCTTTAATGCAGTTGTAGAAGAAGGTGGCTTTAAGTCTACTGAAACTTTACCTAAAACAACACAAGAACGAATTTTTGATGACTTAGTTCAAAGCCATCCGTTACTAGGACATATCGGCTTAGAGAACTTAGGAGCTGTGACAGAGTTTATTTATGGAGATCCAGAAGGCGCAGCAGTATGGGGACCATTATTTGGTGATATTAAAGGGCAATTAAATGCTGCATTCCGAAAAGAATCTATTACTCAACTTAAATTAACTGCGTTTATTCCATTAGCGAACGATATGCTTAAACTTGGTCCAGTTTGGGTGGAACGATATGTTCGTACAATGATTTCAGAAGCAAGGGCAGTAGGTTTAGAACGAGGATTTGTAATTGGTACAGGTAAAGAAGAGCCTATTGGATTGTTAAAAGATCCAAGTGGAAGTGTTGTTGGTGGAGTGTATCCTGACAAAAAAACAGCAGGGACTTTAACTTTCGAACCAGGGCGCAAAACAATTAATGAAATGAAAGGTGTTGTTAAATTACTAGCTAAAAAATTAAATGCTGATGGTTCAGATGCAGATCGACCAAAAAATATTGCTGGTAAAGTGGTTATGGTAACAAACCCATTTGATACTTTTGATATACAAGCAAACGCAACAATTCAAAATGCAGCTGGGGTATACGTGACTAGTTTACCATTTAATCCGATTCCTTCAGAATCAGTATTTGTACCTCAAGGTAAGGTGCTGTTTTTTGTTAAAGGAGAGTATATCGCGGCGATGGGTGGAACGGAGCCAATTAAAAAGTTTGAAGAAACATTAGCTTTAGAGGATGCAACACTGTATATTGCTAAACAATATGCTACAGGCAAGCCAAAGGATAAATATACTTCACAAGTTTACACATTGAAACTTGAAGAAGTAACGCCACCAGCACAAGGATGATTTGAATGGATACAGTAATTTCAAATGAAATATTACAGCAATTCAAAGATAGGATGCGATTAGGTGACGATGAAGACGATAACCTAAAACGTATCCTTTTTGTATCTAATAAAGCGTTAGTAAAAATATGCGGATCTTATGACATAAATAATGATGAAGCGTTCAAAGAATTAGTTTTTGAACGCTCTCGTTATGTCTATAATGATGCGCTTGAGTATTTTAATAGTAATTTTTTAACGATGATTAATAGTTTCAGCATTGAAAAAGCTTTAGAAGAAATTGTATTGGACGGTGATTAATATGCGTCCTTTTCAGTACAAAAAACCACTGAATACAGGTGATTTTAGGAATCGAATTATCATTGAACAACCTGAAGTAATAAAAGATGAATTGAATCAACCAATTGAAACAGATTGGAAAGAAGTAAAAAGAGTATGGTCGATGATAAAAACAGTGAAAGGGTCTGAGTATATTGAAGCTTCAGCTTCACAAGCTACTCGGATTTATCGATTCGTTATTCCATACACTTCTGGTATCACGGAAGAAATGCGAATTAATATGAAAGGTCGTATCTTTGATATTATCGAACCGCCAATGAATGATGATGAAATGTATCAAACATTGACTATTATCGCAAAGGAGCATGTTTAGTATGAATGATTTTGCGAGCGAGATTGCTAGAGAATTACAAAGATATGCGAATGTTGTGGAAGAAAAATTAGAAAGTGAAATTGAAGAAATAGGGGATATCGCTGTAGGTAAGTTAAAACAAGGCAGTCCTAAAAAAACAGGCGCTTATCGTAAAGGATGGCGTAAGAAAAAAGAAGATAACGGCGTTGTTCTTCATAATACACAAGGACAACTAACACATCTTTTAGAAAATGGACATGCAAAAGTTAGTGGTGGTCGAGTTCCAGCAAAAGTGCATATTCGTCCAGTTGAAGAGTATGTAATTGATGAATTGCCAAGACGTATCGAAAGGGCGGTTCAACAATGACATTAGGTGAATTAACAAAAATTCTTGAAGCTACAGGTTATTCTGTGGCTTATTCGCATTTCACAGCACCAGTACCAAAACCGCCATACATTTGTTTCCTTGTGGATGGATCAGCGAATTTAATGGCTGATAACAAGGTTTACCACAAGATAAATGACTTAAATATAGAGCTTTATACAACTAGAAAAGATTCAGTTGCAGAATCCAAACTTGAACAAGTCCTGGACGATCATGAAATACCTTATGATTCGTCATTCGAAGGGATTATTGAAACAGAAAAAATATATCAAAAATTTTATGAAACGAGGTTGATGTAAATGCCAGAAAACAAAGTGGCTTTCGGTTTAAAAAATGTTCATTATGCACCATATGAGGTGAAAGATGGTGTTGTTACATTTGGAACGCCAATTCCAATGCCTGGTGGAGTTGAATTAACGTTTGATCCACGAGGTGATTTGATTGAATTTTACGCTGATGACATGCTGTTTTACTCCGCAAGTAATAACCAAGGATATGATGGAACGTTATCAATAGCGAGTATTCCAGAACAATTTGCCATTGATGCGTTAGGCGAACAATTAGATGAAACAGATGGTGTATTAAATGAGTTAGCCGATGCAAAAGGCAAACCATTCGCATTACTATTTGAATTTGATGGTGATTTGAAAGCGACTCGACACGTTATGTTTAGTTGTACAGCAAGTCGTCCTACGATTGCATCTAAAACAAAAACAAGTTCAGCTGAACCAAATACAAACGAGTTAAAATTCGTTTCTAGTCCAATTGACATTGCCGGAAACCGTATGGTTAAAACAAAAACGACCGCTAAAACAACACCAGCAATTTATGATAACTGGTATAAAAAAGTATATATAAAAACACCAGCAGCGCCAAAAGGAGCATAAGTAAATGGAAAAGACAATTACAATAGACGGCAAACAAGTCAAATTAAAAAGTACAGCAGCAACAGTTAAACGATATAAGGCACAATTCAGACGTAATTTATTTGCAGATATGATGGGGTTAGGAGCAATTAATGCTTTAACTACACCAAATGGATCGGAACAACCAATTGATATGCCTAATGTTGATATAAGTAAAGTGGACTTTGAACTTATTTATGACTTGACTTGGTTATTCGCTAAAACGGCTGATTCAAGTATTCCTGACCCTATGACGTGGCTGGATGAATTTGAAGAATTCCCTATTGAAGAAATCATGCCAGAAATAATGGAACTAGTTCAACTCACTATGGGAGCAAAAAAAAAATAACAGGAAATGATGAAGAGCAAGGGACATTCAGTGATGAAGAATTAACAACTGATTTGTTCCTTGCTCTTTGTTATAAAGCAAAATTAACACGTTGGGATTTAGAAGACATGACAATTGGTGATTGTTTTGATTACATTGCTGAATTTGCTGAAATGGAGAATCCGGACAAAGAAAAAGTCAGAAAAGCGAATCAAAAAGATTACGATTCTTTCTAAGAAATGAGGTGAGAAAATGGCAGGAAGAATTAAAGGGATTACGATTGAAATCAATGGGAACACTGAGCCGTTACAAAACGCTTTAAAAGATGTAAATAAACGTAGTAATGATTTAACAAAAGAATTAAAAGATGTTGAACGGTTGTTAAAGTTTGATCCTGGTAATGTGGAAGCATTAGCGCAAAAGCAACAGCTACTCACACAACAAATAGAAAATACCACACAAAAGCTAGACAAATTGAAGACAGCTGAACAACAAGTTCAAGCACAGTTTCAAAACGGAAAAATTTCTGAAGAACAGTATCGTGCTTTTAGGCGTGAAATTGAATTTACACAAGGGTCTCTTGATGGTTTAAAAAACAAACTCGGTAACATGAAAGCTGAACAAGAAAATGTAGCAAGTTCAACAAGGCAATTAGAAACTTTATTTCATGCTACAGGTAAAAGTGTTGATGATTTTGCAGGGGCATTAGGAAATCGTCTTGTGAATGCAATTAAAAGCGGAACAGCTACAAGCCGTCAGTTAGAACAAGCAATTGGGATTATTGGGCGAGAAGCATTAGGAACAGAAGCTGATATTGAAAAGTTGCAAAGGGCACTTCGTTCTGTGGATGCTGGGAACTCAATACAACAAGTACGAAATGAGTTAAGAGATTTACAACAAGAAGCTGGAAGAACAGAGAAGAAGTTTGAAGGACTAAAGGTAGGATTAGAAAACGTCATAGGTGGTATAGCTGCCGGTGGTGGTATTGCAACTGCGATTGAAAAAGCAATGGATATGTCAAAGTTGAAAACTAAGATTGATATAACATTCGATGTTCCAGAGTCCTCTAAAAAATCAGTGGAAGAAGCAATAAGAGGCGTAACCGCTTATGGGGTGGATGCTGAAGAATCGCTTGCTGGTGTACGTAGACAATGGGCTTTAAATAAAGACATTAGTGATGAAGCGAATGCATCTATAGTAAAGGGAGCAGCAACAATCGCGCAATCCTATGAAGGAATAGATTTTACAGAATTAATTCAAGAAACATACGAAATAGGTAGTGAATTAGGGATAACTCAAGAAAGTGCTCTTGGTATGGTTGATGCGTTGTTAAAAATGGGATTTCCACCAGAGCAACTAGATATCATTGCCGAATACGGAAGTCAGCTGACTCGTGCAGGTTTTAAAGCTGAAGAAGTCCAAGCGATTATGGAAGCGGGGGTTGAAACGGGTAGTTGGAATATCGACAATATGTTAGATGGGCTGAAGGAGGGGCGAATCCAACTAACCGAATTTGCTCAAGGTGCGGATAAAGCTTTAAAAGAAGCACTTGATGGATCAGGCATTGCAACTGAACAAATAGAAAAATGGGGTGCAGCTGTCGCTAAAGGTGGAAGTGACGGTTCGAAAGCTATGGTGGAAGTAGCTAAAGCGATAGAAGGAATAGAAGATCCTGTTAAAAAGAATCAAGTAGGGGTTAAAGTTCTAGCCACTATGTTTGAAGACCAAGGACAAAATTTAACTAATACTTTAATAAACGCTTCAGAAAAAACAGTAGACTTCCAGAAGAATCAGGATAAATTAAATGAATCCATAAAAAAAATGGATGCAAGTCCAGCAGTTAAGTTTCAAAAAGCAATGCAAGATTTACAAGTAGCATTAAAGCCTGTTCTTAGTGTTATAGCTGATGTTATTTCTAAAGTAGCAGAATGGATTTCTAACAACCCTAAATTAGCAGCCACGTTGACAGCTGTTGCAATGGCTATCGGCATAATCTCAGGTGCAGTGATGGCACTTGCTCCTATAGTTATGGCGGTGATGAGTATTTTTGAGATTGGAGCGGCCGCAGCGCTAGGGATAGTCGCTGCTGTTCCTCTTATCATAGCGGCTATAGTTGCTCTTGGGATTGCTATTTATAAAAATTGGGATGATATCAAAAATTGGACAATAGAAACCTGGAATTCTATTAAGGAATATTTAATAGAACTTTGGGACGGTATCGTTCAATCCTGTAGTGAATCCTGGTCTTCATTTTTAGAAATAATGCATGAATTTTTTGATCCAATAGGTCAGTTTTTTAGTGATTTATGGACGGGTATAGGTGAGATATGTAGTAGTACCTGGAATTCTATCGTTGAATTCTTTTCTGGGGCTTGGGCCTCGTTCACTGAAATGATGCATAGTTTCTTTGATCCGATAGGCGAATTCTTTAGTATCTTATGGTCTGGAATTGTTGAAACAGCATCTTCTTGGTGGTCTTCTTTAGTTACAACAGCTTCAGAACTGTGGGGGACATTAGTGCAAACCTGGCAGGAAACCTGGAATACAATTCTTACTGTTTTAGATCCAATTATTTCGGCGGTTTCTACCGTTTTAGAAGCTGGTTGGCTACTTATTCAAGCTGGAGCGCAAATTGCCTGGGCAGCCATTTCCCAATTTATTATTCAACCAATCAAACAAGCTTATGATTGGGTAAGTAAACAAATCGGTGAAATGGTTGCTTGGCTTGGTACACAATGGGAAATCGCAAAAGCTGTGGCACAAGTTGCATGGGGATTATTTAAACAATATATCATTCAACCGGTTCAGGAAACATGGAACTTAGTGAAAGAAAAATTTAGTGACTTAGTTTCTTGGCTTGGTTCACAGTGGGAAACAGCGAAATCTTACACCCTTATGGCTTGGAATTTAATAAAACAGTATGTTATCCAGCCTGTTCAAGACTTGTGGAATGCAACCAAGCAAAAACTTGGAGATTTAGCAAATTGGATATTAAGTAATTGGGAAACGATAAAATCTTATACACTTACAGCGTGGAATTTGGTGAAAAAATATGTGATTGATCCAGTCACTGAAACGTATAATCAAGCTAAGCAAAAATTTACTGATTTATATAACTCAGCTAAAGAAAAATTTGATTCTGTGAAGAATGCAGCGCAAGAAAAATTTGAAGCGGCAAAACGTTTTATTGTTGACCCGATAAAAGATGCTGTTGACAGCATAGAAAAATTTATTGGGAAGATTAAGGGATTCTTTAGTGACTTGAAATTAAAAATTCCAAAACCAGAAATGCCACCTCTTCCGCATTTTAGTTTGCAAACAAGTACAAAAAATGTTTTAGGGAAAGATGTTACTTATCCATCTGGAATTAATATTGATTGGCGCGCGAAAGGTGGTATATTCACTAAGCCTACAATATTCGGGATGAATGGCGGAAACTTGCAAGGCGCAGGAGAAGCTGGACCAGAAGCGGTTTTACCATTAAATAAAAAGACACTTGGAGATATTGGTGAAGGTATTGCTAAGACTATGATTGGTACTACCAGATCTATGAGTCAATTAATGGGTGATATGAGTCGCATGATGGATAGTTCTATGAGCCAGTTATCAGGATTAAAGACTGTTATGAGTGGTGTGTATGGAAGTATGTCAAATAGCAGACAAGCCATGACAAACGGTGTATCAAATCAAGTATTTAATTACTCGTCTGGATCATCTGGTGGCGGAGCAATTCCAATGCTTGGTGGTGACTTGGTAGTTGAGGTTCCTGTTGTTTTAGAAGGTCGAGACGTGGCACGTGGAACTTATCGATATACAAAAGAGTATCAAGAAAGAGAAGAACGAAGAAACTCAGACTTTTAGGTTTCTTTTACTTTATAGAGAAACGAGGTGTCAAAATGAGCTCTTTTACATTTAACAATGAACGTAAAAAATATATCCAAATAGAAAAAGGATGGAGTCCACCAACATGGGCACCTCTAAAACGAAATTTTTTAAAAACACCTGGATATCCAGGTGCAAGATTATTAGGAACGGAAACAGATCCTCGTCCACTTCCTGTTCCTGTGGGAATTATCGTTCCAGATGGAACAGATTTAGAAACGTTAAAAGAAGAAATAGCAGCTTGGTTAATTACAGAAGAAGCAGTTGAGCTAACTTTTGACACAAAACCAGATAGAACATATATAGCTGTTATTGATGAAGATTTTAATGTTGATGATTTTGTGAGTCTAGGAAAAGATACTTTAAAATTTATTTGCCCAATGCCATATAAGTTAGGTCCTGTACAAAAGAAAACCTTGGCTATTGCAAATGGTGACTTAAAGACTAGTTTTCTTAACAAAGGTTCTGTAGAGTCTAATCCTATTATAGATATCACTGTAGGAGCGCAGAGTCCTTTCCTTGATGTATGGAATGATGACGAATACTTTAGACTGGGATATCCTACAGGGGTTAAAACTCGTGTTGCAAAACAAAATGAACGTCTCATATGGGACGAAATGAAAAGTTTAACCCCTTGGACAGCTGTAACTGGAAAAATAGGTATTTACAAAAGCTCGGGAGCTATGAAGGTGTGGCAAGGGTATGCTTTTACACCTGATTCGTACGGAACGGGAACAGATACTGAGTGGCGCGGTCCTTTTATGAAGCGAACGATTCCTAATACAGGAGGCGTTATTCAAGACTTTAGACTTGATGTGCAAATGAATTTCCAATCCGAACACTGGAACAGAATGGGGAAAACTGTAGTAATGCTTTTAGATGCTAACGACAACGTAATAGTTGAACTAGCAATGGCTGACGAGTATATGAGTCATGAAATGACAACGGCACAAGCGATTATTGATTCAGGAGGTACTAGAAAGTGGATTTTTGACGAGATGGGAATGTACTCTGATACATTTAATGACTTTAGAGGACATGTTTCAGTAGCTCGCCGGGGCAAAGAATGGAGTTTCTATTTTGCTAAATATCGCAAAAATACTGAAATAGATGATGCTAGTTTTGTTCGTACATGGAGAGATGAGTCTGACAGTAATCCTATGACAGCTAGACCAGTAGCAAAGATAGCTGTAGGTTGTATTGTTTATGGTGCGAATCCGCCTGCTGACATTGTATTTATTGAAGATGTTAAGTTTTGGAAAATAAATACTTTAACAATAGATGAAACTCCTTATATTTTCGATGTAGGAGATAAAATTCAAATAGATACAGAACGTTCACTTGTAACGATAAACGGAACAAACGCAATAGCGCTGAAAGACATATTTAGCACATTTCCTGTTGTGAAACGAGGGCAAAATGAAATTATAGTACGTCCAGCTAATGTGGGGATACCGGAATTAACATACAGGGAGCGATTTAGATGAGAACACCAAGTGGGGACGTACATGTTGTTGATTTTAAAACAAGTCAAATCGTTTCAGCTATACAACCCAAAGACTATTGGGATGACAAACGACATTGGGAAATTAAAAATAATATCGATACATTAGAGTTTAGAGTGTTTGAGAATACAGAGCATGCAGCAATGCTTGTGCAACAAAATTTAGTGTTAAAAGAAGTACGTGGTCGTAGAATCGTTCCTTATGTCATTACAGAAGTGGAAAAAAATTCTGATGATAGGTCATTAACAGTTTATGCATCAGGTGATTGGATTCAACTTGCTAAAGCAGGAATTATTAGCCCACAAAAGTTTGAAAGTAAAACATTGAAAGAATGTATGGAAATAGCCCTTAAAGGGACGAAATGGAAAATAGGTGAAACAGAACATAATGGATCGCATTCTATGACCATTGATGAATTTACCGATCCATTAAATTTACTTAAAAAGATTGCAGCTTCATTTGAGTTAGAAATTCAATATCGTGCTGAAGTTTTGGGCTCTCAAATCGTTGGTCGTTACGTTGACATGGTTAAGAAAAGAGGACGAGATACAAAAAAAGAGGTAACCCTTGGTAAAGATTTGATGGGTATTAAACGTATTGAAAACTCTCAAAATATTTGTACTGCCTTATTAGGTTTTGTGAGAAAAGAAGGCGGAGGTTTTATTACTATTTCAGAAATAAATAATGGTGTACCTTATCTTGTGGATGATGATGCTTTTCAAAGATGGAACGAAAAAGGACAGCATAAATTCGGATTTTATACTCCAGAAACAGAAGATCAAGACATGTCTCCGCAACGTCTGAAGATTCTTATGAAAACAGAAATGGATAAACGCGTGAATACTTCTGTTTCTTACGATGTTCAAGCTCAAAGTATTGGACGAGTATTTGGGTTAGCGCACGAACTAATTAATGAGGGCGATACAATACGAATTAAAGATACAGGATTCACACCTAAGCTATACCTTGAAGCGCGTGCTGTTGCTGGTAATGAATCCTTTAAAAATCCCGATCAAGATGATTATGCGTTTGGTGATTATCGTGAGATTGTTGATCCAAATGATGAGTTGCGTAGATTGTACCAAAAGATGCTTAGCTCATTGTATGACAAGGTTCCTCAAGGACTATTTGACCAATTAAAAGACCGAGTGAATGAACAAAATAAAGATATTATTGATGCTAAGGATAAAGCAGATAAGGCTCAAAAAGAAAGTCAAACAGCCAAAGATTTAGCAGAAGCAACTCAAAATTACATGGAGCAAAATCTTGTGGATATCATAGAAAGTGTTAAACCACCTACTGCTAATCTCAAACCGAATAAAACGTTATGGCGTGACATTAGTGGTGGTAAGCCTGGTATTTTAAAAATATGGACTGGCACGGTTTGGGAATCTGTTGTCCCTGATGTGGAGAAGGCAAAGAAAGAAACTTTAGAGCAGGTCAACAAAGATATTGAGTCCACAAAAACAGAGTTAAATAAAAAGGTCCAGGAAGCGCAAAATCAAGCAACAGGACAAGTAAATGAAGTGAAGGAAAGTTTACAAGGCGTTAGTCGTACGATTTCTAATATTGAGAACAAACAAGGTGAAATTGATAAGAAGGTAACTAAGTTCGAACAGGATTCTAGTGGATTTAAAACTTCTATTGAATCGTTAACGAAAAAAGATACTGAAATTAGTAATAAATTAAATACGGTTGAAACAACTGTGGAAGGTACAAAAAAGACTGTTTCTGATGTGCAGCAAACAACAAATGATCTTAAGAAAGTAACAACTGAAATTAAAGAGGAAGCTGGGAAGATTAGCGAAAAATTAGAGAGTGTAGAAACGAAAATTGCTAATACCAAAATAGGTGGGCGTAACGTTGTAGTAGGTACAACTATTCCGGCTGTTATGATTGGTACTAATATTAATAATCAAGCAGTAACTATTTACAGATTTGCAGCAGGTGATTCCCGCGACATTATGGACGGCAAGGAGTTTATGGTGTCCTTTGGCTGGGAAGTTATCGGTGATGCACCAGTGGGTAAGATGTACATGCAGGGAAGTAATCCCTATCCAGGGTTTACAGGTGCTGTTACCTTTAGTTCTACGAATAAAAAGGGTAGCTATTCCCGCGTTGCTTTAATCCCTACAGGTACAGCAGCGTTTCTTGGTGTAAACATGCGTTGTGATGGTTTGGTAGGTACTCTGAAAATTAGTAATTTCCAAATAGAAATAGGTAATAAAGCAACTGAATGGACACCAGCACCTGAAGACCAAGTAACGACCGATGAATTCACGAAGAAAACCACCGAGATTGAAAAAAGTGTGGATGGCGTTAAAACTACTGTAACAAACGTTCAAAATAGCCAAGGTACAATGCAAACAACCCTGAACCAAGTACAGCAAACTACAAATTCAAATTCTCAAAATATTACATCACTAACGCAAATGCAGGGGCAACAAGGGGCGATTGTTCAACAAAACACTAGCGATATCACGCAGTTGAATAATCAAATTAAATCTAAAGTTTCTGATACCCAAATGCAAGAATATGTAGGAGGGTTAGGAAGTACAAACTTACTATTTAACACTGCATTCGAAAGCCGAACAATAGAGGCTTCTACAGGAGTTATAACTAGTAGAACACCTAGTGTCGATAAATGGGGTTTATGGGCTAATGGAACAAACTTTAAAGCTGCACCTGAGTCAGCTCGTAACCACGATGGATTTAACTCTGTGAAGTTAGAAACTACTGATCTAACAGCTAACAAACCTTCTAGTATGTATCAAGGTGTAGCAAGTCAAGCTAACTCAGGTGACCATGTATTTTCTGCTTGGTTTTACACTGATAGCAAAGCCTTATTAGATGGTGGGGCTTATATAGAAGTATCTTATTACAACGGTGGGACTTGGGTAGCTTCTAAAGCTGTACAACTAGTACCTTTACTAGTTAATAACTCATGGGTATATGCTTCGGCAACTCTACCTGCCCCTGCTACAGCTCATAATGCTGTTCGAGGGAACGTAACTATTAATCGTAATGGTAGACTGTGGGTTTCACAACCACAATTACAAAAAGGTACTACGCCTTCAACATTCATGGAGAACCCTAAAGATTACGCTAACTATGAACAACTTGTAGGTGAGATTGCTAAGAAAGTTGCTACTTCTGATTTTAACTCTAAAGTATCAACTCTTGAAACAAGTATAAATCAGCAGTCTAAAAGTATCGAGTTAAAGGCAGAGAAAACGGATGTTTACACAAAAACAGAAGCAAACGGTCAATTTGGAAGTAAGGCTATTGTAGATACTCATACAAGCACACTCAGTGTAATGAGTAACGAGATTAACCTCAGAGTTAAATCCGGAGATATCGCTTCCACAATCAATCAAACAGCTCAATCTGTATTGATTCAGGCTGGTAAGATTTATCTGGATGGCCACATTGAAGCGAAACACTTGAAAGCTCAAACGCTCCAAGGTGTGACTATACAGACAGCACCTCAAGGTTCAGGTGCTAACCAAATCCGCTTGAATGCTCAGAACATGACTTTATACGGCAGCAATCAGGCTCGTGGTTACTTTGGGTTTATTAACCGTACAGATAGTAATATTCAGTCTGCCTTAATCTTAGGTAATGATTATGAAAGTTCAGGAACCCTTAACGGTTCTTTAGTACTTGATCAAACTACAATTGCAGGAACTCAATGGACTAACTCAGTTGCTTCCATTGGAATTGCTACTGGTAAAAGTGGCAATGACATCTTGAAATCAAGTTACATTAATTTCTATCGTTACGATGGAGGAATGGAGCTCAAGTCTCAAGGTGACTTCAAGATTCTGAATGATAACGGAAACGTGATCTTAAATGCTAATGCTACAGGATCAACAACTGGTTTTATAAATTTAAGTGCTTCTAAGGATATTAACTTTACTGCTAAACGTGGCTACTTTTACTTTCACACAAGTGACAACCGCTCATACCCTTCTCTAGTAATTACGGATAAAAGCCCTACAAATAATGGCGATGTTGATTTTACCTTTGCAAATCAGCTTATGTTTAGAGTGGCAAGACATCCTGACTATGTTGGGGACGGATTACAGATTAAAAATGGAACGGGAACTTCTTGGGCAAACATGAAACTAGGCGTATTACGAACGATGGGGAACATTGGCTGTGATGCAGATGTGTATGCAAAGAATTTCATTAATACGTCTACACGGAAAGTTAAAACAAACATCGAAGACTTACCTTTCTCAGCACTGAAAAAAGTTAATAGCGTAAGAATTAAAAAATATAATTTAATCTCTGATGTTGAAAAATACAATGCAGGTGAAATTGATGCTTTACCTGTAAACTACGGTATGATTGCAGAAGATACTGATGAAGTATTCACAACAAAAGAAAAAGATGCAGTCACACTGTATGGCTCTGTTTCTATTACAATGCAAGCGGTACAAGAACTAGACTATAAAGCAGACAATATGCAGTTTGATATTGGAATGTTAAAACAAGAACTCGAAGCAGAAAAACTTGAGAAAGTTTTCATCCAGGATCAACTTTACGAATTAAAGGATTTAGTAGTTCGTCAGGAAGACAGAATAGCAAAGTTAGAAGAATTATTACTACAACAATTAATTGATAAGAAACCAGAGCAGTCATAGGCTGGTCTTTTTATTTTGTATAAACTACGGCTTTTAGAGACAAGTGTGCGATAACATGCTTTTTTATTTAAAAAAAAGGCGACTGTAAGTGTAATGTATATGGGCTCTAAATATTAACGAGCGGATTTGATGCAGGGTAAGTTATCTTTGTAAAAGAACTAAGGATTAAGATTAATAAAAAGTGATTTAAAAAACGTTACTCTTGATGTCGATTAAATCACTAAGTTAAATTAATCCTGTGAATCTGCGTTGTCATGATTCGCTGAATTCGAATCGTGATTATTACCTTCCGAATGATCCTGAGCGCTTTTCATAGATGCTGTAATAAATGCTGTTGTCGTCACAGCATTCATCCAATTTGCTTCAGCATCATTAGCATTTGTTCCTGTTTCGTTCTGAGTACCAATTTCTTGTGTTGAGGAATGATTTTTTAATTCTTTTTCAATAGATTTGTTATGTTTTTTCTTCCTACCAAAAATCTTCATGGATACTTGTAATATAAAGCATACAATGAAGACTATTAGAAGAAAGAAAAAGAAAATTAAAGATAAATCAATGATCTCTTCCATATGCATACCTGCTTTCTACTTTAAGTGACAATAAATATCCTTAATTGAATGAGCATTCTATATTTTTTAAATCAGTGTACCAATTAGTGAGATATATGTACTACTAAACGATAACAAAAAACGCAGTACTATAAAACATTAAGAGCAAAATAAACAATAGTAAAATCATTCTGAATAAAATACGGCATTTATTCCAAAGAGGGACGAGCAATCGTCTCTCTCTTTTTATTTTGAAAGGAGCTGAACCAATGCAAGAAATTCAAGATTTAAAGCAAGAGATCCAACAGATAAAGTTAGATCAAAAAGATATGCAACGAGACATCCGAAACATAGAAACACGTACCACTGTCAATGAAAAGGACATTGTGAATATAAACAAACAGCTTGAGAAGATTAGCGCCAATACTACTTGGATTCTCCGTATCATTATTGGTGCAATCGTAACAGCACTTATCGGTTTATTGTTGAAGGGTGGTGGTATGTAATGATTGAGATTACTGTAATGATTGGAATTGTTGTTGGTCTTTCACAAATCGCTAAAACAATTGGATTACAAACAAAATACGTTCCGTTATTAAATTTAACGCTTGGCATTGTGCTAGGCGTTTTATTTTTGGGCGGAGATATCAAAACAAATGTATTTCAAGGAATCATCATTGGACTGTCAGCAAGTGGATTATTTGACCACACAAAAATTATGAAAAAGGATGTTGATGCTAAATGAAAAAGTTAATGAAACATGTTACTTCATTTCTTATGATTCTAGTACTTGCTGTTTCTTTTACAACAAGTGCTTTTGCTGATAGAACGCTTATTATTCCTGATTTACCAAAACAACCATACCGTTATGGTGTAGGTGCTTATGAAGGCGTTGTAGCTCATTCCACAGCAACTCCAGAAGCGCCAGCTATCAATATTCAAAAATACGAGTCTCGTACGTGGCGTTCTGCATTCGTTCACTATGCAGTCGATTGGAACGAAACAATCCAAATCGCTGATACAAAGTACATTGCTTATGGAGCTGGACCAGGAGCAAATAAACGCTTTGTTCATGTAGAGTTATGTGAAACAAGAGATTATGAGAAATTTAAGCGCAGCTATGATAAATACGTAAAGTTACTAGCTAAAATCTTACGTGATCGAGGATTATCTGTAGAAAAAGGATTGTGGACTCACTACGATGTAACGAAATATCTTGGCGGTACAGATCATGAAGATCCACTTGATTACTTAAAATCTCACGGTGTATCTGAAGGGCAATTTAGAGCGGAGGTACAACGAGCATATAATAATTCAAATGTTGAAGTTTCTGTTCCTGAGAAACCTTCTAAACCAGCTGAAGTGCCTACGGCTGTTACTGATGGTGTGGCTTATATTGAAGGTTACAACGTTAACTTACGCAAAGGACCAGATACAAGCTATTCTAATATTCGTCAGTTGAACAAACCAGAATCATATATTGTTTGGGGCGAAAAGGATGGTTGGTTAAATCTTGGCGGTGAGCAATGGATTAAGAACGATCCATCTTATGTTAAGTTTAATAAGAAAAGTACAGTGGATTCTTCTATTGTAGGAAAGCGTGTTGTTTCTAAAGTTAACAATCTACGTTTCTATGATGTTCCATCTTGGCAGGATAAAGATGTTGCTGGTTCTGTGGATGCAGGGTTAGGATTCACAATTGATGCGAAAATAAATGTCAATGGATCGTCACAATATAAAGTACACAACAGCCAGGGTAAAACATACTATGTAACAGCAAATGAAGCCTATGTGTATGTGAAGTAAAAACAAGAGCCGTCATTTGACGGCTTTTTTTATTGCTATGTAATTAGAATTTACTTTTAGATAATGCTTTAAGTACTGGCTTTACAATTAAACCTACTAAACGAAAAGTTTTAAATATAGAGCGTACAACCTTCATGAAGATGCTCCCCCTAAATTAAAGGACATATCTTATTCCTCTATTTCTTTTATTGCGTTTAGTGAATCATTAAAATGTTCCAAACCATCAAGTACAGATTGTTGATACCATTCAACCTTTTCTTTATCGTTTCCTTGCTTTCACCGTCACACCACTTTAACATGTTATATGATACTAAAACTACTTCACTTTCTTAGCTTTTAATACGTTTTCTTTTACATCCTCCATTTGAAAAACGTCATTTTTAAATGACTTTATAGTATACTCTATGTTAGAGTTAAGACTGTCCTTATCTTGATTCTTACCTTCTTGCACATACTTATCAATTGCAAGATTAAGTTTCTTTGTTGCTGAATCATATGTCCATTTACCTTTTATATAGTTTTCCTTATGGTCCTTTTTACTTCTACTCTCATATAACATGTATGAACCATCTTTTTTCAAGTCTAAACCTACAGAAAAGAAATTATTCTTATAAATACCCCAGTGACCTACTAGTTCTTTACTGTTTGACGATATACCAATCTCTCCATCTGTAAGGCTCATAAAGAATGAGTCTGAAACAAAACCATCTATATTATCGTCATTTATTTTAGATACATCTTTCTCAGTCTCCTCTTCTGTCTCATAAGTAGAAGTAGACTTTTTATCTTCTTTATCAGAGTCTAGAGATGCTAACGCACCTCTTAGCTGTGCTTCAATCTGTTCATCGCTATAATGCAACTGTTTCATATCCTTTACCATCTTATCTGCATTAAACTCTTTATCCACCTGTCTATACTCTGATTGAGTAAGTCCGTATGTTTCTAGCGTACAACCTGCTAATAACATAACAGGTAAAGCTAACGCTATTAGTTTCTTTGCTTTCATTATGTATACTCCTTTTTAAATGAATCGTAATTAATTAACATATGAAACCATAACATAAATTACATGAATAAGATATACAAATATTCCATCCTTAAGAGGGGTTTTGAGCGTTTTAACAATATGAAAACATGTATTACGGTTGTAGAGAACCCCGCTCCGTATGCTTTTGAAAAAATTACACCGTATCCGATCCTCAACGTTTGGGGGCAGTTTATGCTTTCATAAACTCACTATCGAAATAGAACTTGCCAACCAAATTAATACAATACTGTTGAATTCGTTTATTGTATTAATAAAAAACGTATGATATATATGCTTGGGAATGAAAATAAATTTACAGGATGTGAAATGGCAATATAATAGAAGAAAGAAGAAATATTTATATTGTCATCACCCTGTTGGCGTCAACCTCATGCGCCTAATGGCTACAAAAGACATATACTTCGTACCATTCGGCCAAGATGCACCAGAGAAAAAACCGAACTCAATGGTAGCTCGTATGGAGTTACTTGAAGATACAGTATTAGAAGCGTTACAAGGAAAACAATTACAACCTGTCGTTGTAGAAAAATTCAGATATATGAATTAAAAAACGAAAAAAAACGGACAATTTTTGATGAAACCATCATTCTTACTGTAGAATATGATAAAATTAACGTTATTAAGATTAGAAGGGGCATAGTAAGCTCCTTCTAATTCTAAGTTATAGAAGGATTGGTATCTAGAAAGGGGCATAGTGATGGAAAAGCAAAAAACTTTTCATGTCGCTGTAGTTGGAGCAACCGGCGCAGTTGGTGAACAAATGTTAAATACTTTAGAGAAACGAGAATTTCCAATTGGGAAGTTAACGTTACTTTCATCTAAACGATCTGCAGGTAAGAAACTTGTATTTAAAGGCGAAGAATTTACAGTTCAAGAGGCAACTCCTGAAAGTTTTGAAGGAGTAGATATTGCACTATTTAGTGCTGGTGGATCTGTATCGAAACAATTAGCGCCTGAAGCAGCAAAGCGCGGTGCAATTGTTGTTGATAATACAAGTGCATTCCGTATGACAGAAAACGTGCCACTTGTTGTACCTGAAGTAAATGAAAATGATTTAAAAGAACATAATGGTATTATTGCAAATCCAAACTGTTCTACAATTCAAATGGTAGTAGCTCTTGAGCCAGTTCGCCAGCAATATGGTTTAAAACGAGTAATCGTTTCCACATACCAAGCTGTATCAGGTGCTGGTGCGGCAGCTATTGAAGAACTTCATGAACAATCACAAGCAATCTTAAATGGTGAAGAAGTAAAGGCGAATGTTTTACCTGTATCAGGTGACGAAAAGCATTTCCAAATTGCTTTTAATGCTATTCCACAGATTGATAAATTCCAAGATAATGGATTTACATTTGAAGAAATGAAAATGATTAATGAAACGAAAAAAATTATGCATATGCCTGAATTAGAAGTAGCTGCGACATGTGTACGTTTACCAGTTGTATCGGGTCATTCTGAGTCTGTGTATATTGAAGTAGATAAAGAAGGCGTAACAGTAGAAGAAATGAAAAACTTACTTGCAAATGCAGAAGGTATTGTACTGCAAGATAATCCAGCAGAGCAGTTATATCCAATGCCAGCTACTGCAGTAGGTAAAAACGAAGTATTCGTTGGAAGAATCCGTAAAGATTTAAATAATGATAAAGGATTCCATCTTTGGGTCGTATCTGATAACTTATTAAAAGGCGCTGCATGGAATTCTGTTCAAATTGCAGAGCGCTTAGTAAAATTACAATTAGTGTAAACGGCTAAGAGAAGGTGCAAAATATGAAAATTATTGTTCAAAAATTTGGTGGTACATCAGTACGTGATGACAATGGGCGTAAGCATGCGCTTCACCATATAAAAAAATCGTTAGCTGCTGGTTATAAAGTAGTTACTGTCGTATCAGCAATGGGCCGTAAAGGTGAACCGTATGCAACTGATACGTTATTAAGTCTTGTAAATCAAGAGGAATCTAATATTTCTAAACGCGAGCAAGATTTATTATTATCATGCGGAGAATTAATCTCAGCAATCGTTTTCTCGAACATGTTGAATGAGAATGGTATAAAAGCAGCAGCATTAAATGGTGCACAAGCTGGTTTTGTAACGAATGGTGACTTTACGAATGCAAAGATTATTGAAATGAATTGCGATCGTATACATGAAGAGTTACAAAATGTAGATGTTATCGTCGTTACTGGATTCCAAGGTCAAACGAAAAATGGAGATACGACAACACTTGGACGCGGAGGTAGTGATACTTCAGCTTCAGCATTAGGTGTTGCGCTTCATGCTGAATATATCGATATCTTCACAGATGTTGAAGGTGTTATGACTGCGGATCCTCGCATTGTAAAAGATGCGCGTCATCTTCAAACTGTAACATATAACGAGATTTGTAACATGGCTTATCAAGGTGCGAAAGTTGTCCATCCGCGTGCGGTTGAAATCGCGATGCATGCAAAAGTACCACTTCGTGTACGTTCTACGTATTCTGATAGTGAAGGTACGCTTATTGCGGCATATGATGGTGCCACAAAAGGGCAGGATGTAGAAGAACGTCCTGTTACAGGGATTGCCCATGTGTCAAACGTAACGCAAATTAAAGTGCTTGCAAAAGAAACTGCATACGATTTACAACAACATGTGTTTAAAGAAATGGCTAATGAAGGGATTAGTGTGGACTTAATTAACATTTCTCCTACTGGTGTAGCTTATACAGTAAATGATAGTGTATCAGCTCGCGCTGTCGAATTGTTGAATCAACTTGGATATGAGCCAATTGTGACAGAGCATTGTGCGAAAGTATCTATTGTTGGAGCTGGAATGGCAGGTATTCCAGGGGTTACTGCGAAAATCGTCACAGCTTTAGCGGAAAAAGGTATTCAAATTCTGCAATCAGCAGATAGTCATACGACAATTTGGGTTCTTGTAAAAGAAGCCGATTTAGTGGAGGCTGTGAATGCATTACATAGTGCATTTGAGCTTTCAAAAGAAAAGCAACTGGAACAATAAGGAGTGAGATCATGATAGATTTTGGGACAATTGCAACTGCGATGGTAACACCGTTTGATAAAAACGACAATATCGATTTTGCAAAGACAACGAAATTGGTAAATTATTTAATTGATAACGGTACAACAGCAATCGTGGTAGGAGGAACGACTGGAGAATCTCCTACATTAACATCAGAAGAAAAAGTAGCGTTATATCGCCATGTCGTATCTGTTGTCGATAAAAGGGTGCCCGTAATCGCTGGAACAGGTAGCAATAATACGCATGCTTCTGTTGATTTAACAAAAAAGGCAACTGAAGTTGGTGTTGATGCAGTTATGCTAGTGGCACCGTATTATAACAAACCGAGTCAAGAAGGGATGTACCAGCACTTTAAAACAATCGCTGAAAGCACTCCGCTTCCGGTAATGCTATATAATGTTCCAGGACGATCTATTGTACAAATCTCCGTTGATACAGTTGTTCGTTTATCAAAAATAGAAAACATTGTTGCGATTAAAGATGCAGGCGGCGATGTATTAACAATGACAGAAATCATTGAAAAAACAGCGGACGACTTTGCAGTATACAGCGGTGATGATGGTTTAACATTACCAGCTATGGTAATTGGAGCAAAAGGTATTGTTTCTGTAGCATCTCATGTTATCGGGAATGAAATGCAAGAAATGATTGCTGCATTCCAAGCTGGAGAGTTCAAAAAAGCGCAGAAATTACATCAATTACTAGTAAAAGTAACGGATGCACTATTTATGGCGCCAAGCCCAACACCAGTAAAAACAGCATTACAAATGGTTGGATTAGATGTAGGTTCTGTACGTTTGCCACTTCTTCCATTAACGGAAGAAGAAAGAGTAACGTTACAATCTGTAATGCAATCTATTCCTCGTTAATAAAAATGACCTAGTGTGAAACTAGGTCATTTTTATTTTGACCAACTATATGTAAGTGGTGAAAATTAGCTATAGCTAATAGGCTGTAATAAGAAGGGGACGGCAGGGGGGAGGATTAGTAAGAAACTGATTACAGAGATAAGATTTTTTTAGTGAATATCGTTTCGTGTTTATGTAAAGAACTCACATGAATATTTTTCCATTAAACTCCTATTACGTAGGAAAAATAGTAAGTATGATATGAAAATCCCCCCCGAAAATTACAGCCTCACTTTAGCGTCTTCTCTTGTCTTTCGCATAATTTAACTTGTGTTCTATTTCTTGTATCAGGTATAATATGGCTAAGTAGCTTAGTACGGGTATGCTTAGCAAAATTAGTAAAAATTACGATTCAATGAAATTTTCATATCATATCGAATAAGATATTTGATTTATATAATGAAAGAGAGGTGAAACCTGGTTTAAAAAATTAACAAGGACATGATATCGCATAACGGTAAGGACATTCGTCTTGGACGGTGAATATATGGTGGTTGTAGAGTTTCCCCTGGTGTCTCTGCAATTTTAGTGAAATCAGTGTTTGCAAGATTTTTAAACCAGGCAACAACATGAAGAGAAAAGAGAATGAGTCTGTTAAAGTATTTGCTCTTGGCGGAGTAGGTGAAATCGGAAAAAACATGTACTGTGTTGAAATTGATTCTGAAATCTTTATTGTAGATGCAGGATTGATGTTCCCGGGAGATGAAATGTTTGGGATTGATATTGTTATTCCTGACATTACATATTTAGTAGAAAATCAAGAGCGAGTAAAAGGACTATTTATTACCCATGGTCATGAAGATCATATAGGTGGAATTGTTTATGTGCTTCGTAAATTATCTATTCCAGTATATGCGACGAAATTAACGGTAGGACTTATACAAGAAAAGCTTGGCGAAGCAGGAATGTTAGGCCGTGTAGACTTAAAAACAATTGACTCGAATTCAACAGTAGAGTTTAATTCAACAACTGTGTCATTCTTCGGAACGACACATAGTATTCCGGATTCTGTGGGTGTTTGTTTCCATACATCAAAAGGTGCTGTAGTATATACAGGAGACTTTAAATTTGATCAAACTCCAATCGGAAATAGTGGAGCAGATCTTGGGAAAATGGCGCAAATTGGAAATGAAGGCGTACTTTGCTTGTTATCTGATAGTACAAACGCTGAACGTCCTGGTTATACAGGTTCGGAAAAAGAAGTTGGTATAGAGATTTCTAAAGTATTCTATAGTTCAGAAGGACGTATTATTGTTGCTTCATTTGCCTCCAATGTACATCGAATTCAACAAGTGTTTGATGCAGCTGCTGAAACTGGAAGGAAGGTAGCGGTAGTAGGACGTAGTATGGTGAAAGTGGTAGATATTGCAAGACGTCTTGGTTATTTAGATGTTCCAGAAGGTATGGTTATTTCATTACAAGAAATAGACAATTTCCCGGAAAAAAAGGTAGCTATTTTAACGACTGGTAGTCAAGGGGAACCGATGGCAGCCCTTTCTAGAATGGCGAAGCAAGCTCATAAACAAATTTCAATTCGTAAAGGTGATACTGTTGTTATTGCAGCTTCTCCAATTCCAGGAAATGAAATATCAGTATCAAAAATTATTGACTTGTTATTTAGAGCTGGGGCTGAGGTTATTTATTACGGTGAAAGAAAAGTTCACGTTTCAGGTCACGGTAGCCAAGAAGAATTAAAGTTGATGATAAATTTAATGAAGCCGAAGTATTTTGTACCCGTACATGGTGAGTTCCGTATGCAAAAAGCACATGCATATTTAGCGGAAGATGTAGGTATTACGAGAGAGAATATCTTTATCGTAGAAAAAGGTGATGTAATTGCTTTTGGTGACGATGAAGCAAAATTAGCTGGTAAAGTGCAAGCTGGCAATGTTTTAATTGATGGATTAGGTGTAGGTGACGTCGGTAACATCGTTCTTCGAGATAGAAAGATGTTATCTCAAGATGGAATTTTAGTTGTTGTTGTAACACTAGGTAAGGATGAGAAGAAAATAATCTCTGGTCCAGAAATTATTTCACGCGGCTTTGTATATGTTCGTGAATCAGAAGCATTAATCGAACGATCCACAGATATTGTACGTATGATTGTTGAACAATCAATTAAAGAGTATACAATTGAATGGTCTATGTTGAAACAAAATATTCGTGAATTATTAGGGCAGTTCTTGTACGAAGAAACGAAGAGAAAGCCAATGATTTTACCGATTATTATGGAAGTATAAAGAAGGTCACCTTTACAGGTGATCTTTTTCTTTTTTAACCCCATCGAATGAAATTCATAACTTAAGAAATAATAGTTATATACGAGTGAAAGGGGATGCGATATGACAGAACGTGATCGTTATACAAATGAAGAAAAAGAAGCTGAGCCGAAAGAAGTTCCAAAAGAAGCTTCTATAGTGGAGAAAATTCAGCAACTTGGACAGACGAATGTACCACAAATGAATGAATCGCGTATTCATTGCTTAACAATTGTTGGGCAGGTGGAAGGTCATATTCAGTTGCCACCACAAAATAAAACAACAAAATATGAACACATCATTCCGCAAATTGTCGCCATTGAACAAAATCCGAAAATTGAAGGTTTACTGTTAATATTAAATACAGTTGGAGGTGACGTTGAAGCTGGGTTAGCGATTTCTGAAATGGTGGCCTCGCTTTCAAAACCAACTGTATCTCTTGTTTTAGGAGGAGGGCATTCAATCGGTGTACCGATTGCAGTCTCAACTGATTATTCATTTATTGCCGAAACAGCGACGATGACAATTCATCCGATTCGTTTAACAGGTCTTGTTATAGGTGTGCCGCAAACATTTGAGTATTTGGATAAAATGCAAGAAAGAGTCATTCGATTTGTGACAAAGCATTCGAAAGTAACGGAAGATCGTTTTAAAGAGCTTATGTTTGCAAAAGGGAATTTGACGCGTGATATTGGGACGAATGTAATAGGTGGAGATGCAGTGAAGTATGGTCTTATAGATGGTGTCGGTGGTATTGGTAGCGCACTTCGAAAATTAAACGAATTAATTGATGAACGCAAGGATAATAGTGCAGAAGGGGCAATGCTGCAATGATTTTATATACAATTATGCCAGAGCAACTTGTGTATCCAGCCGATTATTCACAATGCGAAAGCCAAAAAGTTGTGAATATAAATGGTGTGGGATTAGTGGTTTCTGAGGAGGATAATCAATGTTACTCTATTGTACGTGTATTAAGTACGAATCCGTCTCACTACCTAGAGTTTGAGCCTGGACAGAAAATTACCTTTTAGCAAAAAGAAGGATTTTGTTTAGGAGCTATGGTATAATATACAAAACAAGACGGTTGAGCAGCCATGAGTAGGCTGCTTTCTTCTGTTTATTTAACATTTTACAAGAAGTGTAAAAATAGAAGATATAAAGACCTGAAAAATAGAGAGAAAGACATATAAGTAGAGCTTTTTTATAAGGAAGTTGTACTTAATTTTTAGAACACGAGGTGAAGAAATGGCAAAACAAAAGCAAAGAGGGACGAAGGCAAAGGCAAGACGTACGATAAAGCCAACTTTGTATTATGAAATCGTCGGGTTGACTCTTTTTGCGCTTTCAATTATTACGATTTTACAGCTAGGTGTTGTAGGGAAATCGTTTGTGTTATTTTTTCGCTTCTTCTTTGGTGAGTGGTACATAATTGGTGTGTTAGGTGTAATAGCTTTATCTGTTGCATTTGTAATAAAGCGTGGATGGCCAAACCTTTTAAATAAACGGCTAATAGGTGTTTATTTAATTGTACTAGCAATATTAATGTTTAGTCATATTACATTATTTAACCTTCTTACGAAAGATGGAGCTGTGCAAAATACTTCTGTAATTGTTAGTACAAAAGATTACTTCTTCCTTGAAATGAAAAAGGGCCCGGATAGTGTTCATTTAGGTGGTGGTATGTTCGGTGCACTGATGTTCGCAACGTGCTACTTTTTATTTGACGAAGTAGGGGCATATATCATTGGAATTATTTTAGTTATTCTTGGAATACTTTGTATAACAAATAAGCATATTGGAGAAGTACTTGCTCCGGTAGGGAGAATTCTTAGAAGTCAATTTCAAGTAATGCAAGGGGATTATAAAGATTGGAAATCTCAAAGGGTCGCCGAGCAAACTGAAAAGAAAAAAACAACAAGAAGCAAGAGGCGTGAACGTGTTGCTGAACAAGAAGAAGCTATTGAGCCAGTAGAAGAGATAGAAATTGGTCCACCAATTATTTCAAATTTTACTGAGAATTATCCAGTAAGTGAAGAGACGGAAAAGCAAATAGAAGAAAATGATTTAATCACTCCTCCGTTTATTGAAGAGGCAGTTCCGCCTACGCCAGAAGAACAACCTCAAAAGAAACGAGGAGAAAAAATCGTTGAATCGCTAGAAGGCGAAACGAAAGCACCTCCTATGCAATTTTCTAATGTGGAAAATAAAGATTATAAGCTTCCTTCGCTTGATATATTAAAGTTTCCCCAAAATAAGCAAGTTACAAATGAAAATGCGGAAATTTATGAAAATGCTCGTAAATTGGAACGTACATTCCAAAGTTTTGGTGTGAAAGCGAAAGTAACAAAAGTACATAGAGGTCCTGCAGTTACGAAGTATGAAGTGTATCCTGATATGGGAGTAAAGGTAAGTAAAATTGTTAGTTTAAGTGATGATTTAGCGCTTGCATTAGCAGCGAAAGACATTCGTATTGAAGCACCTATTCCTGGGAAATCAGCTGTAGGGATTGAGGTTCCGAATTCAGAAGTTTCTATAGTAACGCTTAGAGAAGTTCTGGATTCAAAGGCGAATAATCACCCAGAAGAGAAGTTATTAATCGGTCTTGGACGTGATATTACAGGAGAGGCTGTATTGGCACGTTTAAATAAAATGCCCCATTTATTAGTAGCTGGTGCGACTGGTAGTGGGAAGAGTGTATGTATTAATGGAATTATTGTAAGTATTTTAATGCGTGCGAAACCGCATGAAGTAAAATTAATGATGATTGATCCGAAAATGGTAGAGTTAAATGTATATAACGGTGTTCCGCATTTATTAACACCAGTTGTAACTGATCCGAAAAAAGCGTCACAGGCTTTGAAGAAAGTTGTGAGTGAAATGGAGCGTCGTTATGAATTATTCGCGCATAGCGGTACGCGTAACATTGAAGGGTATAACGATTATATTAAAGAACATAATAGCCAATCGGAAGCGAAACAACCTGAATTACCATATATTGTAGTGATTGTGGACGAGTTAGCTGATTTAATGATGGTTGCTTCTTCGGATGTAGAAGATGCAATTATGCGTTTAGCGCAAATGGCACGTGCTGCTGGTATTCATTTAATTATTGCGACTCAGCGCCCGTCAGTTGATGTTATCACCGGTGTTATTAAAGCGAATATTCCATCGCGTATTGCATTTGCTGTATCTTCCCAAATAGACTCTCGAACGATTCTTGACGGTGGTGGTGCAGAGAAGTTGCTAGGTCGTGGAGATATGTTGTTCATACCAATTGGTGCATCGAAACCTGTTCGTGTACAAGGGGCGTTTTTATCAGATGATGAAGTTGAGAGAGTTGTAGAATCTGTTATTGCGCAGCAAAAAGCACAATATCAAGAGGATATGATTCCACAAGATGTTCCTGAAACAAAGCAGGAAGTAGAAGATGAATTATACGATGAAGCGGTTCAGCTTGTAGTAGAAATGCAAACAGCATCTGTTTCTATGTTACAACGTAGATTTAGAGTAGGATATACGCGAGCAGCTCGTTTAATTGATGCCATGGAAATGAATGGTATAGTAGGCCCTTATGAAGGTAGTAAACCAAGGGGAGTACTCATTAAAGATGTGCAAGAAAAAAGTTCTTAAAAAAAGCCTAATTGTTTTTACAATTAGGCTTTTTTATATGCTGTTTTTGTTATATACTATAGTCAATATGAAAGAAAGGGCTTACATCGTAGAGTGATCTTTAGAATACGAATGCTTATCATTTTGGTTTTCGAAACGTTCGATATTTAATGTAGAAAAATGTTGAATTATGTTGACACATATGGGAGCAAGTGGTAAGATTACTTCGAAAAGAATCACTGCCTCATATAATCTTGGAGATAAGGTCCATAAGTTTCTACCTGGCAACCATGAATTGCTAGACTATGGGGGAAAAGTGTGTAACAAAGGATGTAAGGGATCTTTGTGCCGAACTTTTTCTCGATATGAGGAATGTTTATGGTGCAAAGTTTTTTTTATGGAATAAAGAGTGAAAATTTCACCTTGAAAAATTATTAATACTTGTTCGATAATTACACTTATTTTTAGTATTTAGTAATTATGCTGTGTTGTAAGTTGAAAAAAGAGAAAAGAAGTCTTACATCAGAGGTCGAATAATTGAAATGCGGGGGAGTCTTATGTCAGTAAAATCCGATAGTCGTCACCTATATTTGCGGGTGATTGATCACATCAAAGGAAAAATTAAAGATGGGGCTTACAAAGAAAAGCAAAAGTTACCTTCAGAGTTTGATCTAGCGAAAGAACTTGGTGTAAGTAGGGCAACTTTAAGGGAAGCACTACGTATTTTAGAAGAAGAAAATGTTGTTATTCGTAGACATGGTGTAGGGACATTTGTAAATGCGAAACCGTTATTTTCTTCTGGAATAGAGCAGCTTTCTAGTATTACAGATATGATTTCTAGTGTGGGGAAAACACCGGGAACAATCTTTTTATCATCATCTACAACAACTTTAACAGAAGAAGAAAAAGAGAAATTCAATTGTGAAGATGCTTTTAGTGCAGTAATGATCGAGCGTGTTCGTACAGCGGATGGGGAACCAGTTGTATATTGCATTGATAAACTGGCAAAAGAGATATTACCAGATTTATCGGGATACAATGAGGAATCGCTGCTTACAGTAATACATAATAATACGCACAAGCGAATCACATACGCAGTTGCTCACATTGAGCCAATAGGTTATCATCCGAAAATTTCACCGATTTTAGAATGTGAACCTGAGACAGCATTGCTAGTTTTAAAACAAATGCACTATGACCAAAATGATGAGCCAATCTTATATTCTATTAATTACTTTAGAGCTGACAAGTTTAGCTTCCACGTATTAAGAAAACGTATGTAGGTAAGTTCCTTTTTAGGGAGGTGACAGCAAGAAGTAGGGACAGCAGCGTATGAATCAATAGACAAATCATTTCAGGAGGGGTTTCTAGTATGAAGAAAAAAACAGGTCTTTTATTATCGTTAACGTTAGCAGCAAGTGCGGTGTTAGGTGCATGTGGTAGCTCGGATAAAGAGAGTAGCGACAAAAAAGAGTTCAAAGTTGGTATGGTTACTGATGTTGGGGGCGTTGATGACAAATCATTTAACCAATCAGCTTGGGAAGGTTTAACGAAATTTGGTAAAGACAACAATTTAAAGAAAAATGAAGGATACCGTTATCTTCAATCAAGTAAAGATGCAGACTATATCCCGAATTTAACGAAATTTGCGAAAGATAATTATAACACAACATTTGGTATTGGATACTTAATGGAAAAATCAATCGAAAAGGTCGCTGAACAGTATCCGAAAGAACAATTTGCGATTGTAGATACAGTTGTAAAGAAGCCGAATGTAACAAGTATTACATTTAAAGACCATGAAGGTTCATTCCTAGTTGGGGCTGTAGCAGCAATGACAACAAAATCAAATAAAGTTGGTTTCGTTGGTGGTGTGAAGAGTCCATTAATTACAAAATTCGAATCAGGTTTTAAAGCTGGTGCAAAAGCAGTAAATCCAAATATCGAAATTGTATCGCAATATGCTGATGCGTTTGATAAGCCAGAAAAAGGATCTGTATTAGCTTCAGCAATGTACGGTCAAGGTGTTGACGTAATTTATCACGCTTCAGGTGCAACTGGTAACGGTGTATTCACAGAAGCGAAAAACCGCAAGAAAAAAGGTGAAAACGTTTGGGTAATCGGTGTTGACCGTGACCAAAACCAAGAAGGTATGCCTGAAAACGTAACTTTAACTTCAATGGTAAAACGTGTTGATATTGCAGTTGCAAAAGTGGCACAAGAAGCGAAAGATGGTAAGTTAAAAGGCGGTAAAGTAGAAGAGTTTGGCTTAAAAGATGAAGGTGTCGGTATTGCGAAAACAACTGACAATGTGAAAAAAGTAAATCCAGAAATTTTAACAAAAGTAGAAGAATTTGAGAAGAAAATTACTGCTGGTGAAATTAAAGTACCTGCGACTGATGAGGAATATAAAACATACGAAGCTTCTCTAAAGAAATAATGATAGAGAAATAGCAAAGGTTAGTTCTTAGAACTAACCTTTGTATATATAAAATTACTTTTAATAGAGTGTAATTGGGGAGTGTTCCCTGCTAGAAGGAGGAACAAAATGGAATACGTAATTGAGATGAACAATATTACAAAAGTATTCCCAGGCATTGTGGCGAATGATGATATTACGCTGCAAGTAAAACAGGGAGAAATACATGCTTTACTTGGAGAAAATGGTGCAGGGAAATCAACGCTAATGAATGTACTGTTCGGTTTGTATCAACCAGAACAGGGAGAGATTAAAATTAAAGGGAAACCTGTAAAAATTACAAATCCGAATATAGCAAATGACCTTGGAATTGGGATGGTCCATCAGCATTTTATGCTTGTTCATAATTTTACAGTTACAGAAAATATCATTCTTGGAAATGAGCCAAAGAGAAAAGGGAAAATCGCTGTTGAAGAGGCTGCAAAAGAAATTAAACAATTATCTGAACAGTACGGTTTAGCTGTTGATCCATATGCAAAGATTGAAGATATTTCGGTTGGGATGCAGCAAAGGGTTGAAATATTAAAGACACTTTATCGTGGTGCGGAGATTTTAATATTTGATGAACCGACGGCAGTGTTAACTCCTCAAGAAATTAATGAATTGATTCAAATTATGAAAAAACTTGTACAAGAAGGGAAATCTATCGTTCTTATTACACATAAGTTGAAAGAAATTATGGAAGTTTGCGATCGTTGTACAATTATTCGTAAAGGTAAAGGGATTGGTACAGTTGACGTTGCGAAAATGGATGAACATAAACTTGCAGAATTAATGGTCGGACGTCAAGTGAATTTTAAAACAGAAAAAATAGAGGCCAAACCGAAAGAAGAGGTTCTGTCTGTTGCGAATCTTGTCGTTCATGATGCGCGCCAATTACCTGCTGTAAAAGGCCTTGACTTAACTGTTCGTGCAGGAGAAATTGTTGGGATTGCAGGGATTGATGGAAATGGACAAAGTGAATTAATAGAGGCGATTACTGGTTTACGAAAAGTTGAGTCAGGTTCTATTGCAATTAAAGGAAAAGAAATAACGAATTGGCCTGTTCGAAGAATTACAGAGGAAGGAATTGGTCATATTCCAGAAGACCGTCATAAACACGGGCTAGTTCTCGATTTTTCTGTTAAAGACAATATAGTTTTGCAAACGTACTATAAAAATCCATTTTCTAAGAAGGGGATTTTAAATTTTAGTAAAATCACAGAGAAAGCAAAGGCGCTTATTGAACAGTTTGATGTACGTACACCTAGTGAACAAACATTAGCGCGTGCTCTATCAGGTGGAAATCAGCAGAAAGCTATCATTGCACGTGAAGTAGATCGTAATCCAGATTTATTAATTGCAGCACAGCCAACACGTGGTTTAGATGTAGGTGCGATTGAATTTATTCATAAAAAATTAATCGAGCAGAGAGATAATGGGAAAGCGGTATTACTTCTATCGCTAGAACTGGATGAAATTTTGAATGTAAGTGATCGAGTTGCTGTTATATATGAAGGGAAAATTGTAGCAATTGTCGATGCGAAAGAAACAAATGAACAACAGCTTGGTTTGCTGATGGCTGGCGGAACGGAGAAAGAGAAGGTGAATACAAATGGCTAAAAAATTTTTAACGGAGCGAACAATTAACATTTTAGTTCCTATATTATCCGTTATTTTTGGTTTACTTGTTGGTGCCATTGTAATGTTAGTTAGTGGATATGATCCAATTGTTGGGTATGCAGCGCTTTGGGAAGGAATGGTTGGAAATCCGCAGGCTATCGGTGAGACGCTACGTACGATGATTCCACTTGTGTTAGCTGGTCTGTCTGTTGCATTTGCGTTTCGTACAGGTCTTTTTAACATTGGGGTAGAAGGACAATTATTAGTTGGATGGCTTGCCGCTGTCTGGTTTGGATATGCAGTATCGTTACCAGCATTTTTGCATATTCCGTTATCTATTTTAGTAGCCGCGATTGCCGGTGGTTTATGGGGGTTTATACCTGGATATTTAAAAGGGAAGCTTAAAGTAAATGAAGTAATTGTCACAATTATGATGAACTACATTGCACTTTATGTTACGTATGATCTTATTAAACGTTTTATACATGAAGGTAATGAGAAATCTTATGATGTACAAGCGAGTGCTTCATTAGCTTCTGATTGGCTATCTTCATTGACAGATGGATCTCGTTTGCACTGGGGAATTGTTGTAGCTATTTTAATTGCTATTGTAATGTGGTTCTTATTAGATAGAACTACGTTAGGATATGAGTTGAAATCGGTTGGTTTTAACCAAAATGCATCGCAATATGCAGGGATGAAAGTCTCTCGTAATGTTGTATTATCAATGACAATTGCCGGTGCTTTTGCTGGAATTGGTGGGGCAATGGAAGGTCTAGGAACATTCCAAAGTATGACGGCAATGACATCGTTTACTGGTATTGGATTCGATGGGATTGCGGTAGCTCTTCTTGGAGGAAATAATCCGTTTGGTATATTATTATCGGCTTTACTGTTCGGTGGTTTGAAAAGTGCAGCCCCGCAAATGAATTTTGAAGCAGATGTACCTTCTGAGTTAATTAATGTTATTATTGCATGTATTATTTTCTTTGTTGCTTGCAGTTATGTTTTACGCTGGGCACTTACACGCATGAGCAAGGAGGGGAAATAAATGAGCTTTATAGATATTTTAGCCATTCTTGTGACTGGTACGTTATATACGGCAGCGCCACTTATTTTTACGGCGTTAGGTGGAGTGTTCAGTGAACGTTCTGGGGTTGTAAATATAGCATTAGAAGGTTTAATGTTATTTGGTGCATTTACTGGTATCGTTACAACGTTATTAATGGGTGATACGTGGGGAGCAATGACTCCTTGGATTGCACTATTATTTGCAGCTATTGGTAGCGGATTATTTGCACTTCTTCACGCAGTAGCATCCATTACATTCCGCGCGGATCAAGTAGTAAGCGGGGTAGCGATTAACTTTTTGGCTCTCGGTTTAACAGTATTTGCGATTAAGAAAATCTTTGGTAAAGGACAAACTGATTTTATTCAATACCGAATTGAAAAAATCGATGTTCCAGGACTTTCGGATATTCCGGTAATAGGGAAAATCTTTTTCTCAAATGTACCGTTAACATCGTATATTGCTATTATTTTAGCTTTTGTTGTCTGGTACATTATTTATAAAACGCCGTTCGGTCTTCGTCTTCGTGCTGTTGGTGAACATCCAATGGCAGCAGATACGATGGGGATTAATGTATATAAAATGCGTTATATTGCAGTTTGTATATCTGGAATGTTTGCAGGAGTGGGTGGTGCGGTCTTCGCAATGTCGATTTCTGGTAACTTCTCAGGTTCTACAATTACTGGACAAGGTTTCTTAGCGCTAGCAGCTATGATTTTTGGTAAATGGAATCCACTTGGTGCTCTTGGAGCAGCGCTGTTCTTTGGATTTGCTCAATCACTTGGAATAACAGGTGGTACAATTCCTGTATTAAAAGAAATTCCAAGTGTATTCTTAACGATATTACCGTATGTATTTACAATATTAGCACTTGTTGGTTTTGTAGGCCGATCTGAAGCTCCGAAAGCACTCGGAACGCCTTATGAAAAAGGAAAACGATGAGTATTTAGAAAGTATAAGAAAAGCTCGCACATTAGTGCGGGCTTTTTTACATAGAATATATGTAATACGTAATTTTACTATGTTCCTTACATATTAAAGTTTTTAGAAAGACTCAAATGTAAGCATAATAAGGAAGAAAAGTTGATTTTTTATTTCTAAAAACTGTATATTGAAGAGGAATATTCCTACATACGTAAAGGAGGGCTATTAATGAAACTAATGGAACAGCAACTGCATGAATTAGGTGGCTTGCGAGTACATATTATTCCGACTGATAAATTTAAAACGAATACCTTTGTATTTCGTTTTAAAGCACCTTTAAATGAGGAGACGGTGACAGAGCGTGCCTTATTGCCATACGTATTGCAAAGTGCGACAGAAAAACTGCCTTCTGTAATTCGTCTTCGTCAATATTTAGAAGAATTATATGGATCTTCTTTAGCGGTAGATGTAAGTAAAAAAGGGGAAGACCATATCATCTCTATTTATGTAGACATTGCAAATGAAACATATTTACGCGATGCACCACCGTTATTTGAAAAGGCGCTTTCTATGTTATCTGATATTGTTTTAAGTCCAGCAACGGAAGGGGACGGTTTTTTAGCTTCTATTGTAGAAAGTGAGAAACGAGCACTCTTGCAACGAATTGAAGCTACTTATGATGATAAAATGCGTTATGCAAACGAGCGTTTAATTGAAGAAATGTGCAAAGTAGAACCATATCGCTTAAGTGCAAATGGAAAAAAAGAAAGTGTAGCTTCTATTACAAATGAAAGTTTGTATCAATATTATCAAAAAGTGTTAGCTGAAGATGAAATGGATTTATATATCATTGGTGACATTTCAGAAGATGCCGTGGAGCTTGTAAATAAGTATTTTTCGATTTCACCTCGCGCTATGAAAGAGAGAAATGTACTTCTTCATAAACGAAATAATGAAGAAAAAGAAATTGTTGAAAAACAAGAACTAAAGCAAAGTAAATTAAATATAGGCTATCGCACATTCATTACGTATAAAGATGAAGAGTATTTTGCATTACAATTGTTTAACGGATTATTTGGAGGGTTTTCTCATTCGAAGTTATTCGTAAATGTCCGTGAAAAAAATAGTTTAGCGTACTATGCAGCATCGAGATTTGAAAGTCATAAAGGTTTGCTCTTCGTTATGTCTGGGATTGAAGCGAAGAACTTTGAAAAAGCTGTTGAAATTATTAAAGAACAGATGAAAGCAATGCAAAGCGGTGATTTTTCAGAGGAAGAGATTCAGCAAACGAAAAGTGTAATTCAAAATCAAATCTTAGAGGCAATTGATACACCACGTGGTTTTGTTGAAATGCTTTATCACGGGGTAATCTCAGAGCGTACGCGTCCAGTTGAAGAATGGCTAACGGGCATAGAAAGCGTGACGAAAGAAGAGATTGTGAAAGTTGCTAATAATATTGAACTAGATACAATTTACTTTTTACATGGAACGGAGGGAGAATAAATGGAGAAAATTGTATATGAGCAATTAAAAGAGACACTATATTATGAAAAACTTCCGAATGGATTAGACGTATATATCTTACCGAAACAAGGCTTCAACAAAACATTTGCAACATTTACGACGAAGTACGGTTCTGTTGATAATACATTTGTTCCGCTTGGAAAAGAAGACATGACTCGTGTACCAGATGGAATTGCTCATTTCCTTGAGCATAAATTGTTTGAAAAAGAGGACCATGACGCGTTTCAATTGTTTAGTAAACAAGGTGCTTCAGCTAACGCTTTTACATCTTTTACAAGAACCGCTTATCTCTTTTCCTGTACATCAAATGTAGAGAGAAATTTAAATACGTTGTTAGACTTTGTACAAGAACCGTATTTCTCTGAAAAAACGGTTGAAAAAGAAAAAGGTATTATCGGTCAAGAAATTCAAATGTACCAAGATAACCCAGACTGGCGTTTATACTTTGGGTTAATCGATAGTTTGTTTGTGAAACATCCAATTAAAATTGATATTGCAGGGACGATTGAGTCTATTAGTAAAATTACAAAAGACCTACTGTATGAATGTTATGAGACTTTTTACCATCCGAGCAACATGTTATTATTTGTTGTTGGAGCGATTGATCCTGAAAAAACAATGGATTTAGTTCGTGAAAATCAAGCGAAAAAAGATTACGAAAATCAACCGGAAATCGTTCGCTCTTTTGAAGAGGAACCAGAAGAAGTAAATGAAAAGAAAAAGATTATTTCAATGCCTGTTCAAACTCCAAAATGTTTAGTTGGTATTAAGGCAACGAATTTAAAAGAAAAAGGGCAAGCCCTGTTAAAACAAGAAATTGCGCTTACATTACTTTTAGATTATTTATTTGGAAAAGGGTCAGTTCATTACGAATCTTTATATAATGAAGGTCTTATTGATGATTCGTTCTCGTATGACTATACAGAAGAAAATAACTTCGGTTTTGCAATGGTTGGTGGAGATACGAAGCACCCTGATGAATTGGCAGAGCGATTAAAAGGTATTTTACTACAAACGAATTATGATCAGTTAGATGAGACTGCGCTGGAACGGGTGAAGAAAAAGAAAATTGGTGGATTTTTACGATCGTTGAATTCACCTGAATATATTGCAAATCAGTTTACACGATATGCGTTTAATGAATCTAGTTTATTTGATGCTCTTACAGTGTTAGAAGGATTGACTGTTCAAGACCTACAACAAGCAGCAAAAACACTATTAATTGAAGAGAAAATGAGTGTCTGCCAAGTGTTACCAAAAAAGTGAAGTAATATTTGAATTAAAAACGCAGTATCTATATCCCTCATCTAACGTTTGGTTATTGCCAAATGGTAAGATGAGGGTATTATTTATTTATACATAAAAGATAAGAGAGGGAATTTATGAAAAAGTATGCATTAGTAACTGGAGGAAGCGGAGGGATTGGCTCTGCTATTTCGAAGCAGTTAATTGAGGATGGTTATATAGTCTATATTCATTACAATAAAAGCGAAGAGAAGGTAAGGGAGTTACAAAAGGAATTTGATGTAGTGATTCCTGTGCAAGCAAATTTAGCTTCTATCGATGGAGCGGAGGAATTGTGGGGACAAATCGAACATCCTATTGATGTTATTGTATACGCAGCTGGAAAGAGTATCTTTGGATTAGTAACAGATGTTACTAATGAAGAATTAGATTATATGGTGGAGCTTCAAGTGAAGAGTGTATATAGACTTTTATCGATGGCGCTTCCACCGATGATCGGGCGGAGAAGTGGTAATGTTGTCATTATTTCATCCATTTGGGGGCAAATAGGAGCATCTTGTGAGGTGCTGTACTCAATGGTGAAAGGTGCACAAAATTCATATGTGAAGGCTTTAGCGAAAGAAGTTTCTTTAAGTGGATTGCGCGTTAATGCGGTAGCGCCAGGTGCGATCGAAACAGAAATGTTAAATGTGTTTTCAGAAGATGATAAAAATGAAATCGCTGAAGATATTCCATTAGGTAGAATAGGACTACCCGAAGAGGTAGCAAAAACAATCTCCTTCCTTGTTTCGCCAGGAGCTTCTTATATTACGGGGCAAATTATTGGAGTCAATGGCGGTTGGCATTGTTAAAAATTTCTTACATAAAAATAAAAAAATGGACAAATTAAGCATGATTCTATTACTCAATAGTGAGGTGCTTAAACATGTCAGTGTTAGATAATTTTGATCAGTGGAAGAGCTTTTTAGGAGAACGTTTAGAACAAGCGGGGGGAAAAGGGCTTGATGGTGGTGCCGTATCAGATATGGCATTTCGTGTTGGTGATTATTTAGCAAATGAAGTAGAAGCGCGCAACGATCAAGAAAAATTATTGTCTGAGCTTTGGAAAGTTGCTGATGAACAAGAGCAACATACAATCGCAAATTTAATGGTGAAGTTTGTACAACATAAGTAAAAGTAGAGAGGAGAAGCTCCTCTCTCTTTTTTTTGTATAATAATTAGGAGGAATAGATTATACATTTAGCTTCCCTATTAAGGTGAAATCATATAATATAGTACGTAGGTGTAAAGTAAGCGTGGGGGAGTGATCATGGATGATTGAATGGTATTTTGAATATGAAATACATAAAAACCGACCTGGCTTACTTGGTGACGTTTCTTCGTTAATCGGTATGCTTGGCATCAATATTGTCACAATTAATGGTGTAGATAATGCACGACGTGGACTTTTGCTTATGTGTGATAATCAAGAACAAATCTCTAGACTTGAATCAATTTTAAATACGATGGATAATATAACGGTAACGAAATATCGTCCGCCAAAGCTTAGAGATAAGCTAGCAGTTAGACATGGTAGGTACATACAACGAGATGCAGATGATAAGAAAACATTTCGATTTGTGCGTGATGAACTAGGATTACTTGTAGACTTTATGGCGGAGATAATGAAAAAAGAAGGTCATAAATTAATCGGGATACGAGGAATGCCTCGTGTCGGAAAAACAGAATCTATTGTTGCCGCAAGTGTTTGTGCAAATAAGAGATGGTTATTTGTATCATCTACTCTCATTAAGCAAACTGTTCGTAGCCAATTGATTGAAGATGAGTATAGCGACGATAATATTTTCATACTAGATGGAATTGTGTCGACAAAGCGTGCCAATGAAAGACACTGGCAGCTCGTTCGTGAAATCATGAGATTGCCTGCAACGAAAGTTGTAGAACATCCGGATGTGTTTGTGAGTCAGTCAGAATACACATTGGATGATTTTGATTATATTATCGAATTGCGTAACGATTATGATGAAGAAATTCAATATAATTTAGTAGATGAAATTGAGCAAGGTACGCGAAATAATTTCTCTATGTTCGACTTTTAAAGAAATATTGAGGTGTTAGTAGTGACGGAATTAGGACAAAAGCTGATAGAAGCAAGAGAAGCGAAAGGCTTGGCTATTGATCAGCTGCATGAGATTACAAAAATTCAAAAACGCCATTTAGTAGCGATTGAAGAAGGCAATTATGATGTGTTGCCAGGAGCTTTTTATGCGCGTGCATTCATTAAACAATATGCAGATGCTGTTGGATTAAATGGAGAGGAACTGCTTGTAGAATATCAGAGCACGATACCACAATCTGAAAAACGTGAAGTTCCACAAGTATCAACTGGACAAAAAACACAAGAAACAATGCAAAAATCTTCATCATGGCCAATTGCAGATCATATGCCGAAAATTTTGATTGTGTTGTTAGTAATCGCATTTGGAGTGGTAGTCTGGTTTGTTATTCAAGCGTTAACTGGAAAAGATGATAGGCAAGTTCCGAATGCTCAAGGTGAGAAAATTGAAGTTCAAAAAGCAAAAGATTCTCCGCTAGATACGAAGAAAGATGAAGTGAAAGCGGAAGAACCTAAAAAAGAAGAACCAAAGAAAGAAGAGCCAAAGAAAGAGGAACAAAAAGGACAGCCAACTGGTGAGAATGAAATTAAGTTAGTTGGAACCGATAAGATAACATCTACTTTGGAAATTCATAATAATAAAGCGTTAGAATTGGAAATTACAACAAAAAACGCAAGTTATATAGGTATTAAAAATGAGGCAGGAAATGATATCTTTAGCGGTACTTTACAGGCAGGCCAGACCCAAAAATATGATTTATCAACAGCGAAAGAGGTAAACCTTAATATAGGAAGTGCACCGAATGTTGAATTTAAATTGAATGGCCAAGTCGTTACATTCCCGTTGAATCCTGAAGAGAATTTTCATCAGAAATTCTTGATTAAAAATCTAGGGATAGGGCAAGCTGCGCAATAACAGTCATCGCTTCGATGACTTTTTTCAATGAACAAATGTTTTTGACATGATGGAGGAATAGCTGTGAATTTACCAAATAAAATTACAATATCTAGAATCTGCTTAATTCCAATTTTTATGGTAATTATGCTAGCGCCCTTTAACTGGGGCTCATATACAATTGGTGATGTCAATTTACCAATTCAACATTTAGTAGGAGCACTAATCTTTATAATTGCTTCAGCTACAGATTGGATTGATGGATATTATGCAAGAAAATATAATCTTGTAACGAATTTAGGGAAATTTCTAGACCCGTTAGCAGATAAATTACTTGTTTCTGCAGCACTTATCACGTTGGTAGAGATGCAATATGTACCTGCTTGGATCGTTATTGTAATTATAAGCCGTGAGTTTGCAGTAACAGGTTTACGCCTTGTACTTGCTGGGACAGGGGAAGTAGTTGCAGCAAATCAGCTAGGGAAAATTAAGACATGGACACAAATTATTGCGATTGCAGCATACTTATTACATGATGTACCGTTAAATTTACTTCATATTCCAGTTGCAGATATTTTCATATGGATTGCATTATTCTTTACCGTTATTTCAGGGTGGGATTATTTCTGGAAAAATAAAGATGCTTTTGTAAAATCAAAATAGAAGCTTATGGGGGAATTGGGATGAATGCTGAAATTATTGCGGTTGGAACGGAATTATTACTTGGACAAATTGCAAATACAAACGCCCAGTTTTTATCTGAAAAGTTAGCTTCAATCGGAATTAACGTGTACTACCATACTGTTGTTGGGGATAATAACAAGCGATTACAGAAGGCAATTGAATTGGCTGAAGAACGAGCTGATATGCTCATTTTTACAGGTGGATTAGGACCGACAAAAGATGATTTAACAAAAGAAACAATAGCATCTAGTTTAGATGAAGAGCTTGTGTATGATGAAAAGGCATTAACATCGATAAGCGATTATTTTAAGCGTACAGGCCGTGAATTTACAGAGAATAATAAAAAGCAGGCGCTCGTTTTAAATGGATCGACTGTATTTGCGAATGATCACGGTATGGCGCCTGGTATGGGGTTAAATAAGAACGGAAAAGTTTATATTTTATTACCAGGACCACCAAAAGAAATGAAGCCGATGTATATAAGTTACGTAGAGCCTTTTTTATGTAAGTTTACAACGGGGGAAAATATTTATTCTCGTGTTCTTCGTTTTTTTGGTATTGGGGAATCTCAATTAGAGGTGAAAGTTCAAGATTTAATTGATGGTCAAACGAATCCAACCATTGCACCACTCGCAAATGATGGAGAAGTGACATTACGTTTAACTGCCAAACATCATGATGCTGATGAGGCGGAGAAACTGATTCAGCATGTGGAAGATTTGATTTTAGAAAGAGTAGGAGAATTTTTCTACGGATATGACCAAGATTTCCTTCATTACAAGGCAATAAGGCTATTGAAGGAAAAAGGGTTAACTTTAGCATGTGCAGAAAGTTTAACAGGTGGTCTTTTTGGAAATCAAGTAACAGAAAATGCTGGTGTTTCGTCTGTATTTAAAGGCGGTGTCATTTGTTATCAAAATGATGTGAAGCAACAAATTTTACATGTACCTGAAGAAGTGTTGCGCACTGACGGCGCGGTTAGTAAACAGTGTGCTCGTTATCTTGCTGAAAATGTAAAGAAACTGTTAAAAGCAGATATCGGAATTAGTTTCACTGGGGTGGCAGGACCGGATGCTTCAGAACATAAAGAACCAGGAACAGTATTTATTGGATTGGTGATTAAAGATGAACCAGCTGTAGTCTTCTCGCTTAATTTAAGTGGAAGTCGTCAACAAATTAGAGAACGCTCTACAAAATATGGATTTTATCATTTATTTAAAAAGCTAGAAGAGATATAAATTTCTTCTAGTTTTTTTTGTTGGAAAACCTAGTTTTATTCGATATAAAATAAAAAAATCGAATAAATGTTCGATTTTTGTTGGCAAATTGAATTGAAAATAGGTATAATAAGATTAGCAATTTAGTTAAGGAGGAATTTTGAATGAGCGATCGTCAAGCGGCATTAGATATGGCGTTAAAACAAATAGAGAAGCAATTCGGTAAAGGTTCAATTATGAAATTAGGAGAACAAGCGGAGCGTAGAATTTCTACAATTTCAAGTGGTTCTTTAGCACTTGATGTGGCACTAGGGGTAGGCGGATACCCACGTGGCCGTGTTATTGAAATTTATGGACCTGAAAGTTCAGGTAAAACAACAGTTTCATTACACGCAATTGCGGAAGTACAGCGTCAAGGTGGACAAGCAGCGTTCATTGATGCGGAGCATGCAATGGATCCTGTATATGCACAAAAATTAGGTGTTAACATCGATGAATTACTATTATCACAGCCTGATACAGGGGAGCAAGGACTAGAAATCGCAGAAGCACTTGTACGAAGTGGCGCGGTTGATATTATCGTAATTGACTCTGTAGCAGCTCTTGTACCGAAAGCCGAAATCGAAGGGGACATGGGTGACTCTCACGTTGGTTTACAAGCACGTTTAATGTCACAAGCACTTCGTAAACTTTCAGGTGCAATCAACAAATCAAAAACAATCGCAATCTTTATCAACCAAATTCGTGAAAAAGTTGGGGTTATGTTCGGGAACCCAGAAACAACTCCAGGTGGTCGTGCGTTGAAATTCTATTCAACTGTCCGTCTTGAAGTACGTCGTGCTGAGCAGTTAAAGCAAGGTAACGACATCGTTGGTAATAAAACGAAAGTAAAAGTAGTTAAAAATAAAGTAGCACCGCCATTCCGTGTTGCTGAAGTTGATATTATGTACGGAGAAGGTATTTCAAGAGAAGGTGAAATCTTAGATATGGCTTCTGAACTTGATATCGTTCAAAAGAGCGGTGCTTGGTACTCTTATAATGAAGAACGCTTAGGACAAGGTCGTGAAAATTCGAAGCAATTCTTAAAAGAGAATACGGATTTAAGAGAGGAAATTGCATTCTTTGTTCGTGAACATCACGGAATTGGTGAAAATTCTGGTGTTGAAGACACGGAAGATTCAACTCGTCAAGATTAAAAAATAAAAGACACGGTCCCGTGTCTTTTATTTTTTAATCCACTATGAAAGCGTTGTATATAGCTGGAGATAAAATATTTATTCTATCCAAAAGGCTATGTGTAAAGGGGAATATTCATATATTTTAAGTGAATGAATTGGGATTTTCTAAGGTTTTCCAGGATAATATGCCGTCTGTTTTTTTAATCCACATAAGATTCAGGGCGGAAGGTAAAGAAAGTAAAAGTAGACAACGCTTGACAATGAAAATTGCGATAGATACAATGAGAATGTATATTTTTTCTTATATACGATATACTCTTCTCAAGAAGAGAAGTAATATTCGGAGTAAGACTTAAATCTTGCCGAAATAATAATATGACATTTTAATTGTGAAATGAAGAAAGTCCCTTAAAAAAGCGGGACGACGGTCTTTGCTGTACGTTGTAATTCAATGTACATGCCGACAGTCTTTTTTCATTCATAGCAAGGGGAGGTGAAATCATGAGTAGTAGTACAGTTTGGATACTCATCTCCATTTTGCTTGCAACAGTCGGTGCAGTTGTTGGCTTTTTTGTTCGAAAGTCTATTGCTGAAGCGAAGATTAATGGTGCAGCTAATGAAGCAAAACGTATTCTAGACGAAGCGAATCGTGATGCTGAAGCACTTAAGAAAGAAGCGCTTTTAGAAGCAAAGGATGAAATTCATACACTTCGTACAGAAGCTGAATTAGAAATTCGTGACCGTAGAAGCGAATTACAAAAACAAGAAAATCGTTTAATGCAAAAAGAAGAGAACCTTGATCGTAAAGACGAAACGCTCGATAAGCGCGAGCAACAGTTAGAAAAGAAAGAGGAATCTCTTGTAGCGAAACAACAACAGATTGAAGAGTTGGAAAGCAAAGTGGGAGAGTTAGTTCAAAAGCAACAAACAGAATTAGAGCGCATTTCCAATCTGACCCGCGAACAAGCGAAAGCAATTATTCTTGGTAAAGTGGAAAGTGAAGTTTCTCATGAAATTGCCGTTATGGTAAAAGAAAGTGAAGTTCGCGCGAAAGAAGAAGCGGATAAGAAGGCAAAAGAGATTTTATCTCTAGCAATGCAAAGATGTGCAGCTGATCATGTTGCTGAAACAACCGTTTCGGTTGTAAATCTTCCAAATGACGAAATGAAGGGACGTATTATCGGACGTGAAGGTCGTAACATTCGTACGTTAGAAACGTTAACAGGTATTGACCTTATTATCGATGATACACCAGAAGCGGTAATTCTATCTGGATTTGACCCGATTCGTCGTGAAACAGCTCGTATCGCTCTTGATAAACTAGTACAGGACGGACGTATTCACCCAGCGCGTATTGAAGAGATGGTCGAAAAATCAAGACGTGAAGTGGACGAGTATATTCGTGAAGTCGGAGAGCAAACAACGTTTGAAGTGGGTGTTCATGGCTTACATCCAGATTTAATTAAAATTTTAGGTCGTTTAAAATACCGTACAAGTTACGGACAAAACGTCTTAAAACACTCTATGGAAGTTGCATATTTAACTGGACTTATGGCAGCGGAGCTTGGTGAGGATGAAAAACTAGCAAGACGTGCTGGTCTATTACATGATATCGGAAAAGCAATCGATCATGAAGTAGAAGGTAGTCACGTTGAAATTGGTGTTGAACTCGCAACGAAATATAAAGAGCATCCTGTTGTAATAAACAGTATCGCATCTCACCATGGTGACACAGAACCAACTTCTATCATTGCAGTTCTAGTTGCTGCAGCAGATGCTTTATCAGCTGCAAGACCGGGAGCTCGTAGTGAAACGCTTGAGAATTACATTCGTCGTCTTGAAAAGTTAGAAGAAATTTCAGAGTCTTATGAAGGCGTAGAAAAATCTTTCGCAATTCAAGCAGGACGTGAAGTTCGTATTCTGGTAAAACCAGATACAATTGATGATTTAGAAGCTCATCGTTTAGCTCGTGATATTCGAAAACGTATTGAAAATGAACTGGATTATCCAGGACATATTAAAGTAACTGTTATTCGTGAAACACGTGCAGTGGAATACGCAAAATAAAGTGGTGAAACACCACTTTATTTTTTTGTGTTGGAATTGGGTAAAATAAAGAAAATTATTTATGAGCAGTATGCAAGTGAAAGAAACTTATAATAGATAAATTGTAACTGTTGTAAGGAAATAGCTTTAAGTTATAGTATGGTAATAAAAAATGTAGTACATAGAAAGGGTAAGACATATGAGAATATTATTTGTTGGGGATGTAGTAGGATCTCCTGGTAGAGACATGATTCAACAGTACGTACCGGCATTAAAGAAGAAATATACACCCACAGTAACAATTATTAATGGAGAGAATGCTGCAGGTGGACGTGGAATTACGGAAAAAATATATCGAAACTTTTTAGAGTGCGGGGCACAAGCGGTTACGCTTGGAAACCATGCTTGGGATAACCGTGAAGTATTTGAATTTATTGATGATGCAAAATATCTTGCAAGACCAGCTAACTTCCCGGAAGGAACGCCGGGAAAAGGGCTTATCTTTGTAAATTGTAATGGAACAGAAGTTGCAGTTATTAACTTACAAGGACGTACGTTCCTTCCTCCAATTGATTGTCCATTCCGTAAAGTGGATGAGTTAATCAGCATTGCAAAAAAACGTACAAACATTATCTTTGTTGATTTTCATGCTGAAACAACAAGTGAGAAGCAGGCGTTAGGTTGGTACGTAGACGGTCGTGCTACAGCGGTAGTAGGTACACATACACACGTTCCTACAGCTGATAATCGTATTTTACCAAGCGGAACAGCTTATATTACAGATGTTGGTATGACTGGCCCATATGATGGGATTTTAGGTATGGATCGCGAAGCGGTATTGAAGAAGTTTTTAACGAACTTACCAGTGCGTTTTGAAGTGACGAATGGTAGAACGCAATTAAGTGCAGTGTTAATTGATGTGGATCCTAATACAGGGAAAGCGAAGAAAATTGAGCGCATTTTAATTAATGATGACCAGCCGTTTTTTGACTGATTTTTAATGAAAAGTTAGAGAATTTGTTATATTTTAATTTTTTAGAAAAATTACAGAAATTTAGCAGGAATACGTGCCATTCCTCGTGAATATAAGTTAAAGTGAAATAATTGCTATTACTTTTTATAGAAACGAGGAGGAAACGCGGAATGGAAATATTAAAAGTTAAAGCAACGTCGGTCCCTAATTCTGTAGCTGGTGCACTTGCAGGTGTTATTCGCGAACGCGGAACAGCAGAAATTCAAGCTATTGGTGCAGGTGCATTGAACCAAGCGGTAAAGGCAGTAGCAATTGCAAGAGGATTTGTAGCGCCTAGCGGTTTGGACTTGATTTGTATCCCAGCTTTTACAGATATTATGATTGATGGTGAAGAGCGTACAGCGATAAAATTAATTGTAGAACCTCGTTAAGTTGAAACAACCTGTTTGCATGTATGCAAACAGGTTGTTTTTGTAATGGAGGAATGAAAATGAAAATTTTTGATGCTCATTGCGATGTACTCTTTCAGTTATGGAGTGCAAAAGGGAAAAAAGACTTTCAAAACGATTCACAATTACATATTACATTTGAACAATTAAAGAAAAGAAAAGGAAGTATACAATGCTTTGCTATATATGTACCAGAAACAGTAGCGTATGAAAGGCGTTTTGAAGTTGCACTGCAAATGATAGATATTTTTCATAATGAAATTCTATCGCTACCAGGAATGAAGTTTATTCAAACAAAAAACGATATTAACATGCTAAAACAGGACGAGATTGGAGCATTATTAACATTAGAAGGATGCGAAGCAATTGGAAAAGAAACGATGAAATTACGTTTGTTTTATCGCTTAGGTGTACGTTCTTTTGGATTGACATGGAACTATGCCAATTTGTTAGCTGATGGAGCGCTAGAGGCACGTGGAGCAGGTTTAACTACATTTGGTAGACAAGTTGTACAAGAACTTAATACGTTACATGTATGGACTGATGTGTCTCACTTAAATGAAAGAAGCTTTTGGGATGTTATTGAAATTGCACAAAATCCGATTGCATCTCACTCGAACTGCCATCAACTATGCCAGCATCCACGCAATTTGAATGACGAACAAATAAGGGCTCTCATAAATCGAAATAGCATTATGGGGGTTACTTTCGTACCGCAGTTTTTAACGAATGAAAGACAAGCGAATATAGCAGATATATTAAGGCATGTGGAATATATTTGTTCATTAGGTGGAGAAAAAAATATAGGGTTTGGTTCTGATTTTGATGGGGTTTTAGAAACGGTTGTAGGTGTAGAAGCATATAGAGATTATGAAAGTATAATTAATCAACTGTGTAAAAAGTATAGTGAATCAACTGTAGAGCGATTTTTGTATAAAAATTTTGTTGACTGTATAACGTTCTAAAGATTACGTTTTAAAAATTCAGAAAAATTAAAATAAATTAACTTGAATTTATTGATTTTTTTAAGACCTAATACTAGAATGGTAAACGAAATAGCATTATACTAAAGATTAAGTGAAATCAGAAGAGGCATAATTTGTGTCCATTGTAGTTTATTTGCATAAAAAATGCTAAACTATTACTGTAAAAAAATACACTACAATGAATGCAGCCAAAAGGGGTGTAGGAGATGATTAGTCAACTTTCATGGAAAGTTGGAGGCCAACAAGGTGAAGGAATTGAAAGTACAGGAGAAATCTTCTGTATTGCATTAAACCGATTAGGATATTACCTATACGGTTACCGCCACTTCTCATCACGTATTAAAGGCGGCCATACAAATAATAAAATTCGTGTAAGTACAACAGAAGTACGTGCGATCTCAGATGATTTAGATATTTTAATTGCTTTTGATCAAGAAACAATTGATTTTAACTTCCACGAACTACGTCCGGGCGGAATTGTAGTTGCGGATGCGAAATTTAATCCGACAATACCTGATAATACAGATGTAAATCTATATGTGATACCGTTTACAGATATCGCTTCAGAATTAGGCACATCTTTAATGAAAAACATGGTTGCTGTTGGGGCATCAAGTGCGGTATTAGGATTAGACGAAACAGCTTATTTAGAGGTTGTTGAAGAAATCTTTGGCCGTAAAGGAGAGCAAGTCGTTCAAAAGAATATGGAAGCAATTAAACGCGGCTCTCAATACATGAAAGAATTGCTTGGTGAGAAAGTAAACATGATGCAGCTTGAAAAAGCTGATGGTAAGAAACGCATGTTTATGATTGGAAACGACGCAATCGCATTTGGTGCGGTAGCTGGTGGTGCTCGCTTTATGTCTGCATATCCAATCACACCTGCATCTGAAATTATGGAATACTTAATTAAAAAGCTACCGAAAGTTGGCGGAACAGTAATCCAAACTGAGGATGAAATCGCAGCTTGTACAATGGCGATCGGTGCAAACTACGCTGGTGTTCGTACATTAACAGCATCTGCTGGTCCTGGTCTTTCTTTAATGATGGAAGCAATTGGTTTAGCAGGTATTACTGAAACACCACTAGTTATCATTGATACACAACGTGGTGGTCCAAGTACGGGCTTACCAACAAAACAAGAGCAGTCTGACTTAATGGCTATGATTTACGGAACGCATGGTGAAATTCCAAAAATCGTAATGGCGCCAAGTACAGTTGAAGAAGCTTTCTATGATATTGTAGAAGCGTTTAACTTAGCAGAAGAATATCAAGTGCCTGTTATCTTCTTAACAGATCTACAGCTTTCTTTAGGAAAGCAAACAGTAGAACCACTTAAGTTAGATAAAGTTGAAATTCGTCGTGGTAAGCTTGATTTAGAAGTAGAATTACCAGAACGTGAAAATAAAGCATATTTCAAGCGTTATGAAGTAACAGAAGATGGAATTTCACCACGTGTTTTACCTGGTATGAAAAATGGTATTCACCATGTTACAGGTGTAGAGCATGATGAAACGGGTAAACCATCTGAATCAGCGTTAAATCGTAAAGATCAAATGGACAAACGTTTCCGTAAAATGGCGAACTTGCAGTTTAATAACCCTATTTACAAAAATGCTAAGCATGATGACGCAGACGTATTGTTAGTTGGCTTTAACTCAACTCGTGGTGCGATCGAAGAGGCAATGCAGCGTTTGGAACAAGAAGGAATGAAAGTAAACCATGCCCATGTACGTTTAATTCATCCGTTCCCAACAGCTGAAATCGATCCACTTGTGAAAAAAGCGAGGCGTGTTGTAGTAGTAGAAAACAATGCAACTGGTCAGCTTGCTAACATTATGAAAATGAATCTTGGCAATGGTGAGAAAATTTCTAGTCTTTTAAAATACGATGGAAATCCATTCTTGCCGAAAGAGATTTACAACGAATGTAAAAAAGGGGTTGTATTAAATGGCAACATTTAAGGACTTTCGTAACAGTGTAAAACCAAACTGGTGCCCAGGTTGCGGAGACTTCTCGGTGCAGGCTGCGATTCAGCGTGCGGCAGCTAACGTTGGTTTAAATCCAGATGAGCTAGCTGTTATTTCTGGTATCGGCTGTTCCGGTCGTATTTCAGGGTATATTAATTCATATGGTTTGCATAGTATTCACGGACGTGCTCTTCCGATTGCACAAGGTGTGAAAATGGCAAATCGTGATTTAACAGTTATTGCATCCGGTGGTGACGGTGATGGTTTTGCGATTGGTATGGGACATACAATCCATTCTATTCGTCGTAACATTGATATTACGTACATCGTAATGGATAACCAAATTTACGGATTAACAAAA